>NZ_JAFEUX010000009.1:0-142642 GCF_016901055.1 Alteribacter salitolerans | reverse complement strand
TATAATAGTAGGCAGTAGCGGAAGACGGCGACTCCAGCGGGAAAAGCAACAGCTGAAGACCCCGCAACGGAGTGAGGAGGCTGAAGCGTTGCCCGCGGAAAGCGTCCGTCTGAAGCGGATGCAGGATCTCTGCTTTTATGTGCAATTCATACTAGACCCTTTATTATTAGTGTACTATAAATATCTGAATAGTTGGATTATTAAACACAAAAAGAAAAGGCTGTTGAGAAAAGACTTTCTCAACAGCCTGAAAGCGACTTTAATAAGTCGCTTTTTTTAGTATAATGATAAAAGAACAGGGTCAGGCAAGATAGCTGTGTATGTGTGTAAGATTCAGGATGCAATTGAGCAACAGATTATTACGGAGCTGTGAAATGAGGTGTCACTGATGGAGGCTAAAGAAGTAAAGCGCCTGATGCGCGATGAGGTGAAACGTCACCTGAGTAAAGAAGACCCCGAAGATCTTGCCTTAAAAACAAGCAAAATACATAATATACTTTTTGAACAGCCTGAATGGAAGCGTGCAGGGAATGTAGGGATTACTCTTTCTGTCGGCCGTGAAATTGATACATACGAGATTTTCGCAAGAGGCCTCGAAGAGAACAAACAGATGGCTGCACCGAAGTGTGATCCGGATAAAAAAACGTTGATCTTTTATCACATAACCTCACTTGAACAGTTAGAGGACAGTTTTTACGGTCTGAAGGAGCCGGACCCGCTGAAGTGCAAAAAGGTGAACGAAGATGATCTTGATTTTCTTCTTGTACCGGGAATCGTGTATTCAGACAAGGGATACAGAATCGGGTACGGTGGAGGCTATTATGACCGTCTTCTTTCAGGAAACCCCAGCCTGTACACATGTTCTCTTGCCTATGAAATTCAATTAAGGGCAAATCTGCCCACGGAGGAACATGATATAGCAGTAAAGTCGATCATAACCGAAAAAAGGTTTATTCGCCCATGAGTGTGCTGACCGTTGCGGGTATTTTTCTCCTGGCAGCAGGAGCCCGGTTTAAAGGGTCACTCACAAACAGCGGGACATTAATGGCTCTTTTGGTAGCTTTGCTGATTGGCGTTGCCTTTGATTTGTATGGACTGTTAATCCTTGCTGTCTTTTTTCTCACGTCTTCGGTTCTGGGGAAAGTGCTTGATAAGAGAGTTGAGAGTAATACAATAGAAGAAAAAGGTAATCGCCGGGATGCAAGGCAGGTCCTTGCCAATGGAGGATGGCCTGCTGTTTGTGCTGTCTTTTATCTTTTTACCGGGGACAGTGTCTGGCTCATTGCTTTTTTGAGTGGTTTTGCTGCTGCTACCAGTGACACGTGGGCGTCGGAATTCGGTCGTCTGAGCAAAAGGTGTCCTCTTGATTTAATCAGACTTAAACCAGCTGTAAAAGGGCAGTCCGGTGCTGTGTCAGTCATTGGGACTTTAGGAGCGGCAGCTGGAAGTTTAATAATAGGTGTTTCTTCATTCCTGTTTATGTTTCTGAGCGAAGAACCGTTTACCATTTATACGTTTGTTCTCATTTCAGTGATTGGTTTTACTGCTCAATTGATTGATACAATAGCAGGGGGAACGATACAAGCGTTATACGAGTGTCCCGGGTGCGGGGAGAAAACAGAAAGAACGCGCCATTGCGGGTATCGTACTGTCAGGATCAGAGGCGTGTCATTTATAAACAATGACGTTGTTAACCATCTTTGTACAGCCTCTGCCGTTTTTATTACGTGGATTGTGTACGTGATCATCTAAAATGAGGTGGGAGGATTGCAAAACATTTCAAATCGTTATTCAAGACAGGAATTGTTTGATCCGATCGGAAGAGCCGGTCAGGAAAGACTCGCTGATAAAGAAGTATTCATTGTTGGTATGGGCGCCCTTGGTTCGGTTCTTGCCAACCATCTTGTGCGTGCAGGTGTAGGTTCTGTTTCTTTTGCAGACAGAGACTACGTGGAATTCAGCAATCTTCATAGACAAATGCTCTTTGATGAGGAAGATGCCAGGGAGATGGTTCCCAAAGCTGCAGCAGCAGAGCGGCGCCTTAAGAAGATGAATGCTGAAGTTAATATCAAGGGTTATATAACAGACGTGACGCATGAAAATGTCTTATCTCTTCTTCATAGTTCGCATATCGTTTTAGACGGTACAGACAACCTTGATACCCGTTTTCTTTTAAATGATGCGGCATATAAGCTTGGCATTCCATACATATATGGCGGGGCAGTCAGCTCGCGGGGAATGCAGGCCACTTTCATCCCCGGTATTACTCCGTGTCTCCGCTGCATGATTTCTCCGTCATCGGGTACCGGAGAAACATGTGACACAACAGGGGTGCTGTCCCCTGCTGTGGATATTGCTGCAAGCTATCAGACGGTGGAAGCATTAAAAATTCTCACAGGTAATGAAAAGGAAGTTAGAAAAACACTTCTTACCTTTGATATCTGGAGAAACCATCGTTTTGAGATGAAAATGAAACAAAAAGATGATTGTGTAACGTGTACTAAAAAAGATTATCCTTCACTGACCGGTGGTGGAGGACCTGGAATTTCCACGCTGTGCGGAAGAGATACGGTTCAAATCGAAGGAAGAGAACCCTTTGATCTTTCCTACTGGGCAAAGCGTCTTGAACATCTCGGGGAAGTTAAAAAGACCCCGTTCCTCGTAAGAGTGCAATTGGAAGGAAAGATTACCCTCGTTCTCTTTCCGGATGGACGGACCCTTGTGCAGGGAACGGAAGAGGAGCAGGAAGCAAAAGTAATTTACGCAAAATATATCGGAAGCTAATACGAACAAAACGGAGGTTGGACAAAAAGTTGTCAAACAATACCTTCGTTTTTTGTTTTATGAGATTGTGAAATAATGTACAATCTAAGTGGAGGCACCCGAAGCAAGTAAATCCGATTTTTTGCAGGTAATGGTGCCCGGGTAATCGAAATTCGATACAACGGGATTGGATTTAATAAACCAGATTGAATCGAATCAGGGAAGGTGGAGTTATCTTGCAAACACAATATGGAAACAAAACAACCAGAGTTGCTGTTATTGGTACAGGTTTTGTAGGTTCAAGTTATGCTTTTGCATTAATCAATCAAAATGTGGCAGATGAAATGGTGTTAATTGATCTCAATAAAGCGAAAGCAGAGGGGGATGCGATGGATTTAAACCACGGTCTGCCTTTTGGATCTCCTATGAAAATATGGGCTGGAGATTATCAGGACTGCAGTGAAGCGGATATTGTTGTGATCACAGCCGGTGCTAATCAAAAACCAGGTGAAACAAGGCTTGACTTGATCGAAAAAAATGCTGTGATCTTTAAATCAATCGTAGATGAAGTGATGGGAAGTGGCTTTAACGGTATATTCATTGTTGCAACAAACCCGGTTGATATTTTGTCCTATGCCACCTGGAAGTTCTCGGGTCTGCCGATGGAAAGAGTCATCGGTTCAGGTACTATTCTGGACAGTGCACGGTTCAGGTTTCTACTCAGCGACTATTTAAATCTTGATGTAAGAAACATTCATGCCTATATCCTGGGGGAGCATGGTGATACCGAGCTTCCAGTCTGGAGCCAGGCTCGTGTAGGTCTCGAACCACTGGATCGCTATATTGAAAAATACAAACCTGATGCGTCTCAGGAAGATCTCGATCAGATTTTCGTTAATGTAAGGGATGCAGCCTATGATATTATCGAAAGAAAAGGAGCAACTCATTATGCGATTGCTCTTGGATTAATACGACTGACAAAAGCCATCTTACGCAATGAGAATTCCATCCTGACCGTTTCCACTCTTCTGGAGGGGGAATATGGTCTTCGTGATCTCTATATCGGAGTACCTGCCGTCGTGAATAAAAACGGTATCGAGCGGGTGGTTGAAATCGACTTAAATAAAGAAGAGATGCAGCAGCTTCAGGAGTCTGCATCAACGTTAAAAAAAGCCATGCAGCCTGTTCATGACATGATAAAATAAACATCATGGAAGTTTTTTCCTGTAGGGCATTACAGCGGATAACTTTGTCAATCCAATCCATCCTATAAAAAAGAAGGAGGGATGGGCGTGGATAATCGCATATGGGTGATTCTTGGCGCTTTTATCGGAGGTTTGTTTCTTTATCGCATACGGTACCGTGTAATCAATGCTTTTTTAAAGCGTGCTTGGTTACGCCGGCTGGCAGTCAGTTCAGTTATGAGAATTCCTGCAGTAAGAGACCGGATGGTATCACAGGTGCTGCGCTGATTAACATGAAGGAGGTCCTGAATGGTTCAGGGCTTCTTTTCTGTTTTTTAAAACATGGCTGTGTTAAGGGTCATTATATAACGATGTGAAGCCTACGCGCCCTTTGCTTTCCGTGACGGTGCCGGCAAACTCCAGCAGAGTCTTTTATAAGAAAAATGGACTTTATAAGTGGCTTCACAGAGCATGATAAGCTCACCGGGCACCCTTGGGAAATGGGAATGCGATGAGCGTACGTTTTAGAGTGCTGTAAATATTGAAATAAAGCATGAATCTTCGTAAACCGCATCTTACCTTGATATAATGACAAGGGGGGATAACAAATGAAATGGAACAGTGTCTGCTTTGATTTAGATAATACATTATTCAGTCATGAACAGGCGTTTAAGCTTGCCATAGAGCAATGCTTTCATGAACTAATGAACGGTATATCGCATGTGAAGAACGTTTCCTTTGACGAGTTCTTCCCGCTTTTCAAGCATAACAGTGATCGTTACTGGGAATCGTTTGAAAAAAGAGAGGTGTCGCCCAAAGAGTACAGGCGGCTTCGATTTTTGGAAACGGTAAAAGAACTTGAGCTTCCTTTTACAGAAATAGATGCTGATTGGTTTCATGAACGATACTACGCTATTGTTGATGACTACAGCATCCCCTACGAAGGACTGGAATCACTTCTCTCGTTTCTCAGAAAGCATAAGATGAAGATAGGAATCATTACAAATGGTACAGCAGATACACAATATAATAAATTGCAAAAACTAGGTATAGCAAAGTGGGTTTCTGACCATCAGATGATTGTGAGTGAAGAGGTTGATGTGGCCAAACCGGATAAAAGGATTTTCATGCTTGCAAAAGAAAGGTTCGGTCTGCAGGAACCTGTTCTGTTTGTAGGAGATTCATGGAAGCATGATGTTATCGGAGCCATCGAAGCTGGCTGGGACAGTATCTTCCTGAATTCAAGAGGCGAAAAAAGAACAACAGAGCATTCACCGGTGGCTGAGTGTAACACTTTGTTACAAGTAAAGCAGGTGATCGAGAAGGAGGTCGGTGAATGAGTCTCCTCACTCAGCAGCTTAGGTTTTGGGAGCTGCTTTATCATCTCGTTAATAAAGAAGGAATGCGGGTCGTTCACCTTTCAAAGAGTGACCGGGAAGCGTGGCTTGAAGACGACAGAAAAGAACCATATCAGATTATCCGTATATGCAGAAAGGATTTGGACTGGTCAAGGGAGCTGCGCTCGGATATAAAGGAAACGGAACAAAAAGCTAAGCAGGTCAGAAAAAAACTGGGCCTCAGGCAGGCAAATGTAATCAGTTTGATTGTTTCCACGTATCCACCGGTTGACTCATGGGAAGAGTTAACCGACCGGCCGCTTCCTCTCACTGCCGGAGGAAAGCAGCAGATGAGAACCATACTGCTCACGGAGGATACGCTGCAGACAGTGATGTTTCCTCTTGCTACAGAATGGAAGTTAAAAGAGATGCCGGATTTCCTGCCTCCCGGAATGATTGAAGAGGAAGACGAGATGGTAAGAATGCTCCGGCGTCAGGTGAAAAAGGCAGAGGACAAACGGATTGAAGATGAAAGAAGTCTTTTTTTATACGGTAAACCGGTATTTACTTTCCTGCTGCTGGCTGCAATCCTGGGCATGTTTGCTTTAGTCGAACGGGAAGGATCATCCACGGATATTCGTACTCTTATTAAGTTCGGTGCTAAATTCAACCCTCTTATTCATGACGGAGAATGGTGGCGCTTTTTCAGCGCTATGTTTTTACACATCGGTTTTCTCCATTTGTTTATGAATTCCCTTGCGCTTTTTTATTTAGGCGGGGCAGTGGAACGGATTTTTGGCACAGGTCGTTTCATCATCATTTATGCTGTAGCCGGACTTTCAGGGTCTGTAGCGAGCTTTGCCTTTAATGAGCAGGTTTCTGCCGGGGCCAGTGGTGCTATTTTTGGTTGCTTTGGGGCACTTCTCTACTTTGGCCTTAAACATAAACGACTGTTTTTCAGAACGATGGGAATGAACGTCATTGTCATCCTCATCATTAACCTCAGTCTGGGATTCCTTGTCCCGATGATTGATAACGGGGCACATATAGGCGGACTTGTTGGCGGCTTTTTTGCTTCGGCAATAGTGAACCTTCCCAGATCTTCTTTCAATACAGGAAGAAGGCTTGCGGCTTTGGGGATTACTGTAATTGGAATTTTTGCTTTAATGGTTTACGGTTATACAAAGCCGTCAGATGGAAGCGGATCTCTTGCGTATGCTCAGATTGGTCAGGAGTACTTTCAGGAAGAGGAGTATGACGAAGCAAGGCGTTACCTGACTCTGGCTGTGGAGGGCGGAGTCCAAATGAAAGAGGTGTATTTCCTTTTAGGGAATACATATGCAATGGAGGATCAGCTCGATGAAGCTGAGCCATATTTCAAGAAAGCCATTGAACTCGATCAGGATTTTGCTCCGGCTCATTATAACCTGGCTCTGGTCTACTATCAGACCGGCAAAATTGAAGTAGCTAAGGATTCCGTAGAGCGGGCAGTGTCTTTGGACCCTGATAACAGTCAGTTCAGAGAGCTTCAGGAAGAGATTGAACGGAGGAATCCGTCCTAAGCTAAGTGAAGCATTAGTTGTACTGAAGCTTCGATAACAACTATAAAAAGCGCCGAAGCAGGCGGTCCGGAAAGGTATTCAGCCATCCCGGACCGCCTTTTTGTTTTGCCTTATATTACAAAGGGTCAGACCCTGTAAAATCAGAAATCGCTATTTTACAGGCTTTCCTTACCTGAACAACTGTTCAGGGTCTGACCCCTTGTAATAATTAAGGGGTTTATTTTATTTTTTGCATTGAAAAGGTGGTTTTGGCAGAAAATGAGGTGAAGGGAGGAGGGATTTAAATGAAGAAGCTGCCAAAGAAACAACCGGTTTCACCATGTCTGAAAGAAAATATTGATTATCTTAACAGAGAGCTCGCGGTTGATAAGAGTTTTGATTTGATCAACCTTGATCTCGAATATGACGGTATTGAAATGGCTCTATACACAGTCGACGGTTTTGCAAAGGACGACGCTCTTACTCAGATACAAAGAGAATTAAACCATATCGACGGTGCAACAAAAGATAATATTCTTGATCACCTTCTCAAATCACGGATACCGTACATAGAGCTTGAAAAAGTAGATGATCTCGAAGAAGCTTTGGTTGAGATTTTGTCCGGTCCTGCTGTCCTCCTTATCGATGGTCAGTCCGAGGCACTTGTTATTGATACCCGTGAATATGAAATCAGAGGACCTTCTGAGCCGGATTCCGAACAGGTCATTCGCGGCTCAAGGGACGGTTTTGTTGAAACAATGGTTTTTAATGCAGGACTGGTAAGAAGGCGGATCCGCGACCGGAACCTGCGAAATGAATATATCAGAATTGGGCGCAGGTCTATGAGTGACGTGTGTATTACGTATCTCGCAGATATTGCTGATCATGAACTTATTGAATATATTAAGAGCAGCCTTGATGAAATTGACACTGACGGACTTCCTATGGGGGATAAGACCATCGAAGAGTATTTGTTCGGACAGCATAAGAATCCCTACCCGGTTGTGAGGTACACAGAACGCCCCGATGTTGCCGCCTCACACGTGCTGGAAGGACACGTTCTTATTACTGTAGACGGATCACCGAGTGTTATTATTACGCCGACAACATTTTGGCACCACCTTCAGCATGCTGAAGAATACCGCCAAAAGCCTATAGTGGGAAGTGCCTTAAGGATGGTTCGTTTTGCGGCTGTCTGGACAAGTATTTTTTTACTTCCCCTGTGGTTTTTATTCGCTCAAAACGCTGATCTTCTGCCAGATGGGCTTTCCTATATTGGTATTGATGAACCTGGGGAAGTACCATTGATCGGCCAGTTTCTCCTGGCTGAAATCGGAATTGAGATGCTCAGGATGGCAGCTATTCATACACCGTCGGCTCTTGCTACCGCCCTTGGGCTTGTTGCTGCCATTCTGATAGGGGAAGTGGCGATTGAAGTCGGGCTATTTTCTCATGAAGTGGTTCTCTACCTTGCTATTTCCGCAGTAGGCTCATTTGCGACACCAAGCTATGAGATGAGTCTGGCAAACCGTCTGATGAGAATTGCCCTTCTGCTTTTATGCGCTTTTTTTCACGTACCCGGATACATTATCGGTACGACACTGCTTATCCTGCTGCTTGCCGGTATGCGCTCTTTCGATACACCTTATTTCTGGCCGTTCCTGCCATTAAACCTCAGAGGGTTAAGGGATGTGGTTTTCAGAGCTCCCATGCCATTAAAGAACCGCCGTCCCAGATCAATCCACCCTATCGATCCGGACAAATAAAAAAGCTGACTCACGCACCTTTTGCGGAGTCAGCTTTCTGCATTTTCATCACCCATTACCCATTACCCATATCACGTTCATACAATTCGTCTGTAATAAAGATTTTCTCTTTTTCAACTGCTGTACAAGAAGCCAGAACGAGACCGACAGGAGAATCTTTTCCGTCGTTTACAATCGTAAACTGGACGCCATTCTTATTCGCTTCCTTTACATAATTAGAATAGGAAGGATAATTAAGTGAGCCATTTATATACATCGTTACATCAGAATGATTTTTCATCATACGCAGTGCCTGATCATACATTCCACGCTCGCGCACCTGTCTGTTCGTAAGGGCAAGGTAGACCCGCTCTCTTAATGTGGAAAGAAAAAGCTTTCGCTCATCCGGCCGGATTTCAGGTGAACCATAGATGCCTTGCTTGAGTACTTCTTTTAATTTTTCCTCTGACATAGTAATTCCCCGTTTCTGTCTTGAGTTTGCTCAGTACTTCTCAATCTTTTTACATCCTCATTATACCAGTTTTTCTCGAGTCCTTACAATACAAATTCTTGTCCTTAACGGCGGCTTTCATTCATACACATAACCGAGGGGGGCTTACCAATGATTGAAGTCATCGTATTTACATTTTTTATTTTATTAACAGGAGTTGCCGTCGGTTCGTTACTTACCGCCAAGCTCGTCTTCTCCTGGCAGATGATATTCACTGTAACAGGGCTGATTTTCTTTTTTTTCGTATGGATCGGCATGCTGCTGGGAGGTTGGCTCTGGTTCCCTGATCCACTGTTAAAAGGGCTTATCTCTTTTGTTTCTGTTATTCTTGCGGTTTTTTTCTTTCGTACCTATCACCCATCCTTCGGTTACATTCCTACGAGAGGACTTTTGCACTGGGGTGTACTCGCGGTATTCTTTTTCTTTCTCGGTTTCGAAATCGGCATTGCAGGCTTCTCAAAGTGGTTCATCGTGTTGTTTACAGTCGTTTTTGCTGTTGGCGTGGTGAGCAGTGCCTGGCTTGTCTGGCGGTTAAAGAATTTAATGGAGTTTCGCTTTCTTGTTCAATATGTACCGATCCTTCTATTTGTTTTTATCGCCGTTTTAAAACTGGTATAATAAATGATGATCAGAGGCTGACGGAGGATAAAAATGAAAACCTATTTTGACATACAGCAGTTACTTAAACGCTTTGGGACAATCATCTATACTGGTGATCGTTCTGATGATCTTGACCTTATGGGAGAAGAACTGGGGGAGCTTCATAAAATGAACATGATTGATAATAACGACTATCTGCAGGCAAAAATGATCATCAAACAGGAGAAAAGCCGGATAGCACGCAGGTAACCGGGTTCTGCTTTTACGGGGCCAGGATGATCCTGGGCCCATGTCACGGAGTCTGCTGCAAAGAATAGTGAAATCCCTTGAAACCATCACGTTTCCCTTCAGACGGGCAGGGGTTTCAGTCATGACCAGTAAAGATAAACATAAGAAAAAACATAAAATCGTGATACAATATTTGTGTAAACAGCATAGAAAAAAGGATGATACATATGGAAAACAAAAACTGGCTTGCCGGCGTGGACGTAGGCGGAACAACAATTAAACTTGCCATATTAGATGAAGCCGGAAGCTTTATAACGAAGTGGGAAGTTCCTACTGATATAAGTGATTCAGGTCATCACATCCCGGGACATATTGCTTCAGCATTGGAGGACAAGCTTTATTCCCTTGATGCAGGCTTTAAAGACATCAAAGGGATTGGTGTAGGGGCCCCTGGTTTTATTGAAGCAGATACGGGGTTTATCTATCAGGCCGTTAATATCGGCTGGAGAAACTATCCATTAAAGGAACGCCTTGAAAAAGAAACCGGGGTTCCTGTTTTTGCTGACAACGATGCCAATCTGGCTGCTGCCGGAGAGATGTGGAAAGGTGCCGGGGACGGTGCGAAAAATATGCTTTGTGTAACTCTTGGAACTGGTGTAGGCGGCGGCATCATTTCTGAAGGTTTCGTCCTTCATGGAGCGTACGGAATGGCCGGTGAGATTGGTCATATCACTTCCGTTCCTGAAGGGGGAGCCCCTTGTAACTGCGGAAAAACCGGATGTCTTGAAACCGTAAGTTCTGCCACCGGAATAGTTAGACTTGCCATGGAAAAAATTGAAGCCAGTAAAGCCGGAGCACTGTTTGACCAGTTTGAAAACACCGGAATGGTAACAGCGAAAGATGTGTTTGATGCAGCAGAGAAGAATGACCAAAGTGCGAAAGAGGTTATTCATGAAGCGATGTACCACCTGGGCCTTGCAATTGGGAATCTTGCAAACAGCCTTAATCCGAATGTTATTGTTATAGGCGGAGGAGTATCTAAAGCAGAAGAAAAGCTGTTAAACGCACTTCGGCCGCACTTTGACCGCTTTGCACTCCCGAAAATTGCTGAAGAAACGACATTCCAGGTTGCCCGCCTTGGTAACGACGCTGGAGTGATCGGTGCTGCCTGGCTCGTTAAGGAAAAAGGATAATGATTAACATAAATGAAAGAGGCTGGGACATAAAGAAAGTGTTTAGCTGAGATTCCGAACAATGCGATAACATAGAGGATGAAATATACGCAGATTCCTGCGGGATTAAAAGGAAGCCACTGAAAAAGTACAAAACAACTTTTTAAGTGGCTTTTATTTGAGTCGCAATGGCTTCAGCGGATGCGCGCCTGATACGAGAAACCCACTCATATCAGGCTTTAAAAAATGGCAACCGTTACGCTCATTGCTTAGAAGGCACTGGAAAAGTTAAAGATCGAACTTTTTCAGTGCCTTCTGAAAAGCAAAGGTGAGACCCCACAGTGACGAGCGCTTACTTTTTGAAAATGCGACGAGTTGCTTCGATTAGTCAGCTTCTCAGGTTAGCTGGCAGAGGAAGAATCAGGAAAGCTGGAGGAGGGTAACCCGCTTCCCGCGAAAAGGGGGAGTATATTTCAGGAGCCATGTATTTGCACCTCATTTGTTCGTTCGGATTCTCGTTGACAAAACACTTCTGTCCCAGCCTCTTTCTTTTTGTATCAGGTTCTGCAAACTCACTGGATGATTTATGCTGATTGCATGGGTTGTCTCCTGTGAGCCCTTTTTTAATAATTAGGAGTCCATTGTTTTTGGCTCAAACATATCAAAACAGGTATACTATTAACGAATTAAGGAAAAAAGGTGAAATGATATGGAAGACACAAATCTTATCATCAAAGCAGACCACGTTAGCACAAAGATTTTGCGTGATATCTCTTTTGATGTTTTTAAAGGAGAAATTATAACGCTGATAGGCTCTTCAGGTGCAGGCAAAAGCAGCCTGTTAATGTTATTAAACCGGTTAAATGATCCCGACAAAGGCAGAATCTTTTACAGAGGAAAGGATGTAAAAGAATATGATATTACCTCCCTCAGAAAGTCTGTGGGTATGGTGTTTCAGTCCTCATCATTATTTGATGGGACAGTGGAAGATAATCTTAAGTATGGACCTGAATTGTTCGGTGAATGGGAAGAAGATATGGGTCTCCGTCTGTTAAAGAACGTCCAGCTGCCGGAAGAGTATCTTAGCAGAGATGTGGAAGATTTATCCGGTGGCGAAAAACAACGCGTTGCACTTGCCAGGACACTTGCCAATAAACCGGATATCCTGCTCCTTGATGAAGTGACAAGCGCTCTTGACCTGAAAAATGTTGAATTAATTGAAGAGTTCCTGCTGGGTCTCGTTCCTGATAAGGTTCATGCAGTTGTCATGGTTACACATGATGTTGCTCAGGCAAAACGCCTTGGGGACCGGACAGTGTACATGGAAGAAGGGACGATCGTTGAAAGCGGCAAAACCGAAGACCTGTTTAACAACCCGAAGACAGAATCACTGAAGTATTTTTTGAAGGAGTGAGAATATGACACCTGAGATTTCAAACTTATCCATGTTTCTGTTGATTTTTTTTGTTCTCATTCCCGTATCTCTTTCCTATATTTATTCACTTGGTTTAAGCAGATCCATTGCCTGGTCGTCATTCAGAGGGGTACTGCAGCTCGTTATTATCGGGTATGTGCTTACATATTTATTTTCACTGCCGCCTTTGATCGGAATATCACTAATGTTGGTTGTCATGGTCACCGTTGCCACTTTCCATGCAAGTAAAAAAGGGGAAGGCATTCCTTTTCTGAGACCGGTAATTTTTTCGGTCATTGTGGGCGTCCAGCTACTGATCCTGGCAATGTGGCTTGGCTTTGATATGATTAACTTCGAGCCGGACCAGGTTATACCAATGAGCGGGATGGTCATTGGAAACAGTATGATTGCAATAGGGCTCGCTCTTGAGAGAATGAAAAGTGAATTTAAAGAAGCAAAAGGCAAGATCGTTGCTGCCTTGTCACTTGGTGCAAAGCCCGAGCAAGCTTCCACAATCCTGATCCGCAGAATTGTAAAAGCAGCCATGATACCAAACGTGGATGGCTTAAAAACAATAGGATTGGTTCAATTACCTGGTATGATGACAGGTTTGATTCTGGGAGGGGTTGCGCCGATTGAAGCCATACGCTATCAGATTGTTATTTCTCTGAGTATCTTTGCTTCCGTATCTCTGGCAGCAATGCTTGTGACAGTTATTTTCTACCGGTTTTTCTTTAATAAAAACCTGCAGATGGTGACGATTAATGAAAATTAGGTCTGGTTTTGTTATAACAGCCTTCCAAGCCGATTCAGCTTTCCATAAGAGGAGTTTGCCGAACGGGGTAGCGGGTTCGAGAGTACCCCCAGTCGAGGATACAGTGTTCACTATGAATGTATACTGTATGTGAGTGAATAGGCAGGTCAATGAGAGATAGACAAACGCACCGCAGTTTCTGCCTGCCAGTCATACATATCGTAACTCAAGGCTAGGAACAAAGAGAGTTAACAGTAACAGCGGACTTCAAAGGTGAAATTTCAGATAATAAGTAATTTTGACAGTGACCTGTGTTACAGTGAGCAGGAATTTAACATTCTGGAAAGAGGCAGGTGAAGGTGAAACTGTGAAGGGAAAGCAACTTTCTTTGCGGACGGTGATGATCATGCTGGTTGTCGCTGTCGTCGGTGCCTCGTTGCTGATGACGGACGTGCTGATCAACCATGCTGTGGGGAATAATATTTTGGAAGAACAGGAAGGTAAGGGACAGACGTTTGCCAAGCTTATTGCGAAGGAGGAGCGGGTCATAGCGGGGCTGGAGGCTAATGATGCCGCATCTGTGCAGGAGTATGCGGAGAGGGTGCGGGAAACATCAGGCCTTTTGTTTGTTGTTGTGATGGACATGAATGCGGTGCGCTATTCACATCCGGACGAGAGTTTAATTGGGGAGCGGTTCATAGGGGAAGATGAAGGGCCTGCTCTGAACGGAGAAACGTATAGTTCCGTGGCAGAAGGAACACTTTCTCAGTCTCTACGTTCGTTTGCTCCGGTTTATAGTAGAGATGGAGAGCAGATAGGAGCAGTCGCCGTGGGAGATTCGATTGAATCAATCGATGAGCTGCTATCGGATAATCACGGAATTATTCTCACGAGTTCCCTTTTTGGCCTAACGATCGGCATAACAGGCGCAGTGCTGATTGCCGCTTATGTCCGAAGAATCCTGCACGGACAGGAGCCGCGGAATATCGCTAGAACGTTTGAGGAGCGGAACCGGATGCTCCAATCCGTCCGGGAAGGCATTATTGCGGTTGATCAGGAGGGGGTGGTGACGCTTGTCAATGAGTCTGGGAGAAGGCTGCTTGAGGGTGCAGGATTGGATCAGGATCCGGTTGGCATAAAAGCGGTAGATTTTCTGCCGGAGACGGGGCTGCACCGGGTGCTGGAGACTGGAGAGGCGGAGCTGGACGAAGAACTGCGCCTGGAACGAATGACACTGCTGATTAACAGGGTGCCCCTGACTGTCGGTGAAGAAGTTGTCGGTGCCATCTCAACCTTCCGAGATAAAACGGAAATCAACGCGCTCGCTGAGCAGCTGACCGGCGTAAAGGTTTATAGTGAAGCGCTCCGTGCACAGTCGCACGAAATGAAAAATAAGCTGCACGTGATTTTGGGAATGCTTCACACAGAAGCATATGAGGAGCTGCAGGATTATATCCATGAGCTGACCGAGCTCGAATCCCCGGCTACTCATACCGCGCTGAAACAGTTTGCTGATCCGGTCCTCAGTGGATTCATGCATGGGAAGCTCAGCTATACCCGTGAAAAGCAGGTTCAGATGGAAGTAGTCTGCCCTTCTGTTATACCTGCCCCTGTTGATCCACAGATGAATCATCACTTAATTACAATTGCCGGTAACCTCATCGATAATGCCGTAGAAGCGGTACAGCAGCAGGAAACCAGAATGATTCGAGTAATGTTTCGCATTAAGGAAAAAGAACTGCTCCTTGAGGTGGGGGATAACGGATCGGGGCTGAGCGAGGAAGACCAGGAGAAGCTGTTTATGAAAGGGTATTCTACAAAGGGCGGTGACCGGGGATACGGCCTTTACCTTGTCTGGTCGACGGTTCAAGACTGCTCCGGGACGATTTCCATTGATACACTCAGAGGGCATGGGACGACTGTTATCGTCACCTTGCCTTATGAAAGTCAGGAGGAAAAGCGATGATTAACGTGCTTATTCTGGATGATGATCCAATGGTCGCAAAGTGGAACAATTCCTATGTAGGTAAGCTGGAAGGCTTTCGTGCCGCCGGAACTGCACATACTTATGAGGAAGCGAAAAGACAGCTGAATGATAAACGGATAGACCTGCTTCTGCTGGATATCTACATCGGGGCTGATAACGGGTTGGAACTGCTTCAGGAGCTTCGTGCTGAAAGCTTATGGGAAGGGGATGTCATCCTCATTACGGCAGCGTCGGATGCCGGATCAGTCAAAAAAGCTATGCGGTACGGCGCAGTGGATTACATCATGAAGCCGTTTGATTTTGAACGGTTCCAGGAAGCGATGATGAAATATCGCAGCAGGAGGAAGCTATTCGAAGAGCATACCGTTCTGGATCAGCAGAAGCTGGATGAGCAGTGGTTTCCCAAGGGCGAAACAAAGGTGGACGAGCTTCCGAAGGGGCTCTCCGATAATACGTTTCTTACAGTAATTGATGGGATTATAAAAGTCGGAAAGCCGGCATTTTCCACGGAGGATGTTGCTGCCGGCACGGGCATTTCCCGCGTGACAGTACGGAAATACCTGAAGTATATGGCGGAAACAGGGATGGCTGGGGAACGATTGATCTACGGTACGGTCGGTCGCCCGCAGCATTTGTTTCTGCTTGATGACGAACAGCAGAAGAAGCTCCTGGAACGAGTAAAAGAATAAAGCAAGCGGGCTGACCGATGGACGGTCAGCTTTTTTTATTTACAAAATGAATTGTTAATTTACTCAATCTAGGATTCTGCGAAAAAATAGCTTACGCTAAAACAACACTTAAAATGAAAGCGTTTTCCTGGGAGGGAGGAATTTGACAATTAAAAGATATAAAAGCGAAGCAGTAGAATTACACAAACGATTAAAAGGAAAATAGAAATGACAAACAGGGCGTCTGTAAAGAGCGCGGAGGAGTTAAGCCTCGCAGGTGCGGCTTATGGAAGACCGTACGATCGGCTTTACACTGGCGCATCCCGTAAATTTAACCAAACGATACACTTCGGGCCGGAGCAGAGCTATGGGCAGATCGGGTTTCCAAATCAAATCAACAACCTACTCGACATTTCCGAATTTTCCTTTGGGTTTTGAACGGCTGGTCAGAAGATATTACTGAGGCACGGATTGTGGCTAAAGCATTGGAAACGCAGCAGAGAAACAGAAGGGAGCAAAACAGCATGGAAGCACTTGAACGTACAGTTAAAAAGCAGTCTTTGCAAACATTACCTGAGGAGTCAAAGCAAAAGAGAAAGGTTTCTGTTTTTCATATTCCATTGCCGGTATTTGCGGTTGTACTATTATTGACGCTTGCGGCGGTCTTCACGGAGACGCTGCCGGCGGGGATGATCGGAAGCCTGCTTATCATGATGGTTATCGGGGAAGCGTTCGGCTGGATTGGCGACCGCACCCCAATCGTAAAAAGCTATCTCGGCGGCGGTGCGATCGTGGCGATCTTTGGATCGGCCTACCTTGTGTACAGCGGCATTTTGCCGGACACGATGGTGACACAGGTTGACGAGTTCATGACAACAGGCGGGTTCCTGGACTTCTACATTGCAGCACTCATCACAGGCAGTATTCTCGGCATGAATTCGCAAATGCTCGTTAAAATCGGCTTACGTTATTTTGCACCTATTTTCGGGGCGATTGCCGGGGCAGTTCTGTTCGCAGCGATTATCGGGCAGATAGTCGGATTTACGCTTCAGGATGCGGTTCTCGTTATTACATTGCCGATCATGGGCGGCGGTATGGGTGCCGGAGCTGTTCCAATGGCTCAGGTTTATTCCGAATTCCTGGGTCAGCCGGCGAGCTACTATATCTCGATTCTTGTTCCGGCTCTGGCTCTTGGTAACGTATTTGCCATTGTGATGGCAAGCATGCTCCATAAGCTCGGCCAACGTGTTCCAACTCTCACCGGTAACGGTAAACTCATGGATGGTTTTGAAGAAACAAAAACGACGACGACATTCGACCTGAAAAAGCTCGGTGTCGGTGTCCTGGCAGCTATGCTTTTTTTCACCGTCGGCCAGTTGCTTGGAGTTATTCTGCCGATTCATCCATATGCCATCATGATCCTGCTGGTAGCAGCAGTCAAAATCATGAACCTGCTTCCTTCCACAATTGTGGAGGGAGCAAGCCAGTGGTATCAATTTGTAGCTAAAGCTTTCACCCTTGCCCTGCTTTTCGGTATCGGGGTTGCGTATACAGATCTTGGGGCCGTCTTGAATGCCTTGACGCTGCAATACGTGCTGATTGTCTTCGGTGTTGTAGGCGGAGCGATGCTTGGAGCCGGTATTATCGGACGACTCGTTGGCTTCTACCCGATTGAATCCAGCATCACTGCAGGTCTCTGCATGGCTAATATGGGTGGAACAGGCGACGTTGCGGTGCTCTCTGCTGCGAAACGTATGCAGTTGATGCCGTTCGCACAGATTGCCTCCCGTCTTGGAGGCGCCGTCATTCTTCTGCTGGCAGGCTTGTTGATGAGCTTTTTCTGATGAAGTGGTACAGTAAAGCTGCCATTATGAGGATATCTCATGTTAACAGCCTCCACTATATTTGAACAGTAAAATTAAAAAATCAGAAGGCAGAAGCGGCGGCGCTTCTGCCTTCATTACGTTATTGTAAAACACAGGCTGCCTGTCAGGAAACAGCGACGAATAAAAAGTGGTACTATAATCAAGTTAGAGGAATAGTGGAGAATAGACTAAATGTTGAAACGGTAGTAGCGGAAAAGAAATTAATAGACAATGAGCAATTTAAAACTGAAGAGCAAAGAAATGAAGGAGGAAGTCTATAAATTTGTGGAGAACTTACATATGACAGTTCATATCAAACGGGTGGAAAAGCTGATTGAAAAGACGTATGATGATTACAGGCATTATCTGAATGAAGCAGATATTGATAACATTGAAGACAAGAGACTTTCTTCCTTAATCGATAACCGCATATGACAGAAAAAAGAATAAAAGGTACTGTAAGTGGAACCTCATCGTAACGAACGTATTCTCATATGAGTGATATAAAAAGTTAAACCTAAAATATGAACGTTAGTGCTGATAGATAACAGCTAGAAAAACGTTGGATGAAAGAAAGTTATTTAACATCTTTGCTTCCGTGTCTCTGGCGGCTATGCTTGTGACGGTCATCTTTTACCGGTACTTTTTTAATAAGGACATGCAGTTAATCGGAATTGTGAATGAAAAGAAAGAATAAAAAGGAGCTATTTGTAAATGTGGAATAATAAATTAGTTATTTTTTTACCGCTGACTGTCATGATTGTATTATTTGCGTTTGGTTACTATTCAATCATGGGTGCAGATGAGGTTACTAATGAAGACCTTGATGCAAGAACGGAATTGTACCTGGATATAGATGACACAGAAAACAGGGTAACTGCAGGCTGGAACTGGGAAACCATGCCGGGTGATGGTGTGATCGGCACTGATTATATCGAAATTATTCTTTACGACGAAGATAACAATCCTGTCGGTGTGGATGTGAACGAAGCGGAACTGCAGCTTCTGCAGGGAGCTGATGAGATTTATTCAATTGACGAGATTAAGGAAAGTACAGAAGGGATTTTGTTCTCCTTTCCAAATATGATGGAAGACAATCTGACCTATGGTAACAGCGGCTCCATAAACATGACCTTTGATGCTGAAGAAGATGTTGCATACGGAGAGGTAAGGTACGCCCATACATGGACCCATGGGAGTTCGCTCGAATCCGGGACTCTGGCACCGGGGGATGTTTCATTCTCCAATGGAACACAATACTGGGTCTTAACAAGAACCTCACTTGAAACTGCGGGGGAATAATCTTGTGATCCGGGGAATGTCGTTTCAAAAGGGCGTCATGTTTATGGGGAAGCGTTATATCGCCTGTTCTTATGAAAAAGACGGAAGAATCCGTACCTGGGTAAAGCCGGTAAATGGGAAATCAATGTCCGCAGCAGGGAAGTTGGTTTTTCTCTCCATGCCTCTCTGGTATCATATCATTCTCGGTTTGCTTGTTTTATTTACATTAGGACCGCCAGTCATAGAAGCAGCAGGGGGGCCTGGCACAGACGGACTGCCTCTCGCTGCCATTCTTTTGTTTCTGGCAGGCACACACTTTTACTTTCCCCGTGAACTTAGGAAGTATCACGGAGCGGAACATAAAGTCTTCAGTTACCGGGACAGGGTGAGCGCTCTTAATCGAAAACAGATTATGAAAGCTGAAATTACGAACAGACACTGTTCAACCAATGCCATTGTGATGTATTTCTTCATGTTTACACTGCTCTCAGCAAGTTTGGCTGTTATTGGCGGGATTGGGATTCACACCGTTATTAATGTATCAGCAGCAGGTGCCCTTATTTTAATGCCTGTTCTTACCTACTGGCTAAACAGAACAAAGGAAACGATGGTTCACCGTTTATTCTTCAGGATTTCGTTCTGGCTTCAGCGGTACGTTACCACAAAACAACCGGAGGAACATCATATAAACACTGCCATACGCTCTTACAGAAGACTGGTGTTTAAAGAGTTCCCTCAAAAGGTAAGGGAAAAGAGAAAGCCGAATAAAAAGGAGCGTATATCAATGGTAACTGCAGATGTCAGTGTTATTCCAGTAGGGAAAGCTACTACAAGTGAATCAGAACAAATTGCTGCTGTTCATGACCTTTTAAAAGAGTACGAAGGCAAGCTTACTTTTGAAGTGAACGCCGTGAGCACAGTGATTGAAGCCGAACTCTCTGTTCTCTTTGAAGTACTCCGGAAAATTCACGAACTGCCGTTTCATGACGGGGTTAAGAGAGTGGCAACAAACATTCGGATTGATGACCGCAGAGATAAGGAAGACTCCATGGAGGAAAAGAAAAAACGTGTTACTGAAAAAGCAAACAACTGATGATTAAGCAAAAGAGGATGCCCCGGGAAGGGACATCCTCTTTTACATCTAAAACACGTTTACATTGCTCCGCCGCCACCACGGACGATGTAGGAAAAAATTGTCATTACAGAAAACCAGCCAAAAACTGCAACAGTAACCGCTGCGAATCCTACGGCAAAGAAGTTTTTGTTCTTTAATTCCCGGAATAAGCCGAGGGCTGACAAGATCGCTACTAATAAACAAATAATCCCAAAGGCCATACTTTCGCCTCCTAACGTATGTAAAGTCCTGCGAAAACCATTCAATAAATAGTCTTTCCTAAGTGCATTTTTATTTTACTTGTTTTTTCACTTTTTGTCGAGTCCTTGTCATCTTCTTTGGAAAAACCTTTTCATTTTAGTACAATAGGAGTTAAGAGATTGGCTTTGTTAAGTTAATTATAAAAATGTTAAAAATTCAAGATTAAGCATAGCCTGGATTAATGAGGAGGAGAAGAAAATGAAGATTATGCAGATGCCGCTTGGCCCCCTGCAGACTAACGGGTACCTTATACATAATGAAGACAATCGGGCAATTATGATAGACCCCGGTGGAGATGGATTTAAAGTGCTGGAGGTATTGAAAGAAAAAGGACTGACTCTGGAAGCCATTGTCCTTACACATGCGCACTTTGATCACATTGGTGGAATTAATGAGATTCGTGAGGAAGTAAATGTACCGGTATTCGTTCATGAAAAAGAAAAGGAATGGCTCACCGACCCATCCAAGAACGGATCAGGAAAGTTTCCGGGATTGGACCTTATCAGCGTTAATGGAGAAGTGGAGACAATCAGCGGTGAGGAAACGCTCAAAGCAGGACCGTTCATTTTTTCCATGCTGGAAACACCCGGCCATTCACCGGGAAGCGTATCCTTTTATATGCCCCGGGAGAATGTCATTTTCTCTGGAGACGTATTGTTTCAGGGAGGCGTCGGAAGAACTGATCTCCCCGGAGGGCATACAGACACATTGTTATCGTCCATTCATGAAAAGCTGCTGACACTGCCCGATGAAACGATTGTAGCCAATGGTCACGGACCAACGACGACAATTGGTGAAGAAAAAGAATCTAATCCGTTTTTGAACGGGTTTTAAATCTGCAAGAGAGCTGTCCCGGAAGGTGGAATCCCACTTTTCGGGGCATTTTTTAAGAGGTTTAAAGGCTAATGTTGATAATAATCCGTTTGATATTAAAGGATAAACCTGTTCTTCCTCGAACCTCTAACAGAAGGGAGGAGAAGGTAAATGAAGGAACGACTTATAGAATTAATTGAAAACAGCCCGGACAAACGGATCGATTATGATTCTTTCATGGAAACATGCCTGTATGAACCGAAAACGGGCTATTATACAAACGAAAAGAAGAAGCTTGGCGGAAATGGTGATTTTTTTACGAGTAATCATGTTCATCCGGTTTTTTCGTGGACGATCGGACTGTTTGTAACAGAAGTCCTGGAAAAGGAACAACTTCCTTTTGTTTTCACGGAATTTGGAGCCGGGGATGGTACGTTTGCTCTTCATTTTCTGGATTATATTAAACAAGCGTTTCCCGAGAATTATGAGAAAATGAACTATTTTATTGTTGAGGTCAGCGGCTACCACCGGAATGAAATAAATAAAAAGCTGAAGTTGCATAAAGCTGCTGTACATATTTTAAAATCAATGGATGAGTTGAAGGAACATAGCAATGAAGGAGAAGGAATCGTTTTTTCGAATGAGCTTTTAGATGCGCTTCCCGCTCATGTGATCGCTGTACGTGATAGTCAGCTTAAAGAAGTTTTTATTACGTTGCATGAGGGAGAACTTAAAGAATCCTTACATCTGTGTGAAAACGAAAAGGTCAGATCCTGGTATGAAACTTACGGACCGGATATTCCTGAAGGGCACAGGACCGAGGTGTGTCCAAGAATGAAACAATGGATGGAGGAAGTGGCCGCCTGGATAAAGAAAGGGGTGGTTATTACAATTGACTATGGCTATACAAATGAGGAAAAATGCGAACCTGTGTTAAGGGAAGGGTCTCTCAGGGGGTATAAAAAGCATATGCAGGAAAATGATCCTCTGGCCAATCCTGGAAGCATGGACCTCACCTCCCATGTGCAGTGGGATGCATACAGAGCCATAGCAGCTGATGCTGGTTGGAAGGAGCTCGTTCACGAAAATCAAGGGACATTTCTGATGAAAGCAGGTTTGTTTACTTTTTTAAAGGAAACAGCAGATGCCAACCCTTTTTCTGAACCTGCACGTCAGAACAGGGGAATTCGGTCTCTTGTTCAGCCGGGAGGTATCAGCGGGGCTTTTCAGGTGAACGTGCAGACGGTTGGGCTTAACAGCAGGCATAACTACTCCTATTTTGTCCGTGATCCCTACAAAATCTGAAGAAACCCCGGACAATTGTCCGGGGTTTCTTCAAAGACTATGTTACAGCCTAGTGACCTACTCCAGGTACCATGATAAACGTGGTATAGTAAGTGAAGCCTACGAAAAACAACGTTAAGTATGCGCCGAAGATGTAGATGTATGTGCGTTCAGTCAGGTTTAAGTAGCTGAGAGCCAAAAATACCCCAGTCTGACCGAAGAACAACATTGCCATTTCGTACATCCCACCAACCATAAAGAGAACGGCCATAATTCCAGTCCAGAAGCTGATTACACGGAACATGCGATCCATGATGCATCCCTCCTTTTATGTAGCTCGGAAACTTGCTTTGTTTTAGTATGCATTAATCAATACACTTTATTATAAAACGTAATTGTCCTTTTGTAAAACAAATCTGTGAGAAATCGAAAAGAAGCAGATTTTTGTCAAAATAAGCTGTATTTACGACTGAGCTTGAATAGAAATTGACGAACAGTGCAGAATAACTTTTTAGGAGAAATATTACTTTAGAAAAGGAATTTTGTTTATCCGGGTAGAAATTAAGGTAAAGGATAAATAAATGGTTTTTTACATTAACTATTTCGACAACAAAAATGGGAGGTTCCAGGTTATGAGTAAAATGGACACAAAAGATTTTATTATCGGTGCAATTGTAGGTGGCATTGTAGGAGCTTCAGCAGCGATGCTGACAGCACCTAAATCAGGAAGAGAATTGCGTGAGGATATCAATAAACAGGCTAATTCTGCGAAGGATAAGACGCTTGAATTTACAAACGCAGCTAAAGAAAGAGGTAATGAGTACTCTCAGCTTGCCAAGGAAAAGTCCGGTGAGTGGACTGAAGCAGCAAAAGAGCAGTGGAGCCGTGTTTCAGATAAAACATCCCGTTTATCAGACAAGGCAGCTGATCTGAGCGAAGATTTATCTGCGGATGTAAAAGATATACTGGAAGAAGAAAAAGGTGAAGGGCAGAAACTTGCTCAGCAGGTCATTCAGGAAATTGAAGAAACACGCGAAAAGCTGCAGGAAGATGCAGCCGAACTTAAAAAATAATCAAAAAAGCAATCCCGTGCTTCCGGCAGGGATTGCTTTTCTTATACAACAAAAGTAGAAAAAAGTTTTTGAAGTAAGCCTGAATGATGAAAAAAAAGAGGACGGTTCAAAGGCATTGTGCCTTATGAAACGCCCTCTTTTTATGTATGGTTGGGATGGCAGGGATCGAACCTACGATCACGGAGTCAAAGTCCATTGCCTTACCACTTGGCTACACCCCATCGCTCTACAAAATATAGGATGGCACTTTCAAAAAAAAATATGCACCAGGAAAGAAAAAAAGAAGGGAAATGGAAAAATGTGTAGAATAATGTATATCGAAACGAGTAAATACGAAAGGCTGGTGATGCCGATGGATGTTGAGCAATGGGCTAAAAAACTTCTTATGGATGCGGCAAGAAAGCAGGCATCGGATGTTCATATTCTCCCCACTCATCAAAAGGGTCTGATCAGGTACCGGATAAACGGTGAACTGATGGATATCCACGAAACAAGTTCTATCCTTCTTCAGAAAATGATTGCTCATCTCAAATTTTTATCCGGTATGGACATAGGAGAAAGAAGGCGGCCACAAACCAGTGCGCTGGAAATGTTTCTGGGAAAACACCTGTACTCCCTGCGCTTATCAACATTTCCAATGACTTTTTCCGAAACCCTCGTAATCAGGCTTCTTCGCCAGGGCAGTCCTCCCCCGTTAAAAAATCTTACACTTTTCCACTCCCAAGCACAAAAACTTCTCAACTTCAGTTTTTCCAATCATGGTCTTATCCTTATTTGCGGTCCTACAGGATCAGGTAAAACAACCACACTATACTCGTTAATGAACGAGAGTATCTTTGCAGAAAAGCGAAACGTCATATCACTGGAAGATCCTGTGGAGAGAAGGCACGATGAATTTTTACAGATGGAAGTCAATGAAAAGGCCGGGGTCAATTATGCAGAGGGGCTGAGAAATGTGCTGCGCCACGACCCTGATGTCATTATGATCGGTGAAATCCGGGACGAAGAAACTGCAAGGATGGCATTTCGGGCAGCCATGACCGGTCATCTTGTTCTATCCACACTGCATTCCTCTACAACAGCTATGGCAGTCAGGCGTCTTGAAGAGTTCGGTATGTCGAGAACTGAGATATCGGAAACGCTCCTTTTGGCAGCAACTCAGACATTGGTCAGGTTATCGTGTCCCTACTGTAAGGAAGAGTGTCACATATCCTGCTCTGTTTCACGGAAAAGAGCTGCGATTTTTGATATCCTCTATGGTCATGATCTTCAAGGTGTCATCAACAGAACGATCCCCCCGGGTTCAAAGATGGAAGATCACATGAAAAAGGCATACTCTCTCGGATATTTGTCCGGTTTTGAAATTAAAAAATGGGAGAGGCGGTCATATGTTAAAGCGTAAAAGCGGACCATTTAAGAATGACCTGGAGAAAGGAGAGTGGTTAAAGGAGCTAGCCGTATTAACGAAAGAAGGATACCCCATCAAGGAAGGACTCATTATCCTTGAACGGTATTATGATAGCAGGACAAGCGAAATGATCCGTGCGGTATCAGAGGCTTTGCGTCAGGGAGAATATTTTTCCGACGTCCTTACTGAATACGGGTTTTCAAAAGAAATCACAAACCACCTTCTTATGATGGAAAAGTACGGAAATTTTCACAAAGGGCTAATGATATCCGCTGATCTCTGTGCTGCCAAATATCAATTAACTCAAAATGCAAAAAAACTCCTTCAATACCCCCTAACGATGCTGTTTGCTTTAATTGTACTGGTATCTGTTGTACTCCGGTCGATCCTTCCTCAATTTGAACTGTTCTTTCTCCAGATGGATCAGGAACTTCCCATGATCACTAAATTTCTTTTTACTCTTCTTCAATTTTTTGATCTTCCTTTGCTTATAACAGGGTGTGCCATACTGCTTACAGTTCTCTGGCTTCTCAAATCCTGGCCGCCTCATCGGAAAATCCGGATTTTGCTGTGCCTCCCTTTTATAAGAACCTACACAAGATCGTTCCTGACATATTTCCTTGTGACCCAGCTTTCACCTATGTTAAACAGCGGATTGTCATTGAATCAAAGCCTGGTTATGTTGTCTAAGGACAGCCAGTTACTTTTTTACAGAGAGGAAGCCAAACGGATAAAGCACGATATTCAAAAGGGAGAGCTAATGTCGCGTGTGATTAACACCCATTTCCATTACGAAGAACAGCTTGAAACAGTCATTGCTCTGGGAGAAGCAAAAGGAAGAATAGGTGAAGAATTGGAACGATACGGCTCCTTCTTATTTACCCGTATCACATTAAAATTGGAGGGAGCTATCAGAAAGGTGCAGCCGGTTTTATATATTGTTATTGGTCTGTTTGTTCTTGTTTTATTTTTATCGTTAATGCTCCCGGTATTTCAAATGACTACTACATGGTAAAAGTGTGATTGTTAAGGAGGTGAGGATGAGGTTTTAATGATGGACAAAAATTGAAAAGAGGTGCAGGAATGTTAATGAGGCAAGAGGGTTTTACATTAATTGAAATGGTGATTGTTTTAATGATCATCAGTATTCTACTCCTGATTGCAGTACCGGGTCTCGGAAAAAACACAGAAGTGGCGAATGATAAAGGGTGCGATGCGACCATTGAAATGCTTCAGGCTCAGGCTCTGGCATATAAGGCGCATCATAATAAGCCGGTGGAAAACCTTGAGAAGTTGAAAACTGAAGAGTACGTCACCCGGATTACGTGCCCTGACAATTCAGAATTAACAATTGATAACAAAGGCAAAGTGAGTAAAGTTGGCGGGGAATAGAGGGCATACCCTAATTGAACTTGCTGTAGTTCTGTCCATTCTTTCCTCTTTACTTCTTATTACACTGCCATTATTTAAACAGCCGGAAACCGGGGAAGCGGACTTATTTTTTGAGCTCCTGGAAAAAGACTTTTACTTTGCACAAATGAAAGCTGTAAATGAAGGGAGGACGGTTCATTTTGTTTTTGACAGTGTAGATAATAAATATGTGATTATGCAGGGAAGATCAGAATTACAGGTGCGGTATTTTCCTGAAAAATTAAGCGTTGCAGGCACGTCCATGGGTCTGTCCAATCCACAGTTTCTCCAAAATGGAAACGTGAGCCGCTCCGGCACACTTACATTTAATTATAATAATAAAAACCTCTACCGCATCGTTTTTGTCTTTATCAGGGGGCGTTTTTATATTGAAAAAGTGTAGCGGGTTTACACTGGTTGAAATTGTGATCAGCTTGTTTCTAATATCATTGATTGCAGGAACGATGCTGCCGGTTTATATTCAGATAAAAGAAGAGAGGGTCTGGCTGGAGCAGGAGCGGTTTGTTCACGGAAAACTGACTGATCTTATTCTGGCGTACTACTATGATGAGCCTGAACTTCCCGATTCTGTTGAGCGAAATGGAACCGTGTTTTTTGTCAGAGCAAAACACCTTGAAAAAAGTGAACTGGAGGTTTGTATCCATTGGCAGTATAAAACGAAAACAAGGGAAAAGTGTTTATACAAAATCGAATGAACAAGCTTTTACTCTGATTGAATTGGTTGTCTCCCTGTCGGTTTTTATGATTATCACCGCTGTTCTTCTATCTCTTTACCCCGTTTTTCTTACCAAGCAAAGTTCCCCTTATACCGATGAACCGGTCATGCTGTTTATGTTTCAATTTCAAAAAGCATTGAGATCTGCAGAACAATACTGGACGGACAGTGACGGCAGGAGACTGGTGATGGAAATGGCAGTCGATGGCACGGTTCAGACTGAAACGTTTATTGTTCATAACAACAGGATTGTAAGGCAGGTGGAAGGAAGAGGGTATGATGTATACCTGGAAGAGGTTACCTCTGCGTCTTTTACGATCGTAAATCAAGGCGTCGTCATTTCCGTTAGACGAACGGACGGCCGTGAGTATGAAAGAAGGCTCGGTTCTATCACAGGAACAGGTGATGATGATGAAGAATGACAAGGGGTTTGTCATGCTTACAGCTGTTTTTATTCTCCTTGTCTTCAGTGGCTTAATACTGCATCAAGTCACCATTCTCAAGTCAGAACAGTCCTTTACAGCTATGCATTGGGAATTGATTCAAATGGATAATCTGCTGCTTACGGGCAAAGAGTTTGTGTCTGCGTTGATTCTAGAAGATGATGGTGATAAGTTACAATTAGGAACAAAAGCTACCGGTGACGGGATCATACGCTATGAGGTGACTTTGATTTCTGATGACATCCATTTCATTCGATTGAAGGTGGAAACACATTCAGGGGCAATGCGGGAAGGAACGTTCTATCTGAATGTTACAACCGGCGCAGTGACGGATTGGGAAGAAGGAGGAGTGCTTGGATAATGAAAACAAGTAAAAAGACGATTTATCTGACCGGCTTTATGGGTGCGGGGAAATCGACGGTGGGAAAGCTGCTTGCTCAGAAGCTTGGACTTGGCTTTATTGATCTTGATGACTATATCGAAGAAAAAAGTGGCAAAACCATACCTGAAATATTTACAGACTCTGGAGAGGCATGCTTCAGAAATCTCGAGTCAGAGGCTCTCCGGGAGGTTTCTGTTAAAACGGCCGTGATCTCTACCGGGGGAGGGGTGACAGAGAAGGAAGAAAACCGCAAGTTGATGAAAAGAACCGGTACAGTCTTCTTTCTTGATGCCCCTTTTTATGTGTTATACGAACGGATAAGAGACGACAAAAACCGCCCTTTAGCCAGAGGGGAAAAAGAGGTGTTAAGGGAACGGTATGAAAATAGAAGACCTGGTTATGAGTGGGCTGCACTCACTCTTGATACAAAAGGGTGTTCACCCTATGAAGTCGTTCAAAAGGCCCTTCAGCACTTTGATGAATAGTTCATCACGATTCAGGTTACAATGGAGAAGAGTAATCTGAGAAGGTGACAAAATGAAAACAAATGACTATGTGAAATTTGTAACCCAGCAGGTTGTTGAGTATGCGGATCAGCCTAAAAGTGAAAGAATAAAGAAACGGCAGGAGAAAAAGGAAGCTCGTCCTCCCGCTATGCATCGCTGGTTCGGACTTGTACCATTTGCTTTTTTGCTCGTTTATAAAAAGAATAGAAACAGACTGCTGAAACAAAAATAATCAACCCCCGGTGCCAATCTTACGCACCGGGGTATTTTTTACTTCTATGATCAGGCTTTTATTATCTTCTGTAAGGAAGAATGACCCTCCTGATGTTAAGTGGGTGCTGGTGTAAATAAAACAGACCTCCATTTATAATCGACATGTTGATTTTCGGCTCATACTGATTTCTGATAGCTTCTTTTTCATTTTCATACGTTTCAGGCACTGTTTCTGACTGCTCATAAAAGGTGTCCAGTAAACGTAGGTCTGCCTCCATTTTGTTAACAGCATCATGTGCCCATGCATGATCTTCTGTTTTAAGTTCATCCTCAAGGTACTGACGGATTCTGTTCATCCCGCTGGCAGGCTTAATCAGAGGGGAGACGGTAAAACAGTAATCGGGAATAACAGGCTCTAAAGGACAGTCGAGCATTTGATCACAAAAACCATCTACCATTTCTCCATTCACTAAATTAAGGCCCAGGGAAACCAACCGGTCTTTCTTTTTTTCGGCCTCATAAGAGATTTTTACATTTACATTCAGCCAGGGTAAAAGAGAGAGCGAGCCGCCGGTAAGACTTGTCCGGGCAACTTTTTCATACATTTTAACATGGGAGCCCAGTTCTTTTGCCAGCCGGAAAACCTGGTGAAGTCTGGGTGCACCGAAGTGAATCCGTTCCCCTTTGAGGTCTTCGGGTGCTTTCGTCTCATCCGTAATGAGTGTGAGCTTCATAGGATTTGGTACACCGCCGATTTTCTCAAGATAATGCCAGTAAAAGGGGCGGTTCATCAAATTCTTATCCATGTCAATACTCAGCTGTATATGAAGGTGGCCGTCGCTTTGTTCAATGACAGGACTGTCATTTTCCTTGAAAAATGTCTTAAGGTAATTATGCACGTCCGTTTGCAGCATACTGTTCATCCTCCTCTCCGGAATCAATACAAGCAGTGAGATTGTCGAGCTTAATTCTGATTTCACCATCTGATTCCGAGTGGTTCAGAATGTTTGATATATGAGCTTCAAGCTCTTCTTCTCTCATCTTTTCCAGGATATCGTCAAGCTTTCCGATGACTTCTTCAAACAGCCCGATTTTTTTGTACAAGGTTTTCAGTATATGATCTTCTACGGTATTCAGTACGGCAAAGTTATAAATGTGCACGTCATGCTCCTGGCCGAGCCGGTGAATCCGTCCGATCCGCTGCTCAATACGCATCGGATTCCAGGGAAGGTCATAGTTGATCATGTGATGGCAGAACTGAAGGTTGATTCCTTCTCCTCCTGCTTCCGTTGCAATAAGCACCTGCGCTCTGTCTTTAAAGAGCTGTTTCATCCAGTCCTTTTTGCTGCGCTTAAAGCCACCGCGGAAAGGAACGGCCTTAATGCCGTGCTGGGCAAAGTACCACTGAAGGTAAAGCTGGGTTGCACGGTATTCTGTAAAGATAATCACTTTATCGTCAATGGACTGAATTAATTCAAGCGCTTTTTCTGCTTTCGCATGACGTGTAATTTTCTCTACAATCCCCATGATTCTCTCCAGCTCTGCTTTGAGGGAAGGTGCCATTTCTTCCTGGCTTAAAAGACCTTTCAGTGTCATATAAACAGCCTCCCGGCTTGAACAGCACTCCCGCTGTAACGTAAGAACAGTAAAGGGAAACAGGCTCCACTGATATTGATTTCCCCAGCGGTTTTTAAGAGCTGAAACGTGATCATAAAGCTGCTTTTCTTCGTCTGAGAAATCAATTTCCACCGTTTTTACGATCCGCTTCGGCCAGTCCATATCAGAGTCAGAGCGGCGGTTTCTGATCATTACCTTCTGTACAATCTGTCGTAATTCCTCATGCTGATCGGCATCTTTAAATTCTTTCGTAAAGGCTTCTTCATTTCCCAGGTGTCCCGGCTTTAAAATTGAGATGAGGTGGAATACTTCACTGAGTTTGTTTTGTACTGGTGTAGCTGTAAGCAGCAGACAAAACTTCTTTTTTAACTGGCGGACAAATTGATAGTTTTTTGTATTCTTGTTTTTAAGTTTATGGGCCTCATCGATAATGATCATGTCATATTTCTGTTCAAAAATAGTAGAACGATGTGGATCCCGCTTTGCTGTATCAATGGAGCTTACGATCACGTCACACCTGTCCCAGACATAATGTTTGCGCTGCTCCACGGCGGGAATAAAAAATTTCTCATTAAGTTCACGGCACCATTGAGTGACCAGGGATGCAGGAACAAGGATGAGTACTTTTTTCACAAGGCCGCGAATCATATATTCTTTTAGAATCAGCCCTGCTTCAATGGTTTTACCAAGCCCTACTTCATCAGCAAGGATGGCTTTTCCGTTCATTTCTGTCAGTACCCGCTCTGCTGCTTCCATCTGGTGGGGAAAGATGGTCAGGTGCGGCAGGTGTGATGGTGCACGGAGTCCGTCAAAGTTATCTATAATCAGCTCCTTTTCAGCTTCAATTGCCATCTTATACATCTGCCAGTTCGCCCATGGTCCGTTTTGTTCAACCCGTTCAAGAAATGAGGATGTCCATTCTTCATCAAAAATCAGTTCCGGAGTGTTCATATATAAAGCTCCTTTCATTACACTTATTGACATAGTTTAGGTTCATTGTGAATTAAAAAGGCTGCCCCAAAACACACTTTTTGGGAACTCTCAACCGCTCATCGCTGGTCTAATGCGCAGGAGTGCGGAGGAAGCCACGGAAAAAGTCTATTTTTTTTTAGATAGGCTCAGAGAAGGTAGGTGTTGATCCACGCTCATTGCACTTTCCACGGGCGGCTCGATCCTCAGCGCTTTGCGCTTACGGGGTCTCCCCGGAACTCGCACATCCCGAAGAAGTGTCGCACATTCGCTCCAATCAACACATTTTTATAACGACAATGACCTTTAGCACATCAAAAGATCAAAACTCACTTTATGTTGCAATCAGAGCCCTAAAGTGGTGACATCATAATCGGACTTTGATTTTTACAGTGGCCTCGCGGAGTACAAGGAGGCTCACCGGCGCTTCCATGGAAAGAGAGCGCAAAGGAGCGGAAATCAACATCCGATTTTAAAAGAGCCTTACTTAAAAAGTAGTGCTCCAATTTGAAATTGTCTAACGATGTTATTGCCAATCAAATTAAGAAAGTGATACCATAGAGGTGCAAAAGTTTTCATCAGTTTATATCTTTTCCAATTCCATAATTTCTATGAAAGAGAGTACTGTTCCTTTTCAAGTTTGGTCAATTACATATCAGGCGAATGAAAGCAAGGGGAGAGCTCGTATATAAGCGACGCCGAAGGAGCAAGCAGGGATCTGTGAATCTCTCAGGCAAACAGACTCTTGTTAGACGCAACTCTGGAAAGGGCCCGTAACAGACGGGACACCCATGGGGACACTTTCTTTATTCAGGGAAAGGAAACTCTCAGGTACATCAGACAGAGACCTCACCATATTAAAAGGGAGGTCTCTGTCTTTTTTGATGGGAAAAGGGAAGATAAGAAGAGCATAAAAGCAGCGGTGGAAGCGCTGTCTACTAACCGGAGGTGCGTGAAGCATGGGAAATAAAACACCGTTATACGATGTGTACAAAGATCAGGCGAAGACAATCGACTTTGGCGGCTGGGATTTACCGGTTCAATTTTCAAGCATTAAAGATGAGCATGAAGCTGTCCGGACGAAAGCTGGCCTTTTTGATGTCTCTCACATGGGAGAGATCGATGTGCAGGGAAACGGAGCTGAAGCTTTTCTTCAGAGTGTCTTTACAAATGACGTTGAAAAGCTGAAAACAGGGGGCTGCCAGTATTCAGCTATGTGCTATGAAAACGGCGGAACTGTTGACGATCTCGTTTACTATAAACGTGGAGAAGGAGATTACCTCCTCGTTGTGAATGCATCCAATATTGAAAAGGACTACAACTGGCTTGTCTCCCGTGCAGAAGGTTTTGAGAATGTAAATATAGTTAATGTCAGTGAAAACTATGCACAGATTGCTATTCAAGGTCCTCTTGCAGAGAAAGTTCTTCAAAAAGAAACAAATACAACTCTTTCTGACATTACATTTTTTAAATTCCGTGATGGCGTAAGTATCGGCGGTGTTGAAGCCCTTGTATCCAGAACGGGATATACCGGGGAAGACGGCTTTGAAATTTACTGTAAGCCTGAAGAAGCAGCCACTCTTTGGAACCTCCTGTTAGAAGCAGGGAAAGAAGAAGGCATCCAACCATGTGGACTGGGTTCACGCGACACACTGCGGTTTGAAGCGCGCCTTGCTCTTTACGGACAGGAACTGACAAAGGATATCACACCAGTTGAAGCAGGGATCGGTTTTGCTGTCAAAACCGACAAAGAAGCTGACTTTTTCGGGAAAGAAGTCCTGAAGGAACAAAAGGACAACGGGCCTTCACGAAAACTCGTTGGTCTTGAAATGATCGACAAAGGCATCCCGCGTACAGATTATGAAGTATTCAACAGTGACGGAGAAAAAATTGGCTTTGTAACGACAGGGACACAATCTCCGACACTGAAAAAAAATGTCGGGCTTGCCATCATAGATAAAGACTTCACTGCTATCGGAACAGAAGTGGAAGTTCAGGTTAGAAAACGTAGATTGAAAGCAGTAGTTGCAGCAACACCATTTTATAAAAAATCCAACTAGATCAAACAAACAGGAAGGGGAGAAAAAGGATGACATTTCGTTATTTACCGATGACTGAAAAAGATTTACAGGAAATGATGGGAACAATCGGAGTCAATTCAGTTGAAGAGCTGTTTAATGATATCCCTAAAGAGGTCCGCTACAACGGGGATCTGAAAATTGAGAAGGCCCTGGATGAAACCGCCATTGTTAAAGAAATGCAGCGTCTTGCAAACCGTAACTATAATTCAAAGGACTACCCGTCCTTTTTAGGAGCAGGCGTGTATGAACACTACATTCCATCCATCGTCAACCACGTAATCGGCCGCTCTGAATTCTACACGGCATATACACCTTACCAGCCGGAGATTTCCCAGGGTGAGCTTCAGGCAATTTTTGAATTTCAGACAATGATCGCAGAACTTACAGGTATGGACCTTGCTAACTCATCCATGTATGACGGCCCTACAGCTCTTGCTGAAGCAGGTATGATGAGTGCTGCTCACACAAAGAAGAAAAAGATCCTCGTATCTGAAACTGTACATCCGGAAGCCCGTGAAGTCCTGATTTCAAACGCGAAGGGGCAGGGAATTGAGGTCATTGAAGTTCGTGAAAAAGACGGTGTGACCGACCTGTCCCACCTGAAAGAACTTTACAATAAAGAAGTGGCAAGTGTCATTGTTCAGTATCCGAACTTTTTAGGTAATGTAGAAGATTTAAAAGCAATTGAAGAGGTTGCACATGAAGAAAAAGCGCTGTTTGTCGTCTCATCAAACCCGGTGAGCCTTGGTGTTCTTGAGCCGCCGGGAGCTTTTAATGCCGATGTGGTGGTAGGAGACGCTCAGCCATTTGGTATTCCGGCACAGCTTGGGGGACCTCACTGCGGGTACTTTGCAACCACAAAAAAGTTAATGAGAAAAGTCCCTGGACGTCTTGTAGGACAGACGACAGACGATAAAGGACAGCGAGGATTTGTATTGACCCTGCAGGCACGTGAGCAGCATATCCGTCGTGACAAAGCCACAAGTAACATCTGTTCCAATCAGGCTCTGAATGCCCTGGGTGCGAGTGTGGCCATGACAGCACTTGGAAAGAACGGTGTAAAAGAGATGGCTTATCAGAACATCCAAAAAGCTCATTATGCCAAGGAAAAGCTTATTGAAGCAGGTGTGGAAGTCGTCAACGGTACCCCATTTTTCAATGAGTTTTCAGTGAAACTTCTGAAGCCTGTGAGTGAAGTAAACGATGAATTACTAAATGCAGGGATGATCGGCGGATTTGATCTGTCACGTCATTATCCTGAAAAAGAGAATCAAATGCTACTTGCATTTACCGAGCTTCGAACAAAAGAAGAGATCGATCATTTAGCAACTGTATTGGGGGGAGCAAAATGAGCAGCGAAAACCAAGCATTAATTTTCGAACTAAGCCAGGAAGGCAGAATCGGACACAGTCTGCCGGAGATGGATATTCCCGAGAAAAGCCTGGATGAATTACTCCCGCAAGCCTATCAGCGCAAAGAAGAAGCGGAGCTGCCGGAAGTGTCCGAACTTCAGATTATGCGCCACTACACAGCGTTGTCTAAAAGGAATCACGGTGTTGACTCAGGTTTCTATCCATTGGGTTCGTGTACGATGAAATATAATCCGAAAATTAACGAAGATGTAGCCCGGTACCCCGGGTTTGCTCATATTCACCCGTACCAGCAAGAGAAAACCATTCAAGGTGCACTGGAACTTATGCATAAGCTGCAAACCTCTCTTGAGGAAATTACAGGAATGGACCAGGTTACTCTTCAGCCTGCTGCAGGAGCACACGGGGAATGGACCGGCCTCATGCTGATCCGTGCCTACCATGAAGCAAACGGAGACTTTAACCGTACAAAGGTGATTGTTCCTGACTCCGCTCATGGAACAAACCCTGCCTCTGCAGTGGTTGCAGGTTTTGATGCTGTGACCGTCCGTTCGAACGAGCGGGGTCTTGTGGATCTGGATCACCTCCGTGAAGTAGTGGGTGAAGATACAGCGGCATTAATGCTTACTAATCCGAACACCCTCGGATTATTTGAAGAAGAAATCGTGGAAATGGCCACCATCGTTCACGAAGCTGGAGGAAAACTCTACTATGATGGTGCCAACTCCAATGCAATTTTAGGAATTACACGACCGGGAGATATGGGATTTGACGTTGTTCATCTAAACTTGCATAAAACCTTTACAACGCCTCACGGAGGCGGTGGACCCGGTTCAGGTCCGGTTGGTGTGAAAAGTGACCTTGTTCCTTACCTTCCGACACCACTTATTGTTAAAGACGGAGATAAATATCGTTTTGAGTATAATGTTCCGGAATCAATCGGACGGGTGAAGCCTTATTATGGAAATTTTGGCATTAACGTACGTGCTTATACGTACATTCGTACAATGGGACCAGTCGGACTTCGCAATGTATCTGAGTATGCGGTACTGAATGCGAATTATATGTTCAGAAAGCTTGAGCCATACTTCGACGCTCCTTATCAGCAACATTGTAAGCATGAATTCGTATTATCCGGGCGCCGCCAGAAGAAACTTGGTGTTCGTACCCTTGATATGGCAAAACGTCTTCTTGATTTCGGGTATCATCCGCCTACAATCTACTTCCCTCTTAATGTGGAAGAATGCCTCATGATTGAGCCTACTGAAACAGAATCGAAGGAAACACTCGATGAGTTTATTGATGCAATGATTCAAATTGCAAAAGAAGCAGAAGAAAACCCTGAGATCGTTCAGGAAGCTCCTCATACAACCGTTATCGGCCGTATGGATGAAACAACAGCAGCGAGAAAGCCGGTATTAAGATATACCAAGGAATAGAACAGGGAAGCGCCTCTTATACGGGGCGTTTTTTTGTGTAAATGAGTATAACCTTACGTCAGTTCATAAAGCTCCGCTGAACGCCATCCACTCGCTTTCCGCGGCGGTGCCGGCGAGCCTCCTCGGGCACTGCCCTGCGGGGTCTCTCCTGGCCCCCATTGCCGCTGGAGTCTCGTTCCTGGCGTTCAGCTGCGCTTGACAAAAAAGGAACCAGCTCTTCTCATTTAAAAAAAGATTCACTGACTAAGAGGTATACTCATCTTGTGTAATGAGGTATCAGACGTCTGATAATTTTTATGGAGGCAAAGGGGATTAACAGTAACTAATAAGGCTGTTCCCGGCTTTGCTCTTGCGTGGTTGCGTCAGTCTTGCACTTTCTCACAAGTCTCACGTTTTCCGTTCAATTACGATGCGGTGTGAACTAGGATAACTCTGCCGAAAAAAGACCGCTTTTATATTTTGGTCTCCTATGGTGCGAATTTAATTATCATGGGTCTCTGACTTAAAGATCGTAGTTGAATTATTAAAAGGTTTTTTTCGTAAAGGTTGTTGCTTTAGCTGAAAAAGGTAATGAATCCGAAGTGCCTGCAATGAGCGGAACGGTTGCATGTTTTAAAAAGCCTGTTATGAGTGGTTTCTCGTAACAGGCGAGCAACCGAATGGAGCCATTGCCACTTAAATAAAAGGCACTGAAAAAGTTGTTTTTTACTTTTTTAGTGGCATCCTTTTAGCTGAAGGAGGCTTGCCGGCACCGCCACGGAAAGCGAAGGGCACGTAGGCTTCATATGCTTTTCCACTACTCTAAAGGAAGTGTAAATAGCAACAATTAATACGAAGATAGCCTTTGAAGAGGCTGATTCCAGTGAATGGAGGACATTATTTCGGGAACAATGAGCTCTTACTTTACGAATGAACTTCGAGTTGCTTCGGTGTAAAAAGCTACGAAGCATTATTGTCAGGAAAAGAAGCAGGGGTACTCCAGAGGCTTGCAACGAGGTTCACCGGTTCCCTGCGGAAAGGGAGTGCAGGGAGTGTAAATCAACACCTGACAAAAGCCACAAGAAAAAGAGACCGTTCATAGTGAACGATCTCCCTGCCGTTATTTTTTAATTTTCCCTGTCCATTTGCGGAATCCGCCTTTGAGCTGGACAATATCTTCGGCACCGCGTTTCTTTTTAAGAACTTTTGCAGCCTGAATGCAACGGGCCCCAGATTGGCAGTAAATATAAACCGGCTTATCCGGGCGGATTTCCGTCTGTCTCTGCCGCAACTGTGACAATGGAATGTTCCGGGCCCCCAGAATGTGTCCAGTGTTAAACTCTTTTTCTTCCCTGATGTCAATAAGCTGGGCTTTTCGATAGTCTTTCTTAAATTCTTCCGTCTCCAGTGATCTCAGGTATTTCGGCTTGATCACACGGGAAACGATAAAGAATATAAGAATTACAGTAGTAATAGCAAGAATCCATGGTGTCATCGTACGTATTCCACTCCTTCTAAATTGTCTCTGTTGAGCACTCCTCTAGTAATGATATATGGAAACAGCTTAAACTGCAATCGTATTAAACGAACCTTTTGTCATAAGAGGGAAAATTCGTTATGATAGACGGGACGTCATCAGCAAAGTGAGGAACTGATATGAAAGAAAAATGGTATTTTATCGATTCAGGGGATAAAAATCCTTATTATAATATGGCGCTGGACGAAAAGCTGATGGACTGGCATCGGGAAGGGAAGATTCCGCCTGCTGTTCGTTTCTATGGGTGGAATCCGGCGACATTGTCAGTAGGCTACTTCCAAAAAGCAAAAAAAGAGATTGATATGGATGCGGTAAATCGGCACGGGCTTGGTTTTGTAAGAAGACCCACAGGGGGAAGAGCGGTTTTGCATGAAGATGAGCTTACATACAGCGTCATTGTCAGTGAAGATCATCCACAAATGCCGGATACGGTAACGGAAGCATACCGGGTGATATCCCAGGGACTTCTTGAAGGGTTTCTTGAACTTGGACTTGATGCAGGATTCTCCATTCCTCGGACGGAAGAGGAGCGAAACAACCTGAAAAATCCACGGTCGGCTGTATGCTTTGATGCGTCATCATGGTACGAGCTCGTTGTGGAGGGAAGAAAAATTGCCGGCAGTGCCCAGACCCGTCAGAAAGGGGTTATTCTTCAGCACGGCTCAATCATCTTGTCATTGAATGAAGACAAGCTGTTTGATGTGTTCAACTACCCAAATGACCGGGTGAGGGAACGGATGCAGCGAAGCTTTAAGAACAAGGCGGTAGCCATAGAGGAACTGTTAGGTAAAAAAGTTCCTGTGGAAAAGGCAAAGAAAGTTTTTAAAGAAGGCTTTGAAAAAGGGTTGAACGTTCGTCTTGAGCATATTGTACTTTCTGATGAACAGGAAAAAGAAGTTCAGGTACTTGCTTACAGAAAGTACGGAACAGATGATTGGAACTATAAATCTTAATGTTTTGAACCTTGCACCTATGGTGTGAGGTTTTTTCAATTTATTAACTTAATTTGGACCCCTTCATTTATATTTTCAACAGGGAAAAAATGTGGTAACATTTCATCTTGCGCTGTTATTTAAGATGAGAAGAATTAAAGTCATTGAAGAAAAATGCAATCAACAAATTTAGTCGAAATCAGCGTTTTTCCGCAAAAGATGTCTGATTTACTCATTTATCCTCTGCCGAATGAGGAATTTTAAAGTTGACAAAAATGTTTTTCTTTACACAAAACGCAATATATAGTGTTTTTGATAAAATGTTTAACACAATATATTGATGGGTACAGAAAACTATGGTAAGCTGAAACAAGATTAATTACACCAAAGATTACCATCCGTCACCTATATATAGGTGGCGTTTGATCTTTGACAACCAGATATACGCATAAGAGTTTTATAAAGAAAGCAAAGGGGAGAATGCATGTGACAACGTTTATGTCTGCTATGTCGATTAATGTTGAGGAACTGAACCGGGATATTGAACAGTTCCCGCAAGTGTTTCCAATCACTCCTGAGATGAACAAAATGCAAAGCGGAGTATCACGATTGGTTATGCTGGACCGCTATACGTTTAAAGATACAGAAAAGAAGACACTGAAAGAAGGAGACTTTGTCGTGCTGACTGTGAAGGCAGATCCGAAGTTTCCTGCAAGAGGATACGGCCATGTTCTTGAGGTCGACTGGATCCAAAGTAAAGCGAGAATCCAGGTTGACCAGGAGTTCCATGGCGTACTGGATAATGCAGAAGAAAAAGAAACAGGAGTTGTAACCCGTTCTCTTGATACGATTGATAAGCCTCTTGAAATTTACTACGAACAGATTGCCAAGCGTAATGCGAAGGGCCTGGCAGAAGTAGAAACTGACCCGGTTAAAAGGGAAGAAAGCTTTCAGAAGTTTTATCACGAACTGGTGAATATGAACTTCGTACCTGCAGGGCGTGTACTTTACGGAGCAGGGGCAGGTACGGATGTTACGTACTTTAACTGCTATGTGATGCCGTTTGTAGCCGATTCCCGTGAAGGGATCTCTGAACACCGCAAACAGGTCATGGAGATTATGAGCCGGGGCGGTGGTGTGGGAACGAACGGTTCAACACTCAGACCGAGAAACACCCTGGCCAGAGGAGTAAACGGGAAATCATCAGGGTCTGTTTCCTGGCTTGATGACATCGCCAAGCTTACTCACCTTGTCGAACAGGGCGGTTCAAGACGTGGTGCTCAAATGATTATGTTATCTGACTGGCACCCTGACATTCTGGAATTTATCATATCGAAAATGCAGAATCCCCGTATTTTACGATACTTACTTGAAAATACCCAAGATGAGCAGATCCGGAGTCTTGTAAAAGACAAGCTTAAATTCACGCCGCTCACTGAAGTGGAAGAGGCAATGTATCAGAGCATTGTTAACTATAAAACGATAGAGGGCCAGGGCGGGTTCGACGTAAAGGTCATCGCTGAAGCAGAAGAAAAACTCCGCACCGGCGGCACCTACACGGTGAACAACTCCGAATTCCTTACCGGGGCCAACATCAGCGTCTGCATTACAAAAGAATTCATGGAGGCTGTTGAAAATGACAGTGAGTACGCCCTTCGCTTTCCTGATGTAGAGAATTATTCAAAAGAAGAGATGGAAGCATACAACCGTGACTGGCATGAGTATGGGGACGTTCGTGAGTGGGAAGCTATCGGGTTTGGTGTCAGAACATACCGTACAATCAAAGCGAAAGAGCTATGGAATCTGATTAACGTCTGTGCAACCTACTCAGCCGAGCCTGGCATCTTCTTTATTGACAACGCCAATGAGAAAACAAATGCAAGTGCGTACGGACAAAAAGTGGTTGCAACAAACCCGTGTGGGGAACAACCTCTCGCGCCATACAGTGTGTGTAACCTTGCTGCTGTTAACCTGGCGGAAATGGCAGACAGGGAAACAAAAACGGTGAACTTTGAAAAGTTAAAACAAACGGTAGCCACCGGTGTCAGAATGCAGGATAACGTTATCGATGCAACACCTTATTTCCTGGAACAAAACACTAAGCAGGCTAAGGGTGAGCGTCGTGTCGGTCTTGGTGTGATGGGTCTTCATGACCTGCTCATTCTGACAGAGACGGTTTACGGATCGGAAAAAGGGAACAAGCTCGTGGATGAAATCTTTGAAACGATTGCAACAACCGCGTACCGTACAAGCATTGAGCTTGCAGAAGAAAAAGGAAGCTTCCCATTCCTTACCGGTGAATCAGACTGGGAAACAAAAACACTCCGTAACGCCTACACTGAAACTGGCTACATGCAGGGGATGCCGGAAGATATCAGGGAAGGTATTAAGAATTACGGGATTAGAAACTCTCACCTTCTGACTGTGGCTCCCACCGGATCTACCGGAACCATGGTCGGTGTCAGCACCGGCCTTGAACCATATTTTTCCTTTTCGTATTTCCGAAGCGGACGCCTCGGTAAATTTATTGAAGTAAAAGCGGAAATTCTTCAGAAATACCTGGATGCGAACCCGCGTGTGGATCCCAATGAGCTGCCGGAATGGTTTGTTTCAAGTATGGAACTTTCACCGGAAGCTCACGCGGACGTACAATGTGTGATTCAGCGCTGGGTAGACAGTTCACTCAGTAAGACAGTAAACGCCCCGCGGGGATATACGGTTGATCAGGTAAAATCAGTTTATGAGCGCCTTTATAAGGGAGGAGCGAAAGGTGGAACGGTTTATGTTGACGGAAGCCGTGACTCACAGGTTCTTACCCTTAAAGCTGAAGAAAATGACATGAACGAACCAGCAGAAAAGCTTTCCGATCATGCTCAGGAAAAAGGGAAAGTGGTTCTCCTAAATACCATTTCCGACTTACGCTCTACATCAGTAAAGTACGGAAATGAAGTAGGCGACAAGTGTCCTGTCTGCCGTAAAGGAACAGTAGAAGACCTTGGCGGATGCAACACATGTACAAACTGTAATGCACAGTTGAAGTGCGGACTATAATGGAATAAAATAAGAGGCTGTTTTAAAAGGGGGGACCCCTCCCTTTTGAACAGCCTCTTTTGTTCTGTACATGAGCGAGGTAGTCCGGCGGTTTTATTTGTAGTATACTAAGAAACAGAGAAAAGACTGTTTTTGCTTTCAAGCGCACTGTTACCCTTGGTGTTCAGGATGCAGGGTGTTTTAAGCGGGGGAAGTTTGGAGGGGACAGTATGCCAACACCGAGTATGGAAGATTACTTGGAACGAATATACCTGTTAATCGAAGAGAAAGGCTATGCACGTGTGTCTGATATTGCCGAGTCACTTGAGGTGCACCCGTCATCGGTTACAAAAATGGTTCAAAAGCTTGATAAAAAAGACTATCTTATATATGAAAAGTACCGTGGGTTAGTACTGACGCCCAAGGGTAAGAAGATCGGCAAGCGCCTTGTATACCGACATGAATTATTGGAAGAATTTATGAAAATCATTGGTGTGGATGGTGAAACCATCTATCAGGACGTAGAGGGGATTGAGCATCACCTCAGTTGGGATGCGATTGACCGGATTGGAGACCTTGTTCAATATTTTGATGAAGAACCTAAACGTGTGGACGATCTCCGGCTTGTACAAAAGAAAAGTGAAGAACAGGAGCAATCATAACGCTGGTTATGGTTGCTTTTTTTGGTTGGACTCACGGCTGCCTTGAAAAAGAATTAGAAACGGTGTTATATCCCTTCATTCAAATATAACTTCGCACGGTGCGTTGTGAAAATAAGAGGAACAGGATAACTCAGCCGAAAAAAGACCGCATACTATACGCCCATACGCCATAGTGGGAATATATTGCTCCCAACGTCTGTGTTCACAATGATTGTGGTTTTTGTGAAGGATCTATTCGTAAAGATTGCTGCTTGTGCTAAAAAAGAAATAAAACAGGAGTGCCCGAGACTTCAAGATTTAGACGAGCTGTATTACCAAAAAGCGAGCATTTTTTTGTTATGTCACCCTTACAATGGAATAAAGGGGGAGTGGCCTGTGAAGATAGATGGCGTTTTTGCTGGCGGAGGTGTGCGAGCTCTTGCGTTTGTTGGGGCCCTCAACGCCATTGAAAAAAAGGGGATTGAATTTGAAAGGGTTGCCGGAACAAGCGCAGGAGCGATTACAGCAGCTTTTATTAAAGCTGGTTTTACCAGTGGGGAAATATTTGACCTTTTTGAAGAAATGGACCTTCGCCAGCTTCTCGATCCACGAAGGTCGATGTTTCCGTTTCCTTTTTTAAGATGGCTGACAATGTATAAAAAAATTGGACTTTACAAAGGAAATGAATTTGAAAAGTGGATGGTAGAAACGTTGAAGTCCAAGGGGGTATCTACTTTCGAGGATCTGCCTGCGGGCTCGCTGAGGATGGTGGCATCAGATATTACAAACGGGCGTTTTGTCGTTCTCCCTGACGACCTTCCTCTATACGGGAGAATCCCTGAAAAGTTCTCTGTCGCACGGGCTATTCGGATGAGCTGCAGTATACCCTTCTTCTTTGAGCCGGTTAAAATCTATGATGGTACAGCAAAGCCTTCTTATGTTGTAGATGGCGGTGTACTCAGCAACTTCCCCATGTGGGTTTTTAAGAAAAGAAATCAAAAAAGGCTTACAAGACCGGTTCTTGGCTTTCGCCTGAGCCCGACTCTCGAGGAGGAGAGTGCGAACCCAAGAAAGATTAAAAACGCCATGCAGTTTACCTATGCCATGGTTGAAACGATGCGAACGGCTCATGATCAGCGTTATATCTCAAGAGATCTGGCAAAGGATATCGTATTCATACCTGTAAAGGATGTAAAAACAACAGATTTTGCCCTTACGGATGAGCAGAAACAATCCCTGATTCAGTTAGGGGAGACCAGTACTTTTGATTTTCTGAAACGCTGGAGCAACTAACGTGATTCAAGAATCTGGGTAACCCCTTCTTGTTTATAGAACTTTGTTACAACAAGCAGGAGAGGGACAATGAATGTAATCCACAGCCCGATAATGACGCCCATTGTAAACAGAGGGAGTGGGAGCCACGAGAAAAAAAACGGAGCAAATATTTTAAAAAGGGCGATACCGAAAAGACCGAATGCACTTGCCGTGAGCCGTTTTCTTAGAGTAGCGGAAGGAATACTCATTCGGACTTTAATAAATTCCAGAGAAATACCCACTCCTGCACCGAGGAGGTAACCGGTATGCAGAAGAGCCTGGGTGTTTGGATAAATGACGGCCGCAAGAAAAACTGGGAGGATAATGGAAAAGACCATCACATACCTGTCAGGCATAGAGCCGATCCAGTCAAAGCTTCTGTAAAATGCATAAACAATAAACCCGCCAATGATAATGGCACCTACGATTGAAAACACTGATGCATTTGTAAAAAAGAGAAACGTAATTGAAAACGCGAGTATAGGGGCGACTGATGCTGAAAGTTCGAGTTTGTTCCTTGTAAGCGGTATAAAAAAAGCAAAAAAAGTCATTACTGCCTGCACTGGCAGATGTGTAAGCGGCACCCAGGTGCTGCCGATGATAACGCCTGGAAAGAAGAGCTGAATGATGTTACTTATGGTTACAGAAAAAGCGAGAAGAAAAAAGAGCTGAAATCCGATCGTTTTGTTTACAGCCCAGAAAATAAGTCCGATTAAAACAAGAAAAATGATATCAAGTTCTGTAACTAAGATGAATTCAGAAGTAAGGTAGGGGAGAGATTCGTTAAAAGGTGTCATCGATTTTCCTCCTGATATGGAAATTTAAGAAGAAAAAGAACCAAGCGTTTAGAATAATGCTCGGTTCTTTTTCTTACTCTTATTTTTCTTTCCCTCAATTACACGAAGCTGAACGTCAGATTGCCGCTTAATAAGCGGTCTCTGGCTCCGCTTTTTTTCCTGCTTTACTTTTCTGCTTTTTGCGGCTTTTAATGACGACGTTCCAGGTCTCGGCTGGGCTTTGTGGGCAGTTGCAGCGTACTGCCTGCCATAGCCGGAACCTGAAAGTCTCGGCATAATTACATGTCTGAACAGGAGGAACAGAAGCGTGACAATACCGATGGTTACAAAAATCCCGACAAAGAAACCGGCAGGGTCCGTAACGAGCCTGCTGCCAATGCCGAGTATTGCAAGACCGAACATGACAAGTAACAAGGGATGAAAAGATTGGCGAAGCATAAATCCACCTCCAAGAGCTTTTGTCATTTTACTGTTATCATACGATGCGATCTTCCAGATTATCCTCAGGGAAAGCGTCGTCCCGTTTTCGCATTTCCTCAAACGATGCAATGGCAACTTCGACCTGAGCGTCCTTGGGCTCCTTGGTAGTAAGGAGCTGCAGCCAGAGGCCCGAATAACCCAGCCACTTAAGGGCCGGAATATGACGCACCTTGTTTGTAAGCTGAAGTACTTCATAGGAAGCTCCGAGCACAACAGGGATTAAGGCGATCCGGTACGTAAGGCGTTCCCATAAAGGTTCAGAGGGAACAGCCAGATAAATAAACACACCGACAATTACTGTGAAAAGAATAAAGCTGCTGCCGCATCGGTAGTGAAGTCTGGACTGAGCCTGGACATTCTCAACGGTCAGCGGCTTCTTATTTTCAAAAGCATTAATGACTTTATGTTCAGCTCCGTGATACTGAAACACTCTTCGTATCATCGGAGTGAGGCTGATTAAGTAAATATAAGTCAGAAGGAAGATGAGTTTAATAAACCCTTCAATCAGGTTTTGTGCCACGTGACCTGGTGCCACCGGTCTGAACAATTCTGCAAGGGTTGCAGGGAGAGCAGTGAAAATGAGCTTTCCGAATACGAAAGAAAGAACACCTACCGCCGCAACGCCTAAGATCATCGTCATCTTTGAAGATTGTTCAACCGTTTCGATTTTATCGTCATCTTCCGGGTCGACGTCATACCGTTCTGTGGAAAAATTCAGGTGTTTTGTTCCGTTGGCGCTTGCTTCAACAATCGCTGCAACACCTCGCAGGAACGGAATTTTCTTTAGCTTTTCGACCCATGGCCGCTTTTTCTTTTTTACTTCAAAAAAATCAAGGGTATTGTCTTTCCGGCGAATGGCAGTTACAGTTGTATGTTTTCCGCCAAACATAACCCCTTCCATAACAGCCTGGCCGCCGTATGCAGGTGGTTGGTTTTGTTTACTCAATGATGTCACCAGCCTATCTTAACAATTTCTATTCTTTGTAAAGCTATACCTTACTATTCTACATGAAACAGCGGAATACCTCCAATGATCAAATGATTACGTTTAAAAAACACCTTATTAATCCTGATAAATCCTACTTGTATTATTCCCCTGTACCTGAGAGCATACACTCCTTAAAGAAAACAAACCGTTAAAAGTAATGAAAACGGACATACTAGCGCTTGAGGTGATCAGTATGTCAGAAGACAAAAATAATCAAAAGGAACAGGAACAAAAAGAACAATCGAATTCTTTTCATGGAATGGTTGCCATGATTGGCTTTTTTGGAGGGGTTTTCTGGAGTATCATAGGGTATCTTTCGTTTACTTTGAACTTTATCCGGGTCGGACCTGCCCTTATCCTGATGCCGTGGGCACTTCCGGACTGGAAGAACGGCTGGCTTGGACAGCTTGTCGGGATTATTGCCATTGGTGTCGTTTCAATCGGGGTTGCGTTTATTTACCGGCTGATTCTTGCTAAAATTAATAAACTCTGGCCGGGAGCTGTTTTTGGCTTTGTTTTATGGGCGCTGGTGTTCGGACTGTTTAACCCGATGTTTCCAGGACTGAAGCCTCTCACACAGCTGGATATCAACACCATCATTACCTCTTTGTGTCTGTACATTTTATATGGAGCTTTTATAGGATACTCTGTGGCATATGAGTATCATGAACGGACTGTGCATGAAGGTGAATCTATTCAAAGCTGAAGACCTATGGTAGAATGTTCCGTGGAACATTCTATTTTTTATCGAAGCATGGGAGGTGTGACAGGCTGATGAAAATTCTCGTTCTTAATGGACCAAATTTAAATCGTCTAGGTTTGCGTGAACCTGACGTTTATGGCTCTAAAACGTTATCAGACCTCCAAGAGCAATTGATTACATATGGTAAGGGAAACAATATATCAGTAGAAGCAAAACAGTCCAACCACGAAGGTGAGCTCATTGAATGGATCCATGAGGCGGCCGGTGAGTTTGACGGCATCATTATCAACCCGGGAGCTTTTACGCATTACAGTTACGCAATTCGTGACGCGATCGCTTCAATTGAAAAGCCGGTTGTTGAAGTTCATATCTCAAACGTCCATGCAAGAGAGAGCTTCAGGCAGGTTTCCGTTACTGCAGCAGTATGTGCAGGACAAATAAGTGGTTTTGGCTTCGAAGGCTACAAAATGGCGCTTGATTATTTTCAGAGGGGGAACAAATCATGACCAGACTTGAAAGCTTAAGAGCAAGATTTTCAGAACAGTCAATTGAAGGAATGTTAATTACGAGTGCAAGCAACAGACGTTATATGACAGGGTTTACAGGATCAGCAGGCGTTGCTCTTGTATCTGAAAAAGAGGCGAAATTTATTACAGATTTCCGCTATGTGGAACAGGCAAACGAGCAGGCAGTCGGATATGAGATCGTTCAGCACACCGGGCCGATCCATGAAGAGGTTGGAAAACAGGCAAAAGCGATGGGAATTTCTGCACTTGGATTCGAAAAAGACCATATGACCTTTGGTACATATGAAACTTACAACGCCGCTGTGGACACCAGACTTATACCTGTCAGCGGGGTAATCGAAAAGCTTCGGATGATTAAAGATGAAGAGGAACTACAAATTATCCGTGAAGCAGTTGAAATCGCAGATGCTGCTTTCTCTCACATCCAAAGTTACATCCGGCCTGGTGTTAAGGAAATTGATGTCTCCAATGAGCTTGAATTTTTCATGAGAAAAAGAGGGGCTGTATCTTCATCCTTTGATATTATTGTGGCGTCAGGATACCGGTCCGCTTTACCTCACGGTGTCGCCAGTGACAAGACGATCGAACGAGGCGAGCTTGTAACACTGGATTTTGGTGCCTATTATAAAGGCTATTGTTCAGATATCACAAGAACTGTCGCTGTAGGGCAGCCGAGTGATGAACTAAAAAAGATTTACAACACGGTTCTGGAAGCTCAGCTTAAAGGGATGGAAGGTATTAAAGCGGGGATTACAGGTATTCAGGCCGATGCTCTTACAAGAGATTACATTAAAGAAAAAGGGTATGGTGAGTACTTCGGGCATTCGACCGGACATGGGTTAGGCCTTGAAGTACACGAAGGACCAGGCCTGTCATTCAAATCCGACACCGTGCTGGAACCGGGAATGGTTGTTACCGTCGAGCCGGGTATTTATGTAGCTGGTGTTGGTGGAACCCGTATTGAAGATGATACAATCGTAACAGAGGATGGCAATGAATGCTTGTCAAAATCCACAAAAGAGCTGCTGATTTTAGGTGAGTAAAAACTAAAAACACGTTCGATTCAGGAGGAACTAAGAATGATTTCAGTTAACGATTTTAAAACAGGTTTGACGATTGAAGTTGATAACGGTATTTGGACAGTAATTGATTTCCAGCACGTAAAGCCAGGGAAAGGAGCGGCGTTTGTTCGCTCAAAACTTCGTAACCTCCGTAACGGAAGCATCCAGGAAAAAACGTTCCGTGCCGGTGAAAAAGTAGCCAAAGCCCACATGGAAAACCGCAAAATGCAGTACCTGTACTCCAGTGGTGATACACACACTTTCATGGACAACCAGTCTTATGAGCAGCTGGAACTCCAAACAGACCAAATCAAGGAGCAGCTTAAATACCTTAAGGAAAACATGGAAGTAGCCGTTCTTACTTACCAGAGTGAGACGATCGGAGTTGACGTACCTTTATCTGTTCAGCTGGAAGTTACAGAAACAGAACCGGGTATTAAAGGTGATACAGCTTCAGGTGGTACGAAGCCTGCGACACTTGAAACGGGTCTTACTGTTCAGGTTCCTTTCTTCGTAAACGAAGGAGACATTCTTATCATTGATACTCGTGAAGGTAAATACGTTTCAAGAGCATAAACTCAAAAGCGCGTCCGCACATTTTAGTGCGGGCGTTTTTTATATTTATAGTTTTTTGTATAGCTGATCATTCCATTTTTCCGAAGGGGTATTATACGTCCTCTGGTGAAATCATCCGGAAAACGCAATTCCCGAAGCAGTGTCATCCATTTGCTCTAATCTGAGAGGGTATTTCATAAGGCAGCTCTTATGAAATACCCTCTTTTTAACATTCCTCCTCATATTGCAAATTTACATAATTGTTCGGGGGACAGACCCCAAGGTCGACCCCACGGGCCGGGAGGTTCTCTTTTAGGGACAAGGCTCATAGCATAGACCAAGTGGACTTTGACGAGGTGAGTGGATGAAAAGTTGGATTACAGGCATTGAAGCAGCTGTTTTAATCATGGTTTGTCTGCGTATTTTTTCCGGCCTGGCGGAACTCACCGTTGCAGGACTGATTTTTAAATTTAACAGTGTGGAAAAAGCGCTCGTACTCAATGCTGCTCTGGCAGTAATCGGACCGTCGGTGCTGATTTTATCAGTTGCTGTTGGTGTCTACGCCATGGCAGATGATCTTTCGTTTACAAAGATCGCCCTTATCTTCGGAGGGGTTTTACTCATTCTTATTGGTGTGAAAAGCTGACTGTTATGAATATTCACTTGTTTCAAGCATAAATTCAAACTAGTACAACCTCTTATATGCAGATGGTGAGGTGAAAATGTGGAGCAAGTTCTTACAGTTCTCCCGGGTTCAATCAGAGAACAAATAGAAAGCGTACCCCTTAAGGTTCGTCATTCGATAGAAGAAATCAGAATTAGGGTTCAAAGACCACTGGAGATCCTGACAGCGGACAATGCGTTTCTTCTTCCGTGGGGTTCCGGGAGGCCTTACATCGTAACTGAGGAAGATGGTGCTTTTGTTCTCAGCTATTTAAGCGGGCACTCCGTATACAGGCTCGAAGAAGAATTAAAGAGGGGCTACATCACGATAAGCGGAGGTCACCGTGTCGGTCTGGCAGGGAGGGTTGTCACAGAAAGAGGGTTTGTAAAAGGTATTCGGGATATTGGCTCGTTTAATATACGAATCGCCAGACAGACGAAAGGAGCGGCAATTCCGTATCTAAAAAAAATGACCGAGTCAGACAAATGGCTGCACACGCTTATTGTTGGTCCTCCCAAGACTGGGAAAACCACACTGCTAAGGGATATTGCCCGCATCGCAAGTGAAGGGGAAGGATTACGCCTGAAACCTAAAACAGTCGGCATTGTTGATGAACGATCAGAGATTGCCGGTTGTGTAATGGGAGTTCCCCAGCATGATTTTGGAACACGTGTGGACATACTTGACCGGTGCCCTAAAGCGGAGGGGATGATGATGCTTATTCGTTCTATGAGCCCGGACATTATCATTGTTGACGAAATAGGACGGGCTGAAGATACAGAAGCCATTTTGGAAGCCATACATTCCGGTGTAACTGTCATTGCCTCTGTTCATGGTCAAAATCTTGAAGATGTGAGAAAAAGACCTGCTTTAAAGACATTATTTGATCACAGGGCATTTGAGACTGTCATTGAACTTACAGCCATGACAAGGAAGCAGAATCCGAATCCTCCTGTTTTACGGGAGCAAAAGGAATTGAAGGTGAGGGTGAAATGAAGCTGGCGGGAATTTTGCTGGTTATTGCGGCAACAACTGCCATTGGTTGGGAATGGTCAAGAAGGCTCAGGCTCCGCACAAGGCAGTTAAAGGATGTAAGAGTGGCTCTTGAAGCACTGGAAACAGAAATGGTATACGGATTAACCCCTTTACAAGAAGCATGTTACCGGGTGGCAAAGCAAGTGAGAGATCCGGTTGGCCTGCTGTTTCGAACGTTTGCAGATAACCTTGATAAAGAAGAAAAGCTCGCGTCTGAAGTCTGGGGAGAAACGATAAAAAAGATGAGCCGGATACTTGAGTTTAAACAGGGGGAATGGGACGTACTGCTTCAGTTTGGGCAGACACTCGGTCTGCAGGACATGGAAAATCAGCGTAAGCATTTGCGCCTCGCTTTAAAATATTTGGAACAACAGGAATCAGACGCAAGAGAAAACCAGAAGAAACATGAATCCATGTATAAAAGCCTCGGCTTTTTATGCGGGATCCTGATTGCCCTTATTATGATTTAGCCTGGGGAGGAGCTTAATAATGAATTATGATATCAGCTTGATTTTTCAGATTGCAGGGGTGGGAATTGTCGTAGCCATGATGCACACGGTGTTAAAACAGATGGGCAAGGATGATATGGCACAGTGGGTTACCTTGGTCGCCTTCGTAGTTGTTTTGTACATGGTCGCTTCGGTAGTAGATGATTTGTTCCAGACGATCCGCAGTGTATTCCTCTTCCAAGGTTAGGGGGCGGTTGCCATTGAGATCATTCAAATTGTAGGCCTCGGGTTAATTGCGACATTTCTTGCTCTTGTGGTTAAAGAACAGAAACCGGTATTTGCCTTTTTGCTTACCGTATTTGCCGGAGTTGTCATCTTCATCTTCCTTGTGGGTAAAATCAGCACGATTATAGGGATGCTTGAAGAACTTGCAGACAATGCAAACATCAACCTCGTCTACGTTCAAACGATTTTGAAAATCATTGGAATTGCCTATATTGCTGAGTTCGGTGCCCAGATTGCCAAAGATGCAGGCCAGGGTGCTGTTGCGTCGAAAATTGAACTGGCCGGGAAAGTGCTTATTATGATAATGGCGATCCCGATCATCTCTGTCATTATTGAAACCGTCATTGGGCTGCTGCCTTCATAGAGAGGAGGGAAAGGGATGTTTCGCTGCAAAGGAAATATGCTGAAGATTCTTCTGTTTATTATATGTTTCTCTTTCCTTCTTCCAGGCACTGTGATGGCTGAGGAAGAAACAGAGGAAATGATGAACCAGGAGGAGTTCGTTGAACATCAGCTTGAAAAACTGGGGATTGATGACATCAGAGCTTATTGGGATGAGGTTCTTGAAGAATATGGTGGATTTCTCCCGGAAAGCCATAAAGGGTCACTCCTTGATTTTCTACAGTCAGACAAGCCCTTCTCGATTAAGGAATGGTTATGGGGATTTATAAAATTTTTATTTCATGAAATTATTGTGAACGGAAAACTCCTTGGAACACTTATTCTTCTGGCCATATTCAGTATGATTTTAGCACAGCTCCAACAGGCTTTTGAAAAGCACTCGATCAGCAAAGTTGCCTACGCCATTACTTACATGGTCCTTCTTATTATCGCCTTAAACAGTTTTCACATTGCAATTCAGTTTACTCAGCAGACAATAGAAGCTATGTCCAATTTTATGGTCTCGTTACTGCCGCTTCTGCTGGTTCTTATGGCCAGCACAGGAAGTGTGACATCGGTGGCTTTGTTTCATCCGATGATCCTTTTTCTGGTTCATACCAGCGGCCTCTTTGTTCAATACTTTGTACTTCCGCTGCTTTTTCTGTCAGCCCTTCTGAGTATTGTAAGTACCATGACTGAACATTACAAGGTAACCAATCTTGCCAACCTCCTTCGTAATGTAGCAGTTGGGGGCCTCGGGATTTTCCTGACCATCTTTCTGGGTGTCATTTCCGTCCAGGGGGCAACTGCCGCCGTCGCAGATGGGATTGCGATCAGAACTGCAAAGTTTGTTACAGGAAATTTTGTGCCGGTGGTAGGGAGGATGTTTACAGATGCAGCTGATACTGTAATGGGGGCTTCTGTCCTGGTGAAAAACACAGTTGGAGTGGCAGGACTTGCTATCCTTTTACTGATCTGTATCTTTCCGGCATTGAAGGTGCTGAGCCTGGCATTGATCTATTCATTTGCATCAGCGGTTCTCCAGCCTCTGGGCGGAGGACCGATCATCGCCTCTTTATCAATCATCGGTAAATCTGTCATATATGTGTTTGCAGCCCTATCAGCAGTATGTCTCATGTTCTTTCTGTCAATTACCATCATCATTATCTCTGGAAATTTGTCATTAATGATGCGTTAAAACCCAGGTGAAGGAGGCTCCATATGGCTTATATCACGCAATGGATCACCAATATTATACTGCTGATTTTATTTGCAGCCATTTTGGAGCTGCTTTTGCCAAATTCGAGTCTGCAGCGGTATGTAAAACTCGTTGTAGGTTTAATGGTTCTCATGGTTATGATTCAGCCGATCCTGACTGTATTTAAAACCGACCCTGAAGACTGGTTAAGCTCTGTATCGGAATGGGTGGATGGAGATCTGCCTGATGAAGAAACTTCAATAGAGAGAAAAAAAGTGGAAATAGAAAAGGGAAGACTTGCATATATTTCTGAACAAGTGGCTGTCCAAATGAGGAATGAAGCAAAAGAGCCTTTGAAGCAGCAATTCGGGCTCGTGCCACAAGAAGTGACGATCGAACTGGAGGAATTTCAGGAAAATGAAAACATTCTTGCTGGACTGAAAGTGGTACGGGCAGTGCTTGCACCTGCTGGTGAAGAGGCGGAAGAGGAAGTAAACGCAGGTCAGGCAGACGGGATTACACCTGTAGAAACGGTTGTAATCCACCCTGTGGGAGATGGATCTAGTGACGAAAAAGAAGATGCAGCGGTACTGGCAGATGTTCATGAAGTTGATGAGATTACAGCCTTCCTGTCGGTTCAGTGGCAGATCCCAAGTGAAAATATTCTACTGGAGTTGAAAGGAGGAGGGGAAGATGACTGATAAAAAGACGAATTCTACTTGGTTGGACCGATATAAAGATGTTGGTAAATGGAAAAAAGTAAATGTCAAATATTTACTTTTGCTCCTTTTCCTTGGAATCTTCTTTATGATTGTAAGCAATGTGTTTACCGAAAGCGGGGATGATGAATCCATGCTTCCTGTATCAGGGCTGGAGACGGAGAACAAAAGTGAAAAACAAGAGCCGGAAGCAGAACCGGTTTTCAAATCGTCCGGTTCGGATGGACCGCTTTCTATGGGAGACTATGAAGCTCTTTATGAAGCCCAGCTTAAAAAAGCTTTGGAACAGATGATGGGTGTCTCGGAGGTTACCGTATTTGTCAATCTGGCAGAGACAGAAAGACAAGTCTACCAGACCAACATAAATTCAAAAGAACAGACAACAGATGAAACGGATCGTGAAGGAGGAAAAAGACAGGTCCAGGATGTTACGAAAGATGAGCAAGTGGTTATTATACGAAGCGGCGATAAAGAAGAGCCGCTGATCCAGCGGGTGGAAAAGCCCGACGTGAAAGGTGTTCTGATTGTTGCAAAGGGGGTGGATAACATTCAAGTCAAAACCTCGGTTGTCGAAGCAGTCAGCCGTGCACTGGATGTACCATCTCACCGGGTTTCCGTTATGCCGAAAAAAAATGAGGGGGAATTGTAAATGGTATTAAAACGTCAAACAGTGTGGTTACTCACAATGCTAAGTCTGATTATTGTTTTATCGGTTTACTACATTAACATTAACAATCAGGATTTCGCAGGTGTCCCTGAAAACAATGAAGATCAGGCAGTAAATGCAGACAGTGAAGGAGATCTTGAAGAGCAGCTTCTTGATGATGAAAATGTAACCTTTGTTGAAATTGAAGAAGCAGAAAATGTAAACACAGAAAGCACGCTCTACGGATCAATGAGTACAGAAGAGATGTTCGATACGATCCGCCTTCAAAGGCAGGATGCCAGAGGGAAAATGAAAGAAGATTATGTAGCGGTGGTTGCTTCAGCTGATGCAGGTGCTGAAGTACAGAGTCAGGCCTTCGACGGAATTGAGGCACTAGAGGTAATGGCACAGAAAGAAGAAGTACTTGAGACGTTAATTAAAGCAAAAGGGTATGAAGATGCTCTTGTAATCACAGAAGAAGACCAGGTGCGAATTTACGTGAAAGCTGAAGACCTTTCCAAAGAAGAAGCTGTTCAGATAAACAATATGGCATATGAAGAACTGGGTGTATCAAACATCCGCGTAGGATACCAGTCGAACTAATCAATTTTCCCACGAACACTCCAGACGGCATTTTATAAAGAGGGAAGCGGATTCGCTCATTGATGGGAGGACCACACATAAGGCGCAATTTACCTTATGAGTGGTCCTCTTTTTAGCAACATGCAGAGAAATGCCTGTTTTTCCTTATGGAAATAATGATTTTCTTTTCGTGAAGTGGTATAATTAGCTCTTGGAAATGCTAACATGGAGATGAAGCGTTAATACATAACCGCAATTTAAGGGAGAGATCCAAATGGAATGGTCTGATTTAACAGAAGGTGCCAAAGCCGTCCTGGAACAAACGAGAAACATTAAGAACGATAAAATTCAGATTGTTGAGTTTGATGTAGGATTTGTGCAGGAAGCTGATCCTGAAGAAGGTCTGGAGGATCCGATTTCGATTCAGGAAGATGATTACCATAGCCTGAAGCAGTATACCCAGCAGAATGAATATGGTGAAAAATATCATATGGCACGAAACAAAAATACAGTTAAAATCATTCTTCTTGAAAAAGGTAAGATTCCGGACAACCTGTCTGATATCCCGGTTTTCAGAGAATATAAAATTGAACAGTAACCTTCTTCAACTGAAGAAGGTTTTTCTTCCACAAGAATGACAGCGCTTCCGCTAAGGTGGCGGGCTGGTAATTTAATAACCGGCTGCAGTAAGAGGGACCGGACATTTGCTGTATCTCTTAGAAAATACTTTTCAATTGTAAAAAAGTAAGGTAGCATAAAAATTAGGACTTGCTCATAATACATCCTATAAAAAGAAAGTTTAATATCAACAAACTTTACGAAAAGAGCGACAAGAAAACACAACCTTTAAACATGCAACAGATGAAAAGACAGGAACAAGGAGTGACAATTCATGTTAAAAATTCAAGAAATCCGTGAATTAATTAAACTGATTGACCAGTCGAGCATCGATGAATTCAAGTACGAGCAAAATGGAGAAAAAATCACGATGAGAAAGCAAGTCAAAGGCGCAGGAACAGGGACTGAGACAGTTGTCAGAGAAGTGGCAGCACCACAGGCCCAGCCGGCACCTGCTGTTCAAAGTGAACCTCAAAAAGAGCCGGCTCCATCCCAGCCTAAAGCGGAAGAACCTGAGAAAAAAGAATCCTCGAGAGAAGGACTACATACGATTACATCTCCAATGGTGGGGACTTTTTATGAGGCACCGTCGCCTGACTCCGGTCCGTACGTAAGTGCTGGGGATAAAGTGAAGCCGGATTCTGTTGTTTGTATCATTGAAGCGATGAAACTGATGAATGAAATTGAAGCTGAAGTGAAAGGTGAAATCGTTGAGGTCCTTGTAGAAAACGGACAGCTGGTGGAGTATGGACAAGAACTCTTCCTAGTGAAACCTGAGTAGGGGATGAGACGGATGATAAAAAAAGTATTAATTGCAAACAGAGGAGAAATAGCAGTTCGAATTATACGAGCGTGTCAGGAGCTGGGGATAGAGACCGTTGCTGTGTTTTCAGAAGCAGACCGGGATGCCCTTCATGTCAGAATGGCGGATGAAGCTTATTGTATAGGACCGACCTCTTCAGCCGCAAGTTATCTTAACTTCACAAATATTATGAGTGTCGCTACACTTACTCAGGTGGATGGTATTCATCCCGGCTACGGATTCCTTGCAGAGAATGCAGATTTTGCTGAGATCTGTTCAGCTTGTAACATTACATTTATCGGCCCGAGCCCGGATGCGATTAACCAGATGGGAACAAAAGATGTAGCGAGAGAAACGATGAAAAAGGCCGGCGTACCGGTCGTTCCGGGTTCAAAGGGAATCATTGAAACAGTGGAAGAAGGCGTTAAGACCGCTGAAGAAATCGGCTACCCTGTCATTATTAAAGCGACTGCCGGTGGCGGCGGGAAGGGGATCCGTGTTGCCAAAAACGAAGGGGAGCTTCGTAAAGGTATTACCGTTACTCAAAATGAAGCGAGAGCGAACTTCGGAAACCCGGGCGTATACCTTGAAAAATACATAGAAGACTTTCGTCATGTAGAAATTCAGGTACTCGCCGACACATTTGGAAACACAATTCACCTTGGAGAACGTGACTGTTCCATTCAACGGCGCCTGCAGAAGCTTGTTGAAGAAACGCCTTCACCTGCCCTGAGTGTGGAAAAACGAGCTGAAATGGGTGAAGCCGCCGTTAAGGCTGCTGAAGCTGTTGATTATGTTGGGGCCGGAACCGTTGAATTTATTTTTGATCACAACACAGGTGATTTCTATTTCATGGAAATGAATACACGTATTCAGGTTGAACACCCTGTTACAGAAATGGTAACCGGGATTGACCTGATTAAAGAACAAATTTTAGTTGCGTCAGGCAGGAAGCTCTCCTATACTCAAGAGGAAGTCACTTTCCGCGGACATTCTATTGAATGCCGTATTAATGCGGAGAATCCGTATAAAAACTTCATGCCTTCCCCGGGCAAAATAGAGATGTATCTGCCGCCGGGAGGATTCGGAGTGAGAGTAGACAGTGCTGCATTTCCGGGATATACAATTACGCCGTTTTATGATTCTATGATCGCCAAAGTTATTACCTATGGCGAGACGCGGGAAGAAGCCGTTACAAAAATGAAACGTGCACTGAGCGAATTTGTGATTGAAGGCGTGGATACGACAATTCCGTTTCATTTGCGGTTAATGAGTCATGAAGTATTTAAAAGCGGAGACTTTAACACAAAATTTTTGGAACACTATTCAATAAAGCCTGAAAGTGACGAGGAGTAATAGCTAGGAGGACGCATAAATGAAAGATAATCACCTGATTGACATGACTGATGACAAAGCGGACCTGGGAAAAGTAGAGATATCTCCTGAAGTAATTGAAGTTATTGCCGGACTTGCTGGATCTGAAATTGAAGGTGTGGCAACGATGAGAGGGAATTTTGCCTCTGGAGTTGCAGAGCGTCTCGGACGTAAGAACAATCACGGTAAAGGCGTAAAGGTTGATCTTCAGGAAGACGGTATTACTGTCGATGTTTTTGTCATTACAAATTACGGTGTATCCATCCCTGATGTTTGTAAAAAAGTGCAGGAGAACATATTCCAGACACTGAAAAATATGACGGCTATTGAGCTGATCGGAGTAAATGTCCACGTTGTGGGTGTTCAGCTTGAGATTGAAAAAAAAGAAGAGCCTAAAAAGGATCAGTAATTTAAAAACCAGAGGGTAAACTCCCTTTGGTTTTTATTTATTGGAAGAGATTTACCATAAAGGCCAGTTTTTACCTTTTGGATCAACTTTGAAGCAATAAGCAGGGCCGTTGCAAACCTGCTTATGTACTTTTGAGACCCCCTCTTGCCGGCGCCGTCCAGGGAAGTGACGGGGCACGTTGGCTGCACCTGCACTATCTCTACTTTAAAGGAAGTGAAAACAGCGTTTTAAAAAAGAGTCAGTCACTGGCAGGACGCTATTATCAGAATATCCTCAATTTGGCGGGAGACTGTATCGTCAGGCGAAGATATGCTATATTTGAAAAGAGAATACAACCCGTACGATGGAAGATAAAGGAGACGTATCAACATGAACAGAAGAGTAGCGCGGATTAAAGCCGTTCAGTCACTATACCAGATAGATATGACAAAGATCGGGCCGGATGAGGCGATAGAAGCTGTGCTGGAAGAAGGAGAAGAACCATCTTCTTTTCTTCACCAACTTGTAGAAGGAACCCTCAACCATCTTGAAGAAATCGACAGTACGTTAAACGGAGCAATGGATCACTGGACTATCAACCGTGTGGCTAATGTGAACCGTGCCATCCTCAGAATGGCTGTTTATGAAATGAAATGGGAAGAAGAGATACCTGTAAGCGTCAGTTTAAATGAAGCAATTGATCTGGCAAAAGGATTCAGTTCAGACGATGAATCCGGAAAGTTCGTAAACGGTGTCCTTTCTAAAATTGCAGGAGAGTTGAAGGAGTAAAACAGGATAAGTGCCGCCTGCATCAGGGCAGACGGCTGTTTAATAAAGAAAAGTATACTGATCAGAATAACGGGGATAAGGGAGAGATCATCATGACTGCTGAATTAATCTCAGGAAAAGAGCTGGCAAAAAACAAACGTGAGAAAATGAAAAAGGTCACTGAAGAGTTAACATCCAAAGGCATTACACCGGGGCTTGCGGTAATCCTGGTGGGGGAAGACCCGGCATCCCAATCCTATGTCCGCGGTAAGCAGCGGGCATGTAATGAGATTGGGATCTACTCGGAACTTGATGAACTCCCTTATGAAACGACAGAAGAAGAGCTTCTTGCAAAGGTGAAGGAATTAAATCATGCAGATCACATTCACGGTATACTCGTCCAGCTGCCATTACCGGATCATATTTCTGAAGATGCGGTGATTAATACGATCGCACCGGAAAAAGATGTAGACGGTTTTCATCCGGTAAATATCGGCAGAATGATGATCGGACAAGAGGGCTTTTTGCCATGCACCCCTTTTGGCATTGTAGAGATGATAAAATCAAAAGGGATTAAAATAGAAGGAAAACACACGGTTGTGATTGGACGTAGCAACATTGTCGGCAAGCCTGTAGGACAGCTTCTTCTTAAAGAAAATGCTACTGTTACTTATTGTCATTCACGGACAAAAAATATGCGTGAATTGACCAGGCAGGCAGATATTCTTATCGTTGCAGTCGGCCGTGAGGGAATGGTGGGCAGCGATTATATTAAACCCGGTGCTGTTGTTATTGATGTCGGTGTTAACAGAACTGAAGAGGGTAATCTCGTAGGAGACGTGAAGTTTGATGAAGCAAAAAAAATTGCCTCATACATTACCCCGGTTCCCGGTGGTGTAGGACCAATGACCATTACAATGCTGCTGCATAATACCATTCTGTCTGCTTCACGCGGGCTTGAATAAGGAGTCCTGGGATGAATAACGATTTTTTATCAGTATCAGGCCTCACAAGGCACATTAAGCGTGTTATAGACGATGAACCGTACCTGCAGAATGTGTGGATTCGTGCAGAAATATCGAACTTTAAAAAACACAGCCGAGGCCATATGTACTTTACGTTAAAGGATGACCAGTCGCGCATTCAGAGTGTCATGTTTGCAGGTCATAACCGCTATTTAAAGTTTTTACCTGAAAATGGAATGAATGTTCTTGTCCGTGGAGATGTGAGTGTTTACGAGCCTCATGGACAATACCAGTTCTATGTAAAGGAAATGCAGCCTGATGGTATCGGGAATTTGTACCTTGCTTATGAGGAATTGAAGAAAAAGCTTGAAATGAAAGGCTATTTTCAGGAAGACCGGAAACGTCCTATTCCTTCTGTACCGTCATCAATTGCAGTTATTACTTCCCGTACGGGGGCTGCGGTACGGGATATACTTACAACCTTGAAGAGAAGATTTCCCTACGTTCAGATTACCCTCCTCCCTGTTCTGGTACAAGGTCCGGGAGCTGCCCCGTCTGTGGCAAGAGCAATCCAGCAGGCAGGTGAAGCAGGGCGTTTTGATGTTATCATTGTCGGCCGCGGAGGCGGCTCGATAGAGGAGTTATGGGCATTTAATGAAGAGCTGGTGGCTGATGCAATTTATAACAGTAAGGTGCCTGTCATATCAGCGGTAGGTCACGAAACGGACGTGACCATCAGTGATTTTGTGGCTGATCTGAGAGCCCCGACTCCTACTGCCGCAGCCGAACTTGCGGTTCCGGATCAGAGGGAACTGAAAGAAAAGACAGCACAATACCGTACAAGGCTTATCCGCTCATTAACAGAGCAGGTGGAAGGTCAGAAAAAACAGCTGGAACGATACAATCAGTCTTATGCCTTCCGTTATCCCGGTAAATTGATCGAGCAAAAAGAACAAGAGCTGGACAGAATGATGGAAGCACTTCAAAGAGAGACAGCAAGACTGATAAAATCAAAAGGTGAAAAACACAACTACACTTTGAAAGCACTGCAAAACGTCCACCCTAAACACCGGATTACAAGAGAAAAGGATCATTACCGTATGCTGTACGATCGTTTCATGAAATCCACCCGTGACTACCAGCAGGAAAAACACGAGTCTCTAAAGAAAGTAATGTATAAACTCGATGTACTGAGTCCTTTGAAAATGATGGAGCGTGGCTACAGTCTTGCCTATTCCGAAACCGGTCTGGTGAAAAGTACCGGTCAGGTGAATGAAGGAGATGCACTGCATATCCAGCTGGAAGACGGCAGAGTCTTTGCTGAAGTGACCGGAAAAGACAAAAAGGGAGTAACCATGGATAAGAGAGGTGAAAGAAATGAGTGAAGAAAGAGAACATAAGACATTTGAAGGAGCAATGGAAGAGCTGCAGAATGTTGTAGAAAAGCTTGAAGAAGGAAATGTACCTTTGGAAGAAGCAATTGAGATGTTTAAGGATGGCATGGAACTGTCAAAATACTGTCATGAACGTCTGCAGAAAGTTGAAGCGCAAATGGATCAGATCCTGAATGAAGACGGAGAAATTGAAGTCCTGACTATTGAGGGGGAGAAAAGCGAGTGAGCGTATTATCTTTAGATCTTTTTCTGAAAGAGCAAAGACAAGAGCTTAAACGACGACTCCCGCAATACATTTCGGGTATTGAAGCACCGAAAGTCCTTCTTGATGCTATGGCATACTCCCTGGAAGCTGGTGGGAAACGCCTGCGGCCGGCACTGCTACTGGCTTCCCTTCAGGGCTACGGTGTTACTTTGGAAAAAGGTTATGACGTTGCCTGTGCTGTAGAAATGATACATACATACTCACTCATTCATGACGACCTTCCTGCGATGGATGATGACGATACAAGAAGAGGGAAGCCGACAAGCCATAAAGTATTTGGTGAAGCTATGGCTATCCTTGCCGGTGATGCCCTTCTTACCTTAAGCTTTGAAGTGATCAGTAAGTCAGAAAATCTTGAGGACCATGAAAAAGTAAGGGTTATTCAGCTTCTCTCTTCTTCCGCAGGGCCTGCCGGAATGGTAGGCGGTCAGGTGGCTGATATAGATGCGGAAGATAAACACGGACTCACAGTTGAAGAACTTGAATATATTCACCATCATAAAACAGGTGACTTACTTGCTTTTTCTATCGAAGCAGCCGCAATTCTGGCAAACGCACCTGAAACAGATCAAATACACCTCAGAATGTTTGCGAAAAACCTGGGACTTGCTTTTCAGATCAAGGATGACATTCTTGATATTGAAGGTGACGGTGAAAAGATGGGCAAACCGCTTGGGAGTGATGAAGCAAATCAGAAAAGTACGTATCCTAAACTTCTCGGCCTTGCCGGTGCGAAGGAGAAACTGGATTGGCATATTCAGCAGTCTAAAGAATATTTATCTAAAATAGAACAAAAACATCCTCTGCTTCATGAACTGACGGATTACATTGCGAAAAGGACCCATTAAAACACTCCATGGAATGGATAAAAGCTTCTTTCCTCTTATGGAAATGCCTGTTTTTTCTTGAAAGGGTTGCTCATTGCAGCTGAAAAACGTATCATGGTATACTATAGATAACCGGGTGGTGCAGTATTCTAGTCGGTTCTCCATTTTCGAAAGCGGGCCTAAAAATCCGCTAAAGGGCACATCGATGAAGTTCCTAGTTTTGGCTTGAGGCGCCCAGCTTTGGGTCAATACTGGGAGTAAAGGTTGTAGGGCGATCCACAATGGCATGTGGGCGAGGACCCTGCAGCCGCGGAGGCCTTTTGTTATTGCTTCCCTGCCCGGGGACAGTGGTGACAGAAGGTATGAACCTGCTTGGCAAGTTTCGGGAACTTGTGAGCAGCGTAGCCTGCCTTGAGTGGACGGCGAGGGGATTATGAATACTAAGATTGTATACTGGTATTATCATATGAAATCGCGTCTGCAAAAGAGGATAGAGGATGGCTAAGAACTGCTGAGGAAAACTCCTAGACTGTTCCACTGGACATTTAAAGGGGATTATAGTGCGTACTAAGTGGTAATCCAGTCTGACGTTTGGTGACAGCGTCAAGACGGATTTAAAGGGAAACCGCCTTAGCGGCGACGCTTCGGTATCCGTTTGGGAAAACCTACTGGACCTAAGACGCAGTTTTTACTCTTTAAGTGACCACTCGGATACATAATTTATATGTTTAACAGGTAAAGTAATAAAGTATCTCCTAAGTATGCTCACTAAAGAGCCGCAGCTTATCCTGCGAACGGGGAAATGATGCAGATTTAAACACCTGCATCACTCAGATACTTAAAGATAGGACCGATGATAAACCAATGAAGGAATCTGTGAAACAATCTTTACAATGGAGTTGGATGATTGCCGTTATCACTTTGGTGTTAGCGGCAATTTTTGCGATTATATCCACCTTGGTTCTCAGTGGAGTTGTCTGGGCTGTCGGTATGATGATGGTGTTTATCATTGTTCTGATTGGGGTAATATTTGATACGATAGGTGTAGCTGCAACCGCTGCCAATGAAAAGCCGTTTCATGCCATGGCTGCCGAGAGACTGGCAGGTGCAAAACAGGCTGTACATATTACGAGAAATGCAGACAAGTTTGCGAACTTCTGTAATGATGTCATCGGGGATATCGCCGGAGTAATCAGTGGAACAGCCTCTGCCTATGTGGTTCTTCAGCTATCTTTTCAATTAGGATACGGAGAGGGAACGAACGTCCAGTTTATTACGAATGTTATTTTTACAAGTGTTGTTGCAGCATTGACTGTAGGCGGAAAATCAGTAGGCAAAACGCTGGCAATTGAATACTCCACTCCGATCATATACCAAGTGGGTAGATTATTTTATTTTTTAGAGGTAAAATTGAATATAACTATTTTCAATCCGAAAAAAAGAAAGAAAAAGGGCAAGAAGAAAAACAAACGAAAGTGAGGGTTTTTCTTGGATCTAACTAAAATTAAAGACCCTGAATTCCTGAAAAATTACAGTAATGAAGATTTAGAGGACCTTGCAAAAGATATCCGGGAATTCCTGATCAGTAAATTGTCTGTTACAGGCGGACATCTCGGCCCGAACCTTGGGGTTGTTGAACTTAGCCTCAAGTTGCACCAGCTCTTTGAAAGTCCGAAAGATAAGTTCCTCTGGGATGTGGGACATCAGGCGTATGTCCATAAGATTCTGACCGGCAGAGCTGATCAGTTCGATACGCTCCGGCAGTATAAAGGTCTGTGCGGTTTTCCAAAGCGTTCTGAAAGTATGCATGATGTATGGGAAACAGGTCACAGTTCCACCTCCTTGTCCGGGGCAATGGGGATGGCAGTGGCGAGAGATCTGAAAGGCACTGATGAAAATGTAGTTGCCATTATCGGCGACGGCGCCCTCACAGGCGGTATGGCTCTTGAAGCACTCAATCATATCGGTCATGAACAAACGGACCTGATTGTGGTTCTCAACGATAATGAAATGTCCATTGCCCCCAACGTAGGAGCTCTTCATAATATGCTGGGGAGAATGCGTACAGCAGGTAAGTATCAAAAGGCGAAGGAAGAGCTTGAGATGCTTATCAAACGGATCCCTGCATTTGGCGGCCGCCTTGCTGCAACTGCTGAACGTGTCAAAGACAGTCTGAAATACCTGCTGGTATCCGGAATGTTTTTTGAAGAAATGGGTTTTACCTATTTAGGACCGGTGGACGGTCACGACCTTGAAGACCTTCATGAAAATATGAAGTATGCAAAAAAGACGAAGGGGCCTGTTCTGGTCCACGTAATAACGAAAAAAGGAAAAGGCTACGAACCGGCAGAACTTGATGCAAAAGGAACCTGGCATGGTCTTGGACCGTATAAAATGGAATCAGGAGAAGTTGTTAAGAAACCGGGACCTCCCGGTTACAGTGCTGTATTTGCGAATACACTCAAAAAGGTTGCCCGCCAGGATAAACGTGTTGTAGGAATTACTGCCGCTATGCCGGGGGGAACGAAACTTGATGATTTTGCAAAGGAATTTCCCGACAGGATGTTTGACGTGGGGATTGCCGAGCAACATGCTACTACAATGAGTGCAGGACTTGCCACGCAGGGACTGAAGCCGGTTTTTGCAGTTTATTCCACGTTTTTGCAACGGGGTTATGACCAGCTTGTCCACGACGTATGCAGACAAAACTTAAATGTATTCTTTGCGATTGACCGTTCCGGTCTGGTTGGTGCAGACGGTGAAACTCACCAAGGAGTTTTTGACATTTCCTATCTTCGGCACCTGCCTAACATGACCATTATGATGCCAAAGGATGAAAATGAATTACAGCACCTCATCTATACAGCTGTCACTTATGATGATGGTCCTATCGCTATCCGCTATCCAAGAGGAAATGGATATGGCGTTAAAATGGATCAGGACCTGAAACAGATACCGATTGGCAAATGGGAAGTGCTGAAAGAAGGAAAAGATGTGACCATCCTTACATTCGGTACTATGATTCCAGTGGCAATGGATGCAGCAGAGCGTCTTGAAGCAGAAGGTATACAGGCTGAAATTGTAAACGCCCGCTCGATCAAACCACTCGATGAGGAAATGCTAAGAGAACTGGCTATGAAAAACATGCCGGTTGTGACACTTGAAGAACATGCTCTCATGGGCGGGTTTGGCAGTGCAGTTCTTGAATATTTCCATGACCAGCACTTCCATAACATAACCGTTGACCGTATTGGTATTCCGGATCACTATATCGAGCACGGCAGCGTCTCACAACTTTGGGAGGAAATCGGGTTAACGCCGGCAAATGTAGCAGAGAGGGTAATTAACCTGGTACCCAGAAAAAGACAAAGAGCATAGTATCGGAGAGAATGAACAACTATGGAAAAAAAGCAACGACTCGATATCCTACTGGTTGAAAAAGGGCTGATCGAGACACGTGAAAAAGCAAAGAGGACAATTATGGCCGGGCTTGTGTTTGCGGATGATGAACGGATTGACAAGCCCGGTACAAAAATAAAACCGGATTGTAAACTGGAAGTGAAAGGTCAGACCCTTCCCTACGTCAGCCGGGGAGGGCTGAAACTTGAAGGAGCCATTAAGGCTTTTGACCTTGATCTTGAAGGAAAGACAGTCATTGATATTGGATCTTCTACTGGAGGATTCACTGATTGCGCTCTCCAAAATGGTGCCGTCAGGGTTTATGCTGTTGATGTAGGCTACAATCAACTGGCCTGGAAACTAAGACAGGATGAACGGGTAATAGTTATGGAAAGAACCAATTTCCGTTATGCAAAGCCTGAAGATTTCCAGGAAGGACTGCCCCAATTTGCAACCATTGATGTCTCTTTTATCTCCCTGCGCCTGATTCTTCCACCGTTAAAAGAGATTCTTGCCAGTGGAGGAGAAGGATCTGCCCTGATTAAGCCTCAGTTTGAAGCAGGCCGTGAAGAAGTAGGGAAAAACGGCATTATCCGTGATTCAAAAGTTCATGAGAAAGTTATACAGGAAATTGTGACATATACTGAAAGTCTCGGCTTGGAAGTTCGGAATGTCATTCCATCTCCTATCCGAGGAGGGGAAGGAAACATTGAGTTCCTCATGCATTTTAGGAAAACGGATGAGCGTTCCTCTTTTTATGGAGACATAAAAAATATTGTAGATACAGCTCACCAGGAAAAAGCAAAACGTTAATAAACACCGGAGACATCGACCCTGTTGTCTCCTTTTTCTGTGTGGACCCGCCACCAGTTGTGCAAAGTGCTCATTTCAGATAAGATACATATAGAAGGTTATAACTATTAGCCGTTAAGTATATTCATTCAACAGTAAAAACGATGGACCGAAGTGACGGAGGAGAACGTATGAATAAAGGACAGCGACATATTAAAATTCGTGAGATTATTACTAATAATGAAGTGGAAACACAGGATGACCTGGTTGCTTTTCTGCGTAATGCGGGATTTAATGTAACACAGGCAACAGTAAGCCGTGATATTAAAGAGCTTCATCTTGTTAAAGTACCGATGATGGATGGGCGCTATAAGTACAGTCTTCCTGCTGATCAGAGGTTTAACCCTCTTCAAAAACTCAAGCGTGCCCTTATGGACAGCTTTGTCTCGATTGAGCACACGAACAATCTGATTGTAATGAAAACCATGCCCGGTAATGCCAATGCGGTAGGAGCACTTATCGATAATCTTGATTGGAACGAAGTACTAGGAACGATATGCGGTGACGATACAATTCTGATCATCTGCAGACTGGAGACAGATACAGAGCCTGTGAGCGAAAGATTTTTAGACATGCTGTAGAATTTCCTAAAAGGACGTGATTGTCGTTGTTAGTGGAACTATCCATAAAAAATTTCGCTATTATTGATCATGTTACAGTTCCTTTTGAAGAAGGGCTGACGGTGCTGACTGGTGAAACAGGAGCAGGCAAATCCATCATTATAGATGCAATCGGTCTTTTAATCGGAGGCAGAGGTTCTGTCGAGTTTGTAAGACACGGCAGTAAACGTGCTGAGATTGAAGGTCTCTTTTCTGTTTCTTCCTCTCATGACATTAATCCATTAATGCAGGATTTGGGAATTGAAGTTTCTGAAGACGATATGGTTGTTCTCAGAAGAGAAATTACGAGTCAGGGGAAGAGCATTTGCCGTATTAATGGGAAGCTTGTCACACTGGCGAGTTTGCGTCAGATTGGACAGATGCTTGTTGATATTCACGGTCAGCATGAACACCAGCAGCTTTTGCAGGTGGACAAGCATTTATTTTTACTGGACCGCTATGCTGAGAGTAAGATCAAGGATGCGAAGGAAGAGTATAAAACCATTTATGACCGCTTTACTGACACAAAGAAAAATTACACCAAACTTTCGGCTAATGAACAGCAGCAGGCCCAGCGGCTTGATCTTATAAGATATCAGTTGCAGGAAATTGAAAATGCAGGGCTCATACCAAATGAAGATGATGAACTGCAGGCAGAAAAACAAAAGCTTGGAAACAGTGAGCAGCTGTACCAGCGTGTTCATGACAGCCACCAGGCCCTTTATGGTGAAAATAAAGGTTTGGAATGGGTAATGGTTGCTCTGAATCAGATGGATGATGCTAAAGAGCTTGATCCAGAACTGAAAAACCTTCAGGAGACGATAGCAAGCTGCTATTATCTTTTGGAGGAGTCTTCTTTTTCTCTCCGTGATTACGTTGAAAACATTGAATTTAATCCGGAACGCTTAAATGAAATCGAAGCAAGACTTAGTGAGGTTAACACACTCAAGCGTAAGTACGGTGAGAGTGTCAATACAATTCTTGAATACGCATCAAAAATAGAGGAAGAAGTTGAAACCCTTGAAAATAAAGATGAACACCTTCAAAAATGGGCAAATGAACTTGAAGCACTGCAAAAAGACCTTGCTGTAGAAGCAAAGCATTTAACGGAAATAAGAAAGCAGCAGTCGGTTAAATTAACAAAGGATATTCAAAAAGAGCTGAAAGCTCTGTATATGGAGAAAACGAAGTTCGAAGTGATGTTTCATGAAGAGAAAGACAAGGCATTTACGAAGGACGGAGCCGACTATGTAGAGTTTATGGTTGCCACTAACCAGGGGGAGCCGCTTAAACCTCTTGTTAAAGTAGCTTCTGGTGGTGAGATATCACGTATTATTCTTGCCTTGAAAACGATTCTGGCCAGTCACGAGGGTGTGACGGCATTGATTTTTGACGAGGTGGATACAGGCGTCAGCGGCAGAGTTGCGCAGGCAATCGCAGAAAAGATTCACCATATATCAACCGGATCGCAGGTGCTTTGTATCACTCACCTTCCACAAGTGGCAGCCATGGCGGATACTCATCTGTTCATTGCTAAGGGTGAAAAAGAAGGCCGGGTAACTACAGAAGTTACACCACTTGCGGAAAATGAAAAAGTAGAGGAAATCGGCCGGATGATTTCGGGTGTTGAAATTACAGAGCTCACCAGGCAGCATGCAGAAGAGCTGCTCGATCAGGCTGAACAAACAAAAAAGAAGCAGGTTTCTTAAAGGAATTATCAATTATACTCATATAAGCGGTGAAGTGAAAGGAACATACCTTTTACTTCACCGTTTTTTACTCAGTGTTGTTTCCATTTGCCCAGGCGCTTAAATGATCTCAGTTAATTAACGAAACCGGTGGTGGAAGAAGATAAACTAACATTTTTTGGCCATAACTCCGGGAATCCCGTAAATACAGGGTTCATAGGTGATTTTCTATATCTTCCTGTTATAAATGATCTTTTTCAAGGCTACATTATAGATACAGCCATGATGGAGGTGCAGGTCGGGAGCGAGGAGAGTGAAAGCGATTTGAAAAATGGAATGATAAAAAAAGCCGTTGGGGCATTTCTCCTTGTTTTGCTGTTCAGCGCTGCGTTTTATCCTCCTCTTCAACAATATGTTGACACGCCGGCAAATGTCTTATTATTTGAATCACAGGAATTTGCCGTAGACACTTCATTAGATGTACTTGCGTCAGATGACTCGATTGACGTATTTTCTGAAGACGATCAAACCACATTAACAGGTGTAAAACCGGGTAACGGAAAAGTTCATTTGGGGGTGGCCGGTTTTCCTTTAAAAGCGATGGATGTAACTGTCTTGCCTGAGAAGAAAATTATCCCAGGTGGCCAGTCCATCGGGGTCCGTGTTCACACGCAAGGCGTTCTCGTTGTTGGACATCATCTGATTGATACGGAAAATGGAGCGAAATCACCCGGTGAAAAAGCCGGGGTTGAAGTTGGAGATATGATAACCCGGATGAACGGTAAAGAAATTAAAGATATGAGTGAAATTACCGGAATTGTTCAAGCGTCCGGTAAGGAAGACAAACCAATTCAGCTTGAGGTGAAGCGTGGAGAAGAAACCCTTAAGCGGGAGCTCATGCCTTTAAAAGCGAAAGGTGAGCATTCATACCGTCTCGGACTTTATATCCGGGATTCAGCAGCAGGTGTAGGTACACTGACCTTTTACGATCCGGATTCCAAAAAGTACGGAGCGCTTGGTCACGTGATATCAGACATGGATACAAAAGAACCTATTCATGTGAATGACGGGGAAATTCTATCCTCGAGGGTAACATCCATTGAAAAAGGGCTCAATGGCGAGCCTGGTGAGAAGTTAGCCCGTTTTTCGAGTGAACGTAAAGTGCTGGGGGATATAAATAAAAACAGTGCTTTCGGTATATTCGGAACGCTTAAAGAGCCAATTGCGAATGGCGGTTGGGATGAGCCAATGGAAATAGCGTTATCACATCAGGTAAAAGAAGGACCAGCGGAGATTCTGACTGTAGTAAACGGGGAAGAAGTTAAGAAATTTGGAATTGAAGTTGTAAGCAGTACTGAGCAGAAATTTCCGGCAACTAAAGGAATGGTTATTAAAGTAACGGATCCAGAACTCCTTGAAACAACTGGTGGGATTGTTCAAGGGATGAGTGGAAGCCCGATCATACAGGACAACAAAATAATCGGAGCTGTCACACATGTATTTGTAAATGATCCGACTTCCGGTTATGCATGCCATATTGAGTGGATGCTGCAGGAAGCCGGCGTAGATATATATCAAAACGAAGCTAAGGCGAGCTGATTAATCAGCCCGCCTTTTTTTTACTTCATTTTCTTTTCAACCGTCACCTGAAATGTAGTGATTAAAACAAGTGGGATCAACAGCACAAGAAGAACCGGGAGCTGGGGAAAAACCGATATCATAAGCGGATAGGCGGTCATCACTGCTGCAACTATTGATACGGTCAGCCACATAGCAATATATACATTTTTACATGCTATTCGTATGACCTGTTCCTCTCTTTCATCAGCAGAAAACAGTTCTCCTGGAATAAGTAAGTGTTTCAGTGACCGTTTACCTTTTGGTAAAAGTTTTGAAAACACGAAGGGAACAATGAAACCCAGGGCTAATAAAGCAATCATAGGCATTAGATTCATTTTCATAACCCAGGGGGGCTCAGGACTCTCGGCGATACCCGCAAGCTGCTGACTCGCATTTAACAACTCAAACATTCCCCAGCCAAACAGCGCTAACAGGACTAAATTAAACAAGTAGGATACGCGTGCAATTTTCATCCTTCATCCCATCCTTTCTTAATTGAAAATACCTCCTCCAGGTTCATGCAGAATACATCACTGATCTTTAGTGCAAGGAGTACTGAAGGCAGGTAATCTCCTTTTTCAATAGCTGCAATTGTTTGCCTTGTTACTCCGGCATCGTCAGCAAGAGCTTGCTGGGTCAGTCTTTTCCTTGCGCGAAGCTCTTTAACACGGTTGTAGAGTTTTTCTTCCATCCGGCATCCCTTCCATCATTTTCTAATTGTTTCCAGTGTATACTATGTTTAACTTAATGTAAAGAGTAATTAACAATTTTTCGGTGGGAATACCTTAAAGCGAAATATGTTACAATGAATAGAGATTTTTCGACAAACATTCAAGAATAAACAGTGTTTTAATCGAATATAGTCGAAAACAAGAGTATAAGCTTAAAAACGAGAGAAAAGATAAGTTTTTTTAGAAAAAATAAGAAATCAAAAGGATTTGGGTTCTGTTTGTCGAATCTATATTCAAATGAACCGAAATTGTAATGGGGAGGAAAAACATCGTGCAAAATGTAAAAGTGTGTGTAGCGGATGACAATCGTGAACTGGTCATGTTACTAGAAGAATATATTGACTCTCAGGAAGACATGGAAGTAATCGGGAAGGCTTATAATGGACAGGAATGTTTGGATCTGGTCGAGGAAGCTGAGCCGGACGTTCTTATTTTAGATATTATCATGCCTCATTTGGATGGACTGGCAGTTCTCGATAAGATGAACAATCTAAAGCTTTCCAAAAGACCGAACATCATTATGCTTACCGCTTTCGGACAGGAAGACGTTACTAAAAAAGCTGTGGAATTAGGGGCATCATATTATATACTTAAGCCGTTTGACATGGATACACTTATTGGTAAAATCCGTGATGTGAGTGGAAATGCTTCCAGCTACGTGAAGAAGTCTTCAGGCAGTATGCAAGGGATGAGGAAGGAAAACAAGCCCATGAATCTGGATGCCAGTATTACCAGCATTATTCATGAAATCGGTGTTCCTGCCCATATTAAAGGGTATATGTATCTTAGGGAAGCAATTACGATGGTATACAATGACATCGAACTTCTCGGTTCCATTACGAAAGTACTTTATCCCGACATTGCAAAAAAATTCAATACGACAGCAAGCCGTGTAGAACGTGCCATCCGCCATGCAATTGAAGTAGCATGGAGCCGGGGTAATATTGAATCAATCTCCAAAATGTTCGGTTACACAGTCAGCGTAAGCAAGGCAAAACCAACAAATTCTGAATTTATCGCAATGGTTGCTGATAAACTCCGAATCGAACACAAAGTCAGCTGATAGACATCATGCAGAAATGGCTGAAAGAACGATCAAGGGGCCACACCTCCGGATCGTTCTTTTTTTATTTTCCAAAATCAAGGTTTGAGTGAAAAGAAGTACTTACGTACATACTAACCGTAATTCTCATTTACAGGAGGACATGGCCATGAATGGACCTGTCATCGTTGGGGCCGGATACTACGGTGAAAAAACGAAAGATCTGGTAAGGAATATGCCTGATCGTTCCATTGCCCTTATCAATCATAAGGATATTGACCTTGTTGCAGCCGAATCTCTTATAAAAAAAGAAGTTAAAGCAATTGTCAATGCTGGAGAATCCATGTCCGGCACTTTTTATCATGAGGGTGTGAAGCTGTTATTGGAACACCACATTCCCGTCTATGACCTTAAAACGTCTTCGAGGGATCTCGAATATTCCGGGATTGAAATCATGATTACAGACAGAGAGATTTTCAGGAAAATAAAAGGTCAGTGGACCAGGGCAGGTGAAATCTCGAAGTGGGATTCCACAAAGCTTATGGTGCGTATAGCTGAAAGTTATGACAGACAGATGCACACTTTTACTGCATTTATGGAAAACAGTTTAACCTTTGCCCAAAATGAACTACCACTGTTTATCAAAAGTGTGGAATCCCTTGAGGCAATTCCTGAGCTGGAGGGGAAGCTTGTTATCGTGGTGGCAAGAGGTCCGGGTTATATGAAAGACCTTCTTTACTGGCAGGATATGATAAGAACTCCGAAAACAGTCATTCTTGCAGTGGATGGAGCGGCTGAAGGGGTTTTGGGTGCCGGAGCAGTGCCGGATTTTGTAATCGGGGATATGGATTCCGTTCCTGACGACATTCTTACTCTTTCATCCACGTTTATTGCTCATGCTTATATGAGTGGTGAAAGTCCTGGCTACCTCCGTCTTAAAAAGGCTGGTAAAACTTCAAGTACCTGCAGGTTTCCCGGTGTCAGTGAAGACCTGGCTATTGTTCTTGCAGGTAAATCAGGTGCTGAGCATATCTATACAATAGGCTGTAGAACGGGCTATCTGGAAATGCTTGAAAAAAACCGGCCTGGTATGGGTTCCACCCTTCTGACAAGGTCTTTTCTTGGTGATAAAGTAAGTGATATTAAAGCATCTCATAAGTTTCTTACTTCTGTAGGTCCTTTCTACTCGGGAGGTAAAAGAAAAAGCATACACCGGCTTCTTGAAGAAGAGCTTGAGTGGGAAGGTGAGGGGGGGGAGGGCGTAGATGAAAGTTGATGTAGTAATTCCTGCTTATAACGAAGAAAAAAATATCGGAGAAACCCTCAGTGCCCTTCGCAATGAGGATTGGGTCAGCAGGATACTGGTCATTGATGATGGAAGTACTGATAAAACTTCCAGAATTGCATTCGACTACACGGATTATGTGTACCGTTTCCATATTAATCAAGGAAAAGCGCAGGCTGCAATAACAGGGTTAAAACAAACGAAGAGTGATTATGTAATGCTGTTGGATGCTGATTTAAAAAGCACTGCAAAACATGCATTCAATCTTTTACGTCCCTTAAAAATGAACGAGGCTGATGTAACGGTGGCGATGTTACCTCCTGATTCAGCAAACAAAGGTTTCGGGTTGATGAAGAGACGGGCACAAAGAGTCCTTGAACGGCGATTTCAAGTACACATGACAAGCCCTTTATCAGGACAGAGGGCTTTTCACAGAAGGTGGCTGAAGAGTCTTTCTGAAGATGTGAGACACAGCAGATACGGCTTTGAAATGGCATGCAATCTTGATCTTCTTAAAAACGGAGCTGTCATCAAAGAAGTACCTGTAAAAATGGAACATCATGCCTACGGTAAAACCATGCGGGGAATGATTCACAGGGCAAGACAATGGTATGAAATGGAGCGTATTTTATGGCATCGTACCTCTGGAAACCTATATTAATCCTTATCTTCTACAGTGTAACGAGGCGCATGTTCATAAATAATAAATGGACTGTACCAAATGTCCGTCAAAAGAATGTGCCCTACAATTTCGGCATGGTATTTTTACTCTGGGTAACATTGGAGATTGTTCAGCCCGGGCTTACTTCCATAAATATGCTTGACTACTGTTTTCTCTTCGCCACCTGGATGATCGGCTGGGTCGATGACCGTTTCGGCAAGGCATACCCAAAAGGAATTAAGGGGCATGTTCAATACTGTTTCATGAATCGTACAGTGACGACGGGTCTTATAAAAGCAGGCGGAGGAGCTGTAATTGCCGGCCTTTATTTATCAATGCTGTACAGAGGGGAGAGCATTACCCAGCTCGAGGCCCTTTTTTATCTTCCACTCGTAACCTTGCTTCCCCATGTCGTAAACCTCCTTGACACCCGTCCTTTAAGAGTGATGAAAGCAGCCACACTGATGATAATGGCAGTTATCGTTGTTTCGGCAGGGTTTCCGCAAATAAGCGGACTGGGTATTCTCCTCCTGTTATGGGCCAGGGAAGAAGCTGGAGAGAAGACGATGCTCGGCGATAACGGTGCAATGCTCGTCGGTGCCTACCTGACTATTGCCATTATGCATACAGGCAGTGACGGATTTGTTTTTATCTCAACGATGGTGTGCGGATTCCTTACATTAATTGCTGAGAAGTACTCCATAAGCAAGCTGATCATGAATACCAGAATGTTAAGTGTTATCGATCTTTTCGGGCAAAAAAGATCCACTTCGTAATAAAGACGGCGGCTCATGAAGTGGCATTGATCCCTTGTGAGTCCTGCGTTTTTTTAAAATAGACTCAAAAACGTTACGTGTTAAATTCCACACATTGCACTTTCCACGGGCGGCTCGATCCTCAGCGCGCTGCGCTTCCGGGGGTCTCCCCCATAGCCATCAAGTTAAGGGATTTAAAAATTTGAAGCAGAAGAAGTCAGGATGTAGCCCGAATGCCCTTCGCTTTCCGCGGGGACGCCGGTGAGGAAGCACCACTGCTTCTTCCTCTGCCAGTTATGCTTCGCAGCTTTCTGCGTCGAAGCAACTCGCAGCTTATTCGTGATGTAAACGCTCATTGCTCCCGCAGGAGTCTCGAACATTCCGGCTACATCCTCTTTTACATTCTTATTTGAGTGCTTTTAAACATGAAGCTGCTTACAGGTTTCTATATGATCCGAACGAATCATAGCGGCGCTGATAAACCGCTCCCGAAATATACTTCGCTTTCCGCGGGAAGCTGGTGAGTCTCCTCGTGCTTTCGCACTCCGAGGTCTCACCTTTGCTTTTCATCCCGCAGGACTCTACGTATATTTCATCCGTTAAGTTAGTACATTGTTCGGGTTCTCAGCTAAACACGTTCGTTATGTCCCAGCCTCATTTCCTACGATCAGTCAAGCCTAATATCATGTTTTTGCTGTAAAAGATAATGAAGGCGCAGTGCCTGAGACTCCTGTGGCTGTGGGGGCCGGGCAAGACCCCACAGGACGCAATACGAGGAGGCTTTCCGGCACCGCCACGGAAAGCGAAAGGCACGCAGGCTGCACCTTTAAGGACGTGAAAAAAGCAACAATTTATGCGAAAACAAAGTTTCGGATAAATTGTTGCTTTTTAACATAAAAAATAAAGTAAAAGGCTTTGATCCCTGCTAAGAGGGCTTTAATCATTGAAGAAGCCATTTGAGAGGAAAAATATTTACGAAAAGAGCATCAGGTTAAGACTGTTTTTGAAACCGTGGTGCTACTTTGTTGTTCTTACGGTCCCGATGCAGTATAAATCCTCCAATAAACCATACCCCCAGAATAAGTGCAAGGAGTCCTGCGAAAAACTGCAACAATAAAAAAGGAAAAGGAGGGTTTAATATAGTAAAAACAGTGTCTCTCATTAATTTAATTCCGTAACCTGCGATTAACCCGGGAATAACGAGTACAATCAGGGCCAAAAAACGCTGTATAGTCATAAGATAATTCCTTTCTGTTTTTCGGTAAAACATTAACTATAGTCTTATTTTAAACGAATATTGGCATGTCCGCAAACCTGACAAAAGGTTCATCCGCCAGCCCGGGTTGCGGTATTGTTTCTTGCTTTTACTATGAAAAAAATTGCATAAAGGGTAAACTAATGGGTAGAAGACTGTAAATGGAGGTGTTGCCTGTATGAAACGAATTCTGCTTATCGGAGGTGGAAGGGGAGGTGCTTCATTATTTGATGTACTCTACAATACTGCTTACACAAAAGTTGCAGGAGTTGTAGATATAAATCCAGACAGTCCCGGATGCAGAAAGGCAAGAAACTGCAATATACCGGTTTTTACAGAGTGGGAACAGGCACTTCAGGACCTTGCTCATTTAGATGCCGTCATTGAAGTAACCGATGATTATGCTCTTTACGAACAGGTAAAAAGGAAGCTTGCGGGCAGGCCGGTCTCCATTATACCGAGCTCAGTAGCCTCGATCTTATTTTACCTTATTGAAGAAAAAGAAGAGTTATTATATGAAAAAACACAGCACTTTTCAAAGCTCGAACTAATCCTGGATTCTACACACGATGGAATGATCGCTATCGACCAGAATGAAAAGATCACTTTGATTAATAAGCGTGCAGAAGAGATGTCAGGATTAAACAAAGAAGATATTATGGGCACGGAAATAAGTAAAGTTCTCCCCACAAGTGAACTCCCGAGGGTACTCCATACAGGGAAAACCGAACAAAACCGCCGCCAGGTCATTCAGAAAAACAGATCGATTGTTACAACGAGAATGCCGATAAAAGATGGAAACAAGATTATTGGTGCTCTGGGGGTATTTAAAGATATTACGGAAATAGAAGAAATGGCAGAAGAAGTTACAAATCTTAAAAGTGTCCAGACAATGCTTGAAGCGATTATTCACTCTTCAGATGATGCCATAAGTGTGGTGAATGAAGAAGGAAAGGGACTTATGATAAACCCTGCCTATACACGCCTCACAGGTCTTACAAAAGAGGAAGTGCTTCATAAACCCGCAACTACGGACATTTCTGAAGGAGAGAGTATGCACCTTCAGGTATTAAAAACAAGAAAGCCGGTCCGCGGTGCGAGAATGAAAGTGGGTCCGAAGAAAAAGGATGTCCTTGTAAACGTAGCCCCTGTAATTGTAGATGGCACATTAAAAGGCAGTGTAGGTGTTATCCATGACTTATCTGAACTGGAAACCCTTAACACTGAGCTTGAGAGAGCAAAGCAGATTATCCGTACTCTTGAGGCTAAATATACATTTGAAGATATTATTGGCCAGTCTGAGGAATTTACCTTTGCCATCGAACAGGCAAAAATGGCTGCCAAAACGCCTGTTACCATTCTCCTGAGAGGGGAATCGGGGACGGGAAAAGAGCTTTTTGCTCATGCGATACATAATGCAAGTGACAGGAAATACAACAAGTTTGTAAGAGTAAACTGTGCTGCGATTTCTGAAAGCCTGCTTGAAAGCGAGTTATTCGGCTACGAGGAAGGGGCTTTTTCAGGAGCCAAACGGGGCGGGAAAAAAGGGTTGTTTGAAGAAGCACATGGCGGGACAATTTTTCTTGATGAGATTGGTGAATTAAAGAGCCAGACTCAGGCAAAACTGCTCCGGGTCCTTCAGGAAAAGGAAGTTGTGAGAGTAGGGAGTACGAAAACCCTTGATATTGATGTCAGGGTAGTGGCAGCTACAAATGTCAATCTTGAGAAAATGATGAACACCCAGGAATTCAGAAGTGACCTCTATTACCGTTTAAACCGGATGCCAATTCAGATTCCTCCGTTAAGGGCTAGAAAAGAAGACCTAGAAAAGCTGTGCAGGCATCTCTTAACTAAATTAAACCAGGACTATGGAAGAAATGTAGAAGGACTTACTGAAGAAGCGGTTGCCCATCTTCAGACGTATCAATGGCCAGGGAATGTCCGGGAACTGGAAAACGTTCTGGGGCGTGCAATGATTCATACACACTTCTCAGTCCATTACATTGATAAAGAACACCTGCCCAGGTTCAGTGACCTTATCCCCCAGGAAAATCAAACGGAATCGATTTTTGAAAATGGAGAAATCCTAAGCCTGGCAGATCAAATGAAAGAGAAGGAAAAACAGATTATTGCAGAAGCTTTGTCTGTATGCAACGGCAACAAAACAAAAACGGCTCAGGCCCTCGGGTTATCCATCCGTAATTTATATTATAAGATGGACAAACTATCCATCAAAAGATGATTTTCACACCAAATTGCGTGCAATTACTTGCGTGGTATGAAAAAATTTGCGTATACCCACAATTGATTTGTCGAATAAACCCCGCGAACTGTAAGCGGTTTCCGTCTCTGGTTAGTTGGCATGGTTTTTGCATTATAATTCAGGTGGATCATCGTCATATATGAAAGGCGGGTTTACGTTGACTTTTGAAGACTTACTTAAAGAAATACAGTCATCTGTCAGAAGTGAAAGAAAAGTAGCAGTAGCACACGCAACAGATAAAGGGTTGTTTTTTGCTGCAAAACAGGCTGTGGAATACGGGATTGCTTCGTTTATTTTTGTCGGTCCATTAGAGCTTATGAAAGATCTCTCAGAACAAACAGGTTTATCCGCAATTGAACGATGTGAGTTTATTGACAGTGAAACCGAGCAGGAATCGGCAATGATTGCAGCCGGACTTGTGGGTAAAGGTGACGCTGATGTACTTATGAAAGGCATGGTTGGAACTTCTACGCTCCTAAAAGCTGTTTTGAATAAAGAGAATGGGCTGCGCACAGGGAATGTTCTATCTCATGTAGCTGCGTTTGATCTCCCGGCACGGACCGGACTGTTGTTCGTGACAGATGCTGCTATGAATATTGCACCTGATTTAAAAGAAAAAATTGCGATTACACAAAATGCGGTGGACGTGGCAAAGAGTATCGGTATCAAAACACCGAAAGTAGCTGCGTTGGCGGCTGTCGAAACAGTAAATCCTGCAATGCAGGCTACACTTGATGCTGCAGTACTTACCCAGATGAATAAAAGAGGCCAGATTGCCGGTTGTACGATTGACGGACCTCTTGCCTTTGATATCGCAGTATCACCAGAAGCAGCCCGCCAGAAAAAGGTTCACTCTGACGTAGCGGGGTATGCTGACATTCTGGTGGTGCCTGCTATAGAAACAGGTAATGCTCTCTATAAGTCCCTAACCATCTTTGGAAATGCAGAAGTAGGAGGAATCATTACCGGTGCCAAGGCACCCATTGTCTTAACTTCAAGGGCAGATTCAACGGAAAGCAAGCTTCTTTCCATTGCTGTTGCTGTCGGCTCGGCAGGTTGAGCCTTAAAGGGGTTAAAATGTCCAGCCTTTAATGGAATGATCAATAATAAATATTGGAATCCGGGGAGAAAGTGACCGGGAATATGAGGAGGAAGAAAAAATGGAACTATTTAAAGATATGGAAACGTATGATTATGAGCAGGTTGTGGTCTGTCAGGATAAGCAGTCAGGGCTGAAGGCGATTATTGCCATCCACGACACAACGCTCGGACCTGCACTTGGCGGAACACGGATGTGGACGTATGAATCAGAAGAGCATGCTTTTGAAGATGCTCTCAGACTTGCAAGAGGGATGACGTATAAAAACGCAGCAGCGGGCTTAAATCTTGGAGGCGGTAAGACAGTAATTATCGGCGACCCTCGTAAAGATAAAAACGAAGCCATGTTCCGTGCTTTCGGACGGTATATTCAAGGGCTGAACGGCCGCTATATTACAGCAGAGGACGTTGGTACGACCGTAGAAGATATGGATTTAGTCTACCAGGAAACACCGTTTGTCACAGGTATCTCCCCGGCATTCGGTTCTTCGGGCAATCCATCCCCGGTAACGGCTTATGGTGTATATGTGGGTATGAAAGCTGCCGCAAAAGAAGCCTTCGGTACAGACTCCCTTGAAGGAAAAAGAGTGGCAGTCCAGGGTGTTGGTAATGTTGCCTATAACCTTTGCCGTCACCTCCATAAAGAAGGAGCACAACTGATTGTTACAGATATTAATGAAGAGGCTGTAGCAAGAGTGGTTGAGGAGTTTGGAGCAGAGAGTGTAGGCATCAACGATATTTACAGTGTGGACTGTGACATTTATGCACCTTGTGCCCTTGGAGCAACAATTAATGATGGAACCCTTTCACAGCTTAAAGCAAAAGTCATTGCCGGTGCAGCAAACAACCAGCTAAAAGAGACACGGCATGGTGATGCTCTTGAAGAAAAAGGGATGATTTATGCTCCCGATTATGTCATTAACTCCGGTGGCGTTATTAATGTAGCGGATGAACTGAATGGCTATAACCGTGAGCGGGCAATGAAGAAGGTGGAGACTATTTACGATAACATTTCCAAGATCTTTGAAATTGCAAAACGTGATAACATTCCAACTTATGTTGCAGCTGACAGAATGGCAGAAGAGCGTATTGAAACGATGCGTAAGTCAAGAAAGCAGTTCCTGCAAAATAGTATGAGCATCATCAGCCGGGGAAGAAAATAATTACCGGGACGTGACTCACTGAATAAAGAAAAGGTTCCGCCATTTTGGCGGAAAGCTTGGTTTTAACTTGATGGAGGTAAGCGAAGTGGAGAATAGAGAATACCGAATTTTAGCGATCAATCCAGGTTCAACATCTACGAAAATTGGCATCTTTGACAATGAAAGAGCAATCATGGAGGAAACGATTCGTCATGATCGTGATTCATTGGCAAACTATGATTCCATCATCGATCAATATCCATTTCGTAAACAGATGATTTTGGAGACTCTCGATAATCAGGGAATCAATTTATCCAAATTATCTGCCGTCGTAGGCAGAGGGGGGCTTCTCAGGCCTATAGAAGGTGGAACCTACGAAGTGAATGACCTCATGCTGAAGGATTTGCGTGAAGGATACTCCGGACAGCATGCATCCAACCTCGGAGGAATTGTGGCAAATGAAATTGCAAGACAGCTGAACATTCCTTCTTATATTGTCGACCCTGTTGTGGTTGACGAAATGGATGAACTGGCAAAAGTGTCCGGATTTGCTGACTTTGAAAGGAAAAGCATCTTTCATGCACTCAACCAAAAGGCCGTGGCCAGAAAAGCAGCAAAAGAAAAAGGGTGTAAATATGAAGAGATGAATCTCATTGTCGTCCATATGGGCGGAGGCATCACTGTAGGTGCCCATAAAGGTGGACGAGTCATTGATGTAAACAACGGGCTTCACGGGGAAGGACCGTTTTCTCCTGAAAGAGCGGGGACAGTTCCGGCAGGCGATTTAGTTGCTATGTGCTTTAGCGGAGAATATTATTCCGATGAAGTAATGAAAAAAATTGTCGGACAAGGCGGCCTGGTCGGTTACCTCGGGACAAATGACGCCGTTGAAGTGGAGAAGCGGATTGCTTCCGGGGATGACAAGGCGGAGCTTGTGTATCATGCAATGGCCTATCAGATTGCCAAGGAAATTGCAGGTTCGGCAGCAGTTTTAAAAGGTGAAGTAGATGCCATCATTCTTACAGGCGGTCTTGCTTATGGAAAAGATTTTATCCACCGGATTATTGAACGAATTCACTGGATTTCGGATGTTATTGTAAAGCCTGGGGAGAACGAGCTTGAAGCATTGGCAGAAGGAGCTCTCCGGGTGCTCAGAGAAGAAGAAACAGCAAAAGTATATGCTGAAACGAAAGTGAAAAACACGGCAGATTTCAGCTGAAGAGGAGGAAAAGTATATTATGTCAAAAGATTATGATTTAGTCATTTTAGGGGCCGGGACCGGCGGCTATGTAGCCGCCATCCGCGCAGCCCAGCTCGGTATAAAAGTGGCAATTGTTGAAAAAGGGAAACTGGGCGGGACATGCTTACATAACGGGTGTATACCAAGTAAGGCATTACTTCGCAGTGCCGAGGTTTTTCAGACTGTTAAAAAAAGTGCAGATTTTGGTGTGACCGCCGGTGAGCCGGTTCTTGATTTCAGTCAGGTTCAAAAGCGCAAAGAGGGAATTGTTGAACAGCTCTATAAAGGTGTTCAGCATTTAATGAAAAAAGGAAAAATCGATGTTTTTAAAGGTCACGGCCGGATTCTTGGTCCTTCGATCTTTTCTCCGTCACCCGGAACGATTAGTGTAGAAAACCTTGATGGAACGGACAATGAAATGCTTGTTCCGAAGAATGTTCTGATAGCTACCGGAAGCCACCCGAAAACGCTTCCGGGTCTTGAGTTAAACGGAACAACCATCATGTCATCCGATGATGCATTAAAACTGGAATCACTTCCCCAGTCAATCACCATTATCGGAGGCGGAGTAATCGGGATAGAGTGGGCATCCATGCTGTCTGATTTCGGAGTAGAAGTTACGGTTCTTGAGTATGCTTCGCACGTTCTGCCTCTTGAAGATGAAGATATTTCAAAAGAAATGAAGCGAGCCTTAAAAAAGAAAAAAATTACGGTTATCACGGATGCCAAGGTTCTTTCCGGTGAGGTTGAAGAGCAGGATGGACAAGTGACTGTCCCTTATGAGCATAAAGGAGAGACGAAGGCAGTGACGAGCGAGAAAGTGCTTGTATCTGTCGGTCGGGCTGCCAACGTTGATGATATCGGTCTTCAAAATACGGATATCCAGGTTGAGAACGGTTACATTGCTGTTAACGAACACTATCAGACAAAAGAATCTCACATTTATGCCATCGGTGATGTAATTGGTGGTCTGCAGCTCGCACATGTAGCTTCACATGAAGGAATAGCAGCTGTTGAGCATATGAATGGCCAGGATGCCCATCCTATCGATGCTGACATGGTTGCAAAATGCACCTATTCTTCTCCAGAGGTAGCGAACGTAGGCCTTACGGAGAAAGCAGCAAAAGAAAAAGGATATGAAGTAAAAACAGGGACATTTCCTTTTAAAGCTATCGGAAAAGCCCTTGTGTATGGTGACACAACAGGTTTTGTAAAATTTGTGTCCGACGCAAAAACAGACGATTTACTTGGTGTTCATATGATCGGTCCTCATGTAACAGACATGATATCTGAAGCAGCCCTTGCTAAAGTACTTGATGCAGCACACTGGGAAGTGGCAGAAACCATCCACCCCCACCCGAGCCTGTCTGAAGCAATTGGTGAAGCCGCTCTTGCAGTTGATGGGAAGGCCATCCATGGATAAGCAAATGAACGAACGAATAGAAGGAGGGACTACAATGGCAGAACAGCGCCATGAACAATTAGGATTGTCCAACGAAGATGTATTTGAAATGTATGAGCAGATGCTCCTTGCACGAATGATTGACGAACGAATGTGGTTACTTAACCGGGCAGGTAAGATCCCGTTTGTTATTTCCTGTCAAGGACAGGAAGCGGCCCAGGTTGGAGCTGCCATGGCTTTGAACAGAGAGAAAGATTACGTGCTGCCTTATTACCGTGATATGGGTGTTGTCCTTACATTCGGTATGACGGCAAAAGAACTCATGCTTTCCGGATTCGCGAAAGCAGAGGATCCAAACTCCGGCGGACGCCAGATGCCTGGTCACTTCGGGCAGAAGAAGAACCGGATCGTAACAGGATCTTCTCCGGTTACAACCCAGGTTCCTCATGCAGTAGGTTTCGGCCTGGCTGCAAAAGTGAAAAACCAGGATTTCGTAAGTTTTACCACTTTTGGGGAAGGGTCTTCCAACCAGGGGGACTTCCACGAAGGAATTAACTTTGCAAGTGTTCACGATCTCCCTTGTATTTTCATGTGTGAAAACAATAAGTATGCCATTTCTGTTCCTTATGACAAGCAGCTGAGATGTGAAAAAGTATCGGACCGTGCTATCGGATACGGGATTCACGGAGAAACAGTGGACGGTAATGATCCTCTTGCAGTGTATGAAGCAGTGAAAAATGCCCGTGAAAGAGCAGTTCGCGGGGACGGACCTTCTTTAATTGAAACTATTTCCTACCGTTTGACACCACACTCAAGTGATGATGATGACAGTGTGTACCGTGAGCGGTCTGAAGTGGAAGAAGCAAAAAAACTGGATGCCATCTTCACATTTGGCGATTACTTACGTGATGCCGGTATCCTTACTGAAGAGAAAGAGAAAGAACTTAAAGACAGACTGAGAAAAGTGATCGACGAAGCAACAGACTATGCTGAAAAAGCGCCATACGCTGATGCAAAGACGGCATACGATCACGTTTATGGAGGGGAGTGACACGATGGCGGTTAAATCTTACATCGAAGCAATTACATTGGCTATAAAAGAAGAAATGGAAAGAGATGAAAACGTCTTTGTACTGGGAGAAGACGTAGGAAGGCGCGGAGGTGTTTTCCGAGCTACAAACGGACTTTATGAACAATTTGGCGAGTATCGTGTACTTGATACTCCGCTTGCTGAATCTGCCATTGCCGGAGTAGGAATCGGAGCCGCTATGTACGGCATGCGTCCCATTGCCGAAATGCAGTTTGCTGACTTCATCATGCCTGCTGTAAACCAGATTGTTTCAGAGGCTGCCAAAATCCGCTACCGATCAAACAATGACTGGCACTGCCCGATTACGATCCGCGCACCATATGGCGGCGGTGTTCACGGAGCTCTTTATCATTCACAGTCAGTTGAAGCGTTGTTTGCAAATGTTCCGGGATTGAAAATTGTAATGCCTTCAACTCCTTATGATGCAAAAGGTCTTTTAAAAGCTGCGATTCGTGACGATGACCCGGTTCTGTTTTTTGAGCACAAGCGTGCGTACCGTCTTATTAAAGGGGAAGTACCTGAAGATGACTACACACTGCCGATTGGAAAAGCCGAGGTGAAGCGCGAAGGGGAAGACATTACCGTAATAACTTATGGCCTTTGTGTTCACTTTGCCATGCAGGCTGCTGAAAAACTGGAAAAAGACGGATACAGTGCACACATTCTTGATTTACGGACTGTGTACCCGCTTGATCGTGAAGCAATTGTGGAAGTTGCGAAGAAAACAGGGAAAGTCCTGCTTGTTACAGAAGACAACAAAGAAGGCAGCATCATGAGTGAAGTATCTGCCATTATTTCAGAAGAATGTCTCTTTGATCTTGATGCACCTGTCCGCCGTCTTTGCGGACCTGATGTACCGTCAATGCCTTATGCACCGACGATGGAAAAAGAATTTATGGTCAACCCTGATAAAGTAGAAGCGGCAATGAGGGATTTAGCCGAATTTTAATTGAACTGGAGGTACCAAACCGTGGCAACGAAAATCACAATGCCCCAGCTTGGGGAGAGTGTTACAGAAGGAACAATATCAAAATGGCTGGTCCAGCCGGGCGATCACGTTAATAAATACGATCCGATTGCGGAAGTAATGACAGATAAAGTGAATGCAGAAGTACCGTCTTCATTTACAGGTACAATTGCAGAACTTGTCGCAGACGAAGATGAAACAATTGAGGTTGGCGGTGTTATCTGTACCATCAGTGTCGAAGGTGAGGAAGCACCGGAGGAAGAAACAAATGATGCACCTGCTTCTGAAGCGGGCGGGGAGCCTGAGGCTGAAGAAGAAGGAGATACTTCTAATAAAAAACGTTATTCTCCTGCTGTATTACGCCTTGCTCAGGAGCATGGCATTGACCTTGAACAGGTTACTGGAAGAGGCCGCGGGGGCAGAATTACCCGAAAAGACCTTCAGACGTTAATTGACAGCGGCTCTGTTCCTTCTAAAGATACGGCACCGAAGTCAGCAGAACCGAAGCATCAGACGCAGCAAACTGAAACCGTTTCAGATGCGCCGCAAGCGCCAAAGGCATCGAAAGCACCTGAGCCGGTCGTAAGCGGCCGTGTTGAAGAAATTCCTGTTTCGGGTGTTCGTAAAGCGATTGCCCAAAACATGGTTAAATCCAAGCACGAAGCACCTCATGCTTGGATGATGGTGGAAGTGGATGTCACAAACCTTGTGAAGTACCGAAATAAAGTGAAAAACCAATTTGCAGAGCAGGAAGACATGAAGCTTACATTTTTGCCATTCTTCGTAAAAGCGGTTGTAGATGGACTTAAGAAATACCCGCAGATAAATTCAAGCTGGCAGGGGGATAAAATTCTACGCCACAAAGATGTACACATTTCTCTGGCAGTAGCTACGGAAGATTCATTGTTTGTTCCTGTCATTAAGCATGCAGATGAACAATCCATAAAAGGGCTGGCAAGACAGATTGATACTCTTGCAAGCAAAGTACGGTCCGGCAGCCTGAGCCAGGCTGACATGCAGGGCGGTACATTTACCGTTAACAATACAGGCTCTTTTGGTTCGGTAATGAGCCAGCCAATTATTAACCACCCTCAGGCAGCAATCCTGAGTGTGGAATCAATCGTGAAAAAACCGGTTGTACTGGATAATGATGCGATCGCAGTAAGACATATGGTGAATCTCTGTATGAGCCTTGACCATCGTGTACTAGATGGTCTTATCTGCGGAAATTTCATGGCAGACGTAAAACAAACGCTCGAAACAATGAACGAAGAGAATATCAGCTTATATTAAGTAATAGAAAAGCTGTTAAGAGGAAAACCTCTTGGCAGCTTTTTTGTGTTTTCAAACAATGTTGCACTGTATGGAATAGCATAATCTTGAATTTGATTGGAAAACTATCCATATCCAATTTGCAAGGAAGGTGTTAACGATGAACAGAGTGGTTTCTCTTATGATGATAATTGTAATCGCATTTTCACTTATCAGTCCCATGAATACAAGCGCAGAGGAGCCGTCCCCTGCAGTAAAGAGGGACAACCATGAAAATAACGTTTACCATCAGTATTACCTTCGGCACGACGCTCTCAGACCACACTTTAATTTCTACTATGATCTGCTTATTGACAGGTATCAGCCTGAATTGAAAGAAGAATGGCGTCTGATCGTAAATGAGCGCGAGTCTCTGATAAAAAAATACAAAGAACTGAAGAAAGAAGGAAAACTGAAAGATCACGTACAAAAGGGTGAAGCGTGGAAAGAGAAACACGAAATGGTGCAGGAGAGCTTTCTAAAAGCGGTAAAGGAACGGAATGATGAAGCAATTAAAGACGTTCTTCCAGATCTCCTCGCCTTACAAAAAGAAATGAACGACTATTTAAAGAACCATGTGAAAACAGAACAGTAGTGGATGAAGAGGGAGGAGGAGGAGTCTTCCCTCTTTTTGCTTGGAGTGATTGTGGAAGAGCGCTCTGGAGGTGAAGGAGCTGTTAAAACGTATAAAAAAATAATAAAGTCGATAAACCTACATTTACCACCGGTAAAGATGAAATAAATTCCATAGCCCCCAAGGATAACAGAGATAATATTACAAATCATAATTATTACTGTTTACAAATCGTAACAAATCCGATACAATACACTTGGTTAATAAAACGGAATCGTTACGAAAGGGGAATCTTAAATTGAAAAGGGTTAAGGCTGGATTATTATCAACAATGCTCGCTGCATCAGCGTTTTTAGCAGCTTGCGGCGCTGAGGAGGATGCTACAGAGGAACAACAAACGGACGGAGAGGACACTGCAGAGGAAGCGGAAGATCCTCTGCTCATTTATACAACACTTTATCCTTTGGAGGACTTTGCAAAGAAAGTTGGAGGTGAGCAGGTAGAGGTTGAAAATATTGTACCTGTCGGCGCCGATGCTCATACCTTTGAACCAACAGCACAACAAATGATCAGTGTTGCAGATGGAGATCTTTTTGTTTATAACGGTGCAGGATTCGAAGGTTTTGCAAGTTCAATTAAAGATGTTCTTGATGGTGAAAATGTAAAAGTCATTGAGGCCTCAGCCGGAGTGGATCTTATTGATTACGACCATGACCACAATCACGGCCATGAAGAAGATGAACACGGCCACGAGGATGATCACGATCACGGCCATGAAGAAGATGAACACGGCCACGAGGATGATCACGATCACGGCCATGAGGAAGATGGACACGGTCACGAAGAAGACGATCACGGTCATGAGGAAGATGAGCATGGCCACGAGGATGGGCATGATCACGGTCATGGTGATCAGGACCCTCACATCTGGCTCGACCCTGTCCGTGCGGTAGACCTTGCTGAGAATATTAAAGAGGCACTCATTGAACTTCGTCCGGAGTCTGAAGAGTATTTCACAGAAAACTTTGAGGAACTGGAAAGAGATCTCCTTGAGCTTGATGAAGAGTTTCAGGAAATGAGTGACAACAAAACCAAGGAGACAATTATTGTGTCTCACGCCGGGTACGGCTACTGGGATGACCGGTACGGCATTCACCAGGTTGGGATCTCAGGATTGTCCCCTAACAATGAGCCTTCAATTCAGCAGGTACAGGAAACAATTACATTTGCTGAAGACAGAGGCATTAATTACATCATGTTTGAACAGAACATTCCAACAAACATCGCTGAAACGGTCAGGGAACAAATCGGAGCAGAAGATCTCTGGCTTCATAACCTGGAAGCACTGACAGAAGAAGATGTGGAAAATGAAGAAGATTACTTCAGTCTGATGAGACGAAACATCGAGGTGCTGGAAACAGCTCTTCACGACTAATAATACACGACCCGCATTTGTTGCGGGTCTTCTTTTTTTAGGAAAATAAACGCAGACACTTGGTAAATCATCCTATACAGTGTAAAATTAAATTCAGGCTATTATAAAGGAGTGTTCACATATGGACTTTCAGCTATTTATGAATGATGTGGTTCAGACAGCACGTAAAGATATGGTTGAGGCAGGCTACGAAGAACTTACAACCCCCGAGCAGGTAGATGAGGTATTCGGCAAGGGTGGCACAGCATTGGTATTGATAAATTCAGTTTGCGGATGTGCAGGTGGAATTGCCCGCCCTTCAGCTCATTATATGAAGAATTATGAAGTTCAGGCAGATCACTATGTAACTGTTTTTGCGGGCCAGGACCGTGAAGCTACAGCCCGTGCACGTGACTATTTTCAGGGATATGAGCCGTCTTCACCTTCTTTCGCACTCATGAAGGATGGGAAGATACAAACGATGCTTGAGCGTCACGAGATTGAAGGACATGAACCGATTGAAGTTGTTCAGAAGCTTGAGCAGGCTTTTGATACTTACTTCAAAGGGTAATACGAAGGTAAAAGGAGGTGGAAGCCTCCTTTTATTTATGCTATAATTCTCACGTTAGCGATGAGCGTCAAGTATCAGCTGCGAATTGCGTCGACGCAGAAAGCTGCGAAGCATAACTTGCAGAAAAAGAAGCAGGGGTAATTCATATGCGTGCAACGAGCTCACCTGCGTCTCCTCTGCAACGAGCTCACCTGCGTCTCCTCTGCAATGAGCGTAAATGAACAACTCAGTTTAACAGAGCCAACGAAAAAGAAAAGGAGTGTCAGTCATGCAGGAGCTTTACAAAGAAATTCATACATACTTAAACATGGATGAAGAGATTCCATTTGATCAGTTTGATGACTTTTATAAAAGAGTAATTGATAACTTTAATGCAAATGCTGATAAATTTGACGAAGAAGATGTGTGGAGAGGATTGTTCATCTCCGAGAACATTATGTCAAATGCTGATGGACGTGCGAAAGAAGAAAAAGGGACACGCACCAAAAAGTATAAAAAGATGGCACAGCGTCTTAAGCTGTGGGCTCAGAACTTCGCCGGAAGACTTCGTCAAATGGGATACAGCGATGAGCAGATGAACGAACGGTTTGAAAACATGTTTGATGAAGAAGTGTAAAATTTTTCTTTGAAGTGTAAAAATAAATCTTGATTCCTTTCTAGTTTATTGCTATACTTCAATAGTGCAAACGGAACGTGCTTCCGTTTTTGCAGGCGCCCATGGTGAAATGGATATCACACGAGATTTCGGCTCTCGCGTTCTGGGTTCGAATCCTGGTGGGCGCGCCAACTGAACAATACATAAACCTCCGTATATACGGAGGTTTTTCTGTATTATTATTGTGAAATAGTAAACAGACAAATAATTTAATTTTTGCATCGTTTAAAAAGGGTATAGATTCCTATACTAAACGATAAATCAGAAAAGAGGGGATTGTGTGTTTCGAATCGGGTACAGAACGCTGAAAACCGCACTTGGAGCTGCTCTGGCTATTGCGGCTGCCCAGTGGTTTCAATTAGACTTCTATGCGTCTGCAGGCATCATCACCGTCCTCTGTATACAAAAGACTAAGAAAAAGTCTTTTCAGATGTCCTGGGCCCGTCTGCTGGCGTGCGTGATCGGCCTCGTCTATGCAGGTGTTGTATTTGAAGTAATGGGATATCATCCACTCAGTGTGGGGCTGTTGCTCTTACTCTTTATTCCGACCACCCTCATGTTAAAAGTACAGGCTGGTATTGTAACAAGTACCGTAATTATCTTACATATCTATACGCTTAAGGAAATCAGCGGTCCGATAGTAGTAAACGAACTCGCTCTGATTTTGATCGGAATCGGCTGTGCATTGCTTATGAATATATACATGCCCAGTGTGGAAACGGAACTTCTCAGACTCCAGAGTGAACTGGAGGATAAGATCAGAAGGATTCTTCATGAGTTTTCGGTTTACGTAAAAGAAGGCGATAACGCTTGGTCAGGTAAAGAATTGACTGAAGCGGCAGATATTGTCCACCGGGCGAAAAGCATATCCCTTGATAACCTGGAAAATCACGTTTTGAGATACGAAGACCTTTACTATCATTATTTTAAAATGAGGGAAAAGCAGCTTGATATCATTGAACGGATGATGCCATTGTTAACTTCTATTGACATTAAAGTAAAACAGGGGGAAATGATTGCGGATTTTCTTGAAGAACTGAGTAAAGGCGTCCATCCTGAGAATACAGCTCACTTGTTTATTGAGAGGCTTGAAGAGCTGCAGGAGTCTTTTAAAGACATGGCTCTCCCGGAGACAAGAGATGAATTTGAGACCAGGTCGGCTCTTCATCAGCTGATTAAAGAAATTGAGCAATACCTGATTATTAAAAGACAGTTCAAACCCAAAAAAGCCTACGCCATGTTTAAGTGAATACGAAACCGGTTTTAGATGAATAGTAATAAAAAATCGGACCGGGGGCTGGTAATGTGATAAATGTGGTGTTAGCGTGTCTTCTGATTGTCTCGCCGGTCTGGCCGCTGGGAGAAAACCCGCTTCCGGGTGATCCGTACGTGGTTGTGAATAAAGAACGTCATGAACTGGCTTATATATCCGAAGGGGAAATAAAAAATATTTTTCCTGTTGCCATTGGAAAGGAAGGCGATGATACTCCTGAGGGTGAATTCAACCTGCTTGTAAAAGCAGAGAATCCATACTACCGGAAAAAAGACATTCCGGGCGGAAGTGAAAACAATCCTCTGGGAACAAGGTGGCTCGGTTTTGATGCGTTGAATACGGACGGAAGGATTTATGGTATTCACGGTACGAACAACCCTGAGTCCATCGGCCGCGCGGTTACTGCAGGATGCATCAGGATGAATAACGAAGATGTTGAGTTCTTGTTTCAGGAAGTGCCTGTGGGAATGAAAATTCTGGTGATAAACGATTCCAGGACGTTTGAGGAAATTGGTATTGATTACGGGGCAATTGAATAGGAACGAAAGAGAGGCTGCATCCAAAGAAGAACTCTTTGGATGCAGCCTCATTTTATTCCCGGTTTATTATTTTTACCACATTGTTGCTCCCATCATTACTGTACCAAGGAACATAATTGCAATCATCATATAAATAATGGCTTTGCGTGCTTTTCGGGGCATAGGTGAATACCTCCTTACAAGAAGTCATATATCATATTTTAATAAAAATTTCCGGTTTATACAAGGGGTCATCCAAAGGTACTGGTTATGATAGGAACACATTGAATTTTTTGACGAGAAGGAATTAACGGTGTCGAAATCGAAGTATAGTATGTTAGCGCTTTCTTTAATGCGGTTATTGATCTAAGGAGGTCACCCACTTATGAAAACAAAAGAGTCGTCATATTTTAAGCAGTGGCAGGAAAAGACTGAAAATGAAACAGCGAAAAGACCGGAACGTTCTGAGCGTTTTGAGACATCATCCGCTATACCGGTAGACCGGGTGTATACACCTGATGAACTGACCGGTTCTTATGAAACGGAACTTGGCCTTCCCGGTGAATTTCCATATACGCGGGGAATCCGCCGTACGATGTACAGGGGGCGTCACTGGACGATGCGACAATATGCAGGGTTCGGGTCCGCAAAAGAAACGAACCGCCGCTTCAGGTATCTTCTTGAACAAGGTCAGACAGGTCTGAGTGTTGCTTTTGACCTTCCTACTCAGATCGGGTACGATTCCGACGATGCAATGGCCCTTGGAGAAGTTGGGAAGGTCGGTGTTGCCATTGACTCACTGGAGGATATGGAGCAGCTTCTTGAGGGGATTTCCCTCGATAAAGTAAGTACGTCGATGACCATTAATGCCCCGGCAGCTGTCCTTCTGGCTATGTACATGGTTGTAGCAGAAAAGCAGGGAGTGCCGGCTGGAAAAATACAAGGGACCATACAAAATGACATTTTAAAAGAATATATCGCACGGGGGACGTATATTTTCCCACCGAAACCTTCCATGAGACTCATAACTGATATCTTTTCATACTGTGCGGAACATGCGCCTAAATTTAACACAATTTCAATCAGCGGTTATCACATCCGGGAAGCGGGATCGAACGCCGTACAGGAACTGGCCTTTACTATTGCCAATGCGAAAGCCTATGTTGATGCAGCATTGGAGTCCGGGCTTGATGTAGATACATTTGCACCGAGACTTGCCTTTTTCTTTAACGGGCACAACCATTTCTTTGAAGAAGTGGCGAAATTCAGAGCTGCCAGACGGATGTGGGCGAAGATTATGAAAGAAGAGTATGGAGCAAAGAACGAAAAAAGCTGGCAGCTGAGATTTCATACACAAGTGGCAGGATCAACCCTCACTGCCCAGCAGCCGGATAATAATATTGTCCGTGTAGCTCTTCAGGCACTTGCAGCTGTAATGGGCGGTACTCAGAGCCTTCACACAAATGCCAAAGATGAAGCTCTCGCTCTGCCGACTGAAGACTCAGCCAGAATTGCCCTTCGTACACAGCAGATTATTGCAAGCGAAACCGGCGTGGCCGATACGATTGACCCATTGGGAGGCTCTTATTACGTTGAATCCCTAACCGATGAGATGGAAAAAAGAGCGCAGGAATATATTAAGGAAATTGAAAACAGGGGAGGAGCCGTTGCGGCTGTTGACCAGCAGTATATGCAGCGTGAAATCCGCAGAACGGCTTATGAAACCCAGAAAAAGATTGAGAACGAACAGGAAATAGTGGTCGGGGTAAATAAATACCAGCTCGATGAAGAACCGGAGCCTGAATTACTTGAAGTGGACGAGAGCTTTGTAAGCGATCAGCATAACCGGCTGAATGAGCTCAGGGAAACCCGTGATAATACAAAAGTGAAAAAGGCACTGGAAGAGCTTAAATTTCATGCAGAAGGCAGCGCAAATCTTATGCCTTATATTAAAGAAGCCGTTAGAGAGTACGCAACGGTCGGTGAAATCTGCAACACGTTGCGAGAGGTATTTGGAGAGTATCAAGGATAGGGGCAGAGGAGGTAATTCATATGAGAAAAAAAATAAGAGTATTAATTGCAAAACCGGGACTGGACGGTCATGACAGAGGAGCGCTGGTCATTGCACAGGCATTAAGGGATGCAGGGATGGAGGTTATCTATACAGGGCTTCGCCAGTCACCAAAACAGATTGTCAGAGCAGCCTTGCAGGAAGATGTGGATGCCATTGGTCTTTCATGTTTATCCGGAGCTCATAACGTGTTATTCCCCGAGGTGCTGAAACTTTTAAAAGAAGAACAGGCTGAGGATATTATTGTGTTCGGAGGAGGGGTTATCCCTCATCAGGATGCAAAGAAACTGGAAGAAAACGGGATCAAAAAGATCTTTACACCTGGCACGTCAACGAAAGCTGTAGCCGCTTATATTGAACAGGCGGTCCGGGAAAAGCAGGGGTTATCAAAAGAACTTCTTGCACCGCCGTCAGGAGTTGATCACATCGGTATTGCAGTAAAAGATATTGATGAAGCGATGACGTTTTATGCTGATCACCTTCATCTTAAAGCCGAGGCAGTAGTGGAAGTTCCGTCAGAAGGAGTAAGAGTCGCGTTTATTCCGGTTGGGAATACGAAACTGGAGCTTTTGGAACCTTTGGATGAAAAAAGTCCGGTAGCAGCTTTCCTGAAAAAGCGAGGGGAAGGGATTCATCATGTGGCCTTTTCTACAGGGTCTCTGGAGGAACGCCTTGTGCAGCTTAAAAAAGAGGGGCTTCCTGTATTAAATGAAATACCCAAAACAGGAGCAGGCGGGTACCCTATTGCCTTTTTACATCCTAAAGCGGCCAACGGTGTACTTGTTGAACTTTGTGATCCGACGAGAAAGGGAGAAGGTGTGAAGTCGTAATGGACATGTATGATAAGATTAACGAACTTTATGATAAACGGCGTGCAATTGAGCTCGGCGGTGGGGATGAACGTATTGAGAAACAGCATGAAAAAGGAAAGCTGACTGCCAGAGAAAGAATCGATCTCCTTCTGGACGAAGGCACATTCGTTGAATTAAACCCCTACATTGAGCACCGGTGCCTGGATTTTGGCATGGAGAAAGGATCGGCTCCCGGAGAAGGTGTTGTTACCGGATACGGGAAAGTTAACGGCCGGCTTATTTTTCTTTTTGCCCAGGACTTTACTGTCTATGGAGGAGCCCTTGGAGAAATGCATGCTAAAAAAATTGCCAGTGCCATGGACCTTGCAGTAAAAAACAAAGCACCTTTTGTCGGCCTGAATGATTCAGGAGGCGCCAGAATTCAAGAAGGGGTACTTTCCCTTGATGGTTACGGACATGTTTTTTACCGTAACTCTATTTATTCAGGTGTAATCCCTCAGATCAGTGTCATCCTGGGGCCTTGTGCAGGAGGAGCTGTGTACTCTCCTGCCATAACAGATTTTGTCTTTATGGTTGAAAAAACAAGCCAGATGTTTATTACAGGACCGAAAGTCATCCAGACAGTAACAGGAGAGCAGATCAGTGCAGAGGAATTAGGCGGCGCCTCTGTTCACGGCTCGATCAGCGGAAACGCTCATTTTTCCTGCGAGTCGGAACAAGCTGCCCTGAGTCAGGTGAGAGACTTACTCGGTTACTTGCCGCAGCATAATGAAGAGAAGCCTCCACGGCAGGAGCATAATGGTAATGAGGACGATTTTCTCTACGATCTGCCGGATGTGGTACCTTTTGATCCTGCAAGGCCTTATGATGTCAGGAAGGTTCTTGAAATGGTTGTGGATGAAGGGTCTTTTATGGAGGTTCAAAAATCATTTGCCAAAAATGCAGTGGTTGGTTTCGCAAGAATCGACGGCCGCTCAGTCGGTCTCGTTGCAAACCAGCCAAAAGTAATGGCCGGGGGACTGGACATTGACTCTTCTGACAAGATTTCCAGATTCATCAGGATGTGCGACTGTTATAACGTTCCTCTGATCACGTTTGAAGATGTTACAGGATTTTTCCCAGGGGTAAAACAGGAGCATGGCGGTATAATCCGTCACGGTGCAAAAATTCTTTATGCTTACTCGGAGGCAACTGTACCAAAAATTACGGTCATAACGAGAAAAGCGTACGGAGGTGCTTATGTTGCCTTGAACAGTAAAGCCATCGGTGCAGATCTGGTATTTGCCTGGCCGAATGCTGAAATTGCTGTTATGGGGCCTCACGGTGCGGCAAATATTATCTTTGCAAAAGAGATTAACGAAAGTGAACAACCGGAGGAAACAAGACAAAATAAGATTGAGGAGTACAGGGAGAAATTTGCCAACCCATACGTTGCAGCAGCTAATGGAATGGTGGACGATGTCATCGATCCCCGTGAAACAAGGCAGAAACTTATTCAGAGTCTCGAAATGCTTGAAAGAAAATCAGAGGACCGTCCTAAAAAGAAGCACGGGAATATCCCGTTGTAGGACATTTGATGGTTCCTTTGATATACTAAAAATGAAATAAGGCATATTGGAGGCTTTTACATGATTAACAAACAGCGTTTAGTTGATGAGTTTAAAGAGCTGGTTCAAATTGATTCCGAAACAAAATATGAAACAGCAATTGCAAAAGTACTTAAGGAAAAATTCGAGGCTCTCGATGTACACGTGAAAGAAGATGATACTATTTCTGTCACAGGACATGGAGCTGGAAACCTCATCTGCACACTTGAAGGAAAAAGTGATACAGATCCGATTTACTTTACCTCACATATGGATACGGTTGTACCGGGGAAAGGTGTGACTCCCGTTGAGGAAGATGGCTACATAAAATCTGACGGAACTACTATTCTTGGTGCTGATGACAAAGCGGGACTGGCTGCGATGTTTGAAGCAATCCGCGTTCTTGAGGAAAATAACATTGAGCACGGGACAATCCAATTTATTATTACCGTAGGAGAAGAATCCGGTCTTGTAGGGGCAAAAGCTCTTGATCCAACGGATATCATTGCAAAATATGGGTTTGCACTCGACAGTGACGGAGAAGTCGGAAACATTATTATTGCAGCGCCCACACAGGCAAAAGTTAAAGCGACCGTTTACGGAAAAACAGCTCACGCCGGTGTAGCTCCTGAAAAGGGGGTTTCAGCCATCACAATTGCATCCAAAGCGATTGCCCGGATGCCTCTTGGACGTATTGACGAAGAAACGACAGCAAACATTGGGCGTTTTGAAGGTGGAAGCCAGACAAATATTGTCTGTGATCGTGTTGATATCCTTGCAGAAGCACGTTCTCTTGTGGGTCATAAAATGGAAGAACAAGCAGCCAAAATGAAAGCGGCTTTTGAAGAAGCTGCAAATGAAATGGGCGGCAAGGCAGAAGTAGACATCGATGTGATGTATGCAGGTTTTAAACACGAAGACGGCGACGCCATTGTTGAAACGGCGAAGCGTGCTGCAAAAGCTGTGGGGAGAGAACCTAAATTGCTTCAAAGCGGCGGCGGCAGTGATGCCAACATTATTGCAGGTCACGGCGTTCCAACCATTAACCTTGGCGTAGGGTATGAGGAAATTCATACTACCAATGAACGTATGCCGATTGAGGAATTAGTTAAAACGGCCGAACTTGTTGTTGCTCTTATTGAAGAAGCAGCCAGATAAAACAAGGTTAAGAGTGTGGATTCAGTTAAAAGGCAAGAAGAAAGAAGTTGTCTTAAAAGGTCACTGCAGGAGAAAACCCATTCCTGCCGAGCTTTTTAAATGGCTGTTTTTGGAAAAAATGCTCCTTTCGTGAACGGGATAATAAAGCCTCAGTGCCCGAGACTCCTGGGGTAGTAGGGGCCAGGAAAGGCCCCGCAAAGCTTTAGGAGGCCACTGAAAAAGTCAAAGTCCGATAATAAGGTCACCACTTTAGGGCTCTGATTGCAACATAAAGTGGGTTTTGATTTTTTGATGTGCTAAAAGTCATTGTCGTTATAAAAAAGTATTGATTGGAGCGAATGCGCAACACTACTTCGGGAAAAGCCAGTTCCGGGGAAACCCCGCAAGCGCGCAGCGCTGAGGATCGAGCCGCCCGCGGAAAGTGCAATGAGCGGAAATCAACACCTGACTTTTCTGAGTCTATTTAAAAAAAAGTACTTTTTCAGTGGCCTCGCGAAGCATGAGGGGGCTTGCCAGCACCACCGCAGAAATCGGAGGACACGTAGGCCTTATGTGTTTAGATCAATAGCAACAAACTATACGAAAGCAGCTTTTTAAATAGAGCAGGGGCTCCACTAATTGCTTCGAGGTTGACTCGAAAGGTAAAATTTACCTTTTGAGTCAACCTCTTTTTGTTATCTTTTTACTATATCGGGTAAACAGTAGAGAACACCTCGTGTGGAGTTGTGCATTTGTGAAAAAGTGTGACATTTTGTGGTATTCGACACGCCATTTGGCGAAATATGGTATTATATTTAAGAATCTTTTCTATATAAACTTTTAGGCTAAGGAGAAGTGACCCCATGACAGTGAGTCGGAATAATCATCTTTTAATGAATTATATCAGAGGCATGGCAAAAACACTGGAAGAAGAATGGCAGACCAGTGCGCGGGATCTAGGTCTCACATTAGCTGAACAACATATTATGTGGATCGTATACTTAGAAGAAAAAGCATCAATTTCAAGAATAGCCAAGGTAGGACTGTGGGACCGTTCCACAGTAATGCAGGTTATTAAACGGCTGGTGGGTAAAGGGTACGTTAAGGTGTTAAAAGACGACAGAGATTTACGGGTCTCTTATGTCATTCTGACTGAGGAAGGCAAAGTCAAACGTCAGCAGACACAAAAAGAATCCTTTGAGCTGTTTGATTTCATAGAGGAATACCAAAAGAAAAACCCTGGATTTATGGAGCAGCTGGTATCATTCCACCGGGAAGCGAACCGCCATTTTCATGGTGATGAATTTGTAGACTGGGTAGAAACAACAACGAAGGAGTATGACATTAAAACATCAGCCTCCGGAAAAGCCTGATTTTTTAATTATCGAAGATGCCTATATTCAGAAAAACGGACTCTTAGTGCTGAACCTGTTCAAGTTCTGATTGATGCTGCCAGAGGGAAGTCCCAGGCTCACTTGTACAATATGAGTGCTCAGTGACAGAAATATTATCATTAGGCGTTTATTCTGGATGAAACAAAAAAAGAGCCGGCGGCTGCTTATTGAAGCAGTCCGACTGGCTCTATCAGTTCTCCGTATTCAAGAGACTCAAGGATTAACTCCTCAGAATAACCTATCTTATCTGATAGTTGCTCTATAGAGGGTGAAGGCCATTCGTTTTCCGCGTAGTGGGTCACAGTTTCCACAATAAGGTAAAGAACAGAATCATAGATGGTCTGGTTTCGGACAATTTCCGTCATTTTCGATGACCACCTTTCATGTGGGTTTTATCTATCATAACATACTTTACCATTCATGAAAGCCCGAAGCTGTTATTCATAGGATTCAAGACATTCTTTCATTAAATGCAGGGGTGTTTTTTTATGTCCGGGAACTTCCATCATTTGATTTTTTCCGCAGGGAGACGCATGATGGAGGGAGGAGGGAATCACCATGAACCACAACCGGAGGAAAGGCCGCATTATCTTTCATGTTGATATGAACAGCTTCTATGCCTCTGTTGAAGCGGCATATGACCCTGGGCTCAAAGGGAAACCCCTTGCAATTGCCGGAAATGCAAAAGAAAGAAAAGGAATTGTCGTTACGGCAAGCTATCAGGCAAGGGCACAAGGAGTAAAACCTCCAATGCCTTTATGGGAAGCAAAAAAACAGTGTCCTGAACTTGTTGTCCGTAAGCCGGATTTTGAAAAATACAGGAAAGCTTCTCAGGAAATGTTTCGGATATTGTATGAATACACTCCTCTGGTTGAACCGGTTTCCATAGACGAGGGGTACATGGATGTTACCGAAGCAGCGACAAATAACGCACTCTCCCTTGCAAAGTTGATTCAGGAAAGACTGGTGAAAGAATTAAATCTCCCTTCGAGTATCGGGATCGCACCGAATAAATTCCTTGCAAAAATGGCCAGTGATATGAAAAAGCCGATGGGAATAACCGTTTTAAGAAAACGTGAAATTAAAAATATCCTCTGGCCTATGAAAACCAAAGATATGCACGGTATCGGGGAAAAGACGGCAGAGAAATTAGAGAAGTACGGTATTTTTACAATTGGCGACCTTGCACAATCAGATCCTGATCAGTTGAAAGAAAGGCTCGGTATTGGCGGGCTCAGGTTACATGAAAAAGCAAACGGTATTGATCTTCGGCCCGTTGACCCTGATGCTGTAAATGAATTTAAAAGTATTGGCAATTCAACGACAATGCCGGAAGATATCACGGACTCTGCAAAGGTGAGGAAAGTTCTGATGAATCTTGCAGATTCAGTAGCCAGACGGATGAGAAAAAAAGAAGTGTACGCCTGGAATGTTCAGATAACCATTCGTTATCATGATCGAAAAACGATTACACGAAGCAGGAAACTGCAATATCCTGTCCGGTCACACCAGGAGCTGTTTGATGCATCATGGCTTCTTTTCGAGAAATACTGGACCCATGAACCTGTAAGATTACTCGGTATCACAGCTATGGATCTTGTAGAGAAAGATTATGCCTACAAACAGCTTGATTTGTTCTCGTACAAAAAAGATATTAAAGATCATCAGCTTTCAAGTGCTGTTGATTCGATTCGGGATAAGTTTGGAGAAAGCATTCTTTTAAAAGGTGCCCAGCTGTCTAAAGACAGAAGTGACCAATTAAGGGATCAGAAAAGGAGAGGAACAAGCCTTGAAAAAGACTTTTTAAGAGATAATTTGTTTGATAATGACTAGGGCGATGTAAAAAAATCCCGTAACTGATGTTGCTCATTGCTTTGAGGTTGATTCAAAAGGTATAAGCCAACCTTTTGAGTCAACCTCTTTTTTATTTTGTTTTCTTCAGAACGAAAGCGGAACTGCCGATATAATGGCTGACAATAAAGAGGTGAACGATAGTATGAATATACATACACAGGCGGTAAACGGCCAGTCCGGCAGAAATGAAAGGCATGTACAACTCAGCCGTGGAGATATAGTTGAAGCAAAAATTACGGATAGAAAATCTGACAGGGAAGCAGTTGTATCAATCAGAGGGCAGAAGATGACCGCTTCTTTTGACAACGGTGTACCTGCGGCCTCCCGTGCATCAATAGAAATAACCGGGAAAACAGAAGAAGGCATCCGTGTCAGAGTAATTACAGAGGCTGCTTCTTCCTCTTCTTATTCCGGTGGACCATCGGTTGAAAAAACACTGTCAAAACTAGGCATAAAGGATCCGAGCCCGGAATTCAGAGCTGCTGCAGAGCGTTTTTTAACTGCCGGAGCGGAATTGACAAAAGAGAATGTTAGAGAGCTGCAGCAATACGTGGAGCGTGGGCAGGGGACGGTAAATCAGCGGATGGAAACGATCGATCAGGCTGCAAGGCGACAGCTTGAGCCTGTCCGGTCACATTTACTGGCTTTACATCAATCTCTCCACGAAAAGGCTCTTAATACACAAATACAGGAGATGAAGGATGCTAAAAGCACCACGTCCCGTATTGGCTCATTCGGCGAAATCATTGAAAATCTCCGTTCCAAAATCCGGAACAGTCAGGCAGTGGAAGGTACAATCCAGAACTTAAAAAGAGCACTCCTGGAACAAAATCTGCATGGAAATCACCAACGCAGTATTTCGGAGCTGACTCAACGAATAACCAGTCTGATTCAGAGCGGAAAGGGGCTTGATGCGTTAAATCTTGTGGATAACCTGGCGAACGTTCTAAATAAGAGCAACAACGTATTTCCAGTTACAGCAGTCGGGCATATGCAGAACGCACTGGTTAATGAACCTAGCTTAAAAGAAGCAGTATCAAAGATCCGGGAGTTGGCACATAGCTCTTTAACAACAGAACAGAGGACTTTTTTGGAAGGTCAGATCATTCAGGCAGAAACGTTTACGGCAAAAGGGCGTGAACTCAAGGCAAGACAGGTTGTAGCAGGCGCCCTGGAGGCGCTCAGCAGCACATCCCTCCCGGCAGAGTCTTCCGGAGCCGGCAGTACGCGTCCTGATCCTGGCCGTTATCTTGACAATGATTTTTTATCCACCCTTCCGGTAACTTCAAAAGACTATGTCGTTACTACTGTATCAGAACGGATGGCTCTTGCCACCGACGATTTCAAACTGATGCAGAGAGATGTTTCGAGACAATTGGACCGGATCGCACATATTATGATGCACGTTCGCACTGCTGCACAGGCAAAACCGATGCTGGAAACCGTTATCCATCAGCTTGATAAAGCATTAATGAAAAGTGACTGGCTTCTTTTCGCAGATATGAAGACTGAACGGCGGATGCTGGAAGCGAGCAGTCAGCTTACCCGGGCAAAGGAGCTTATTGCAAGAGGGGAACATCATTCGGCCAGACAGCTCATCAAAGAGGTTCAACAGACAGTTAACACTCTGAACTTTAAACCTGCGGATACAAAAGTGAAGCATTTTGCTTCACAGCAGGCTGAGTGGCATGAGAAACGTCCAGTTCAAGACAGGCTGAATTCCTATGTAAAGGATGCGGCAAGATCTCTTGTTCAAAATGATCATTCCGGCCGGCAGGTGTTTGAAGGAATAAGGCAGCTGGGGTATTCCCGTGAATCAGAAATTGCAAGAATTCTGGCAGCAGGTAAAGGAAATATAGAAGAGGCAAACCAGAAAAACGTAAGAGGGCTTCTTCTGCAGATGATTAAAAGTGATGAAGAGAGTGGGCGTAATCAGGCGCAACAGGTATTGATGACTTCAACAGGCCAGCAGCTTCTTGCCAGAAGTGACTCACAGCACTCGAACCTTCAGTCCCTGCTTCTGCAGTTACCCGTGCTGCTGGAGGGTCAGACTGAAAATCTGCAGGTGTTTATTAATGGCAGAAATAAATACAATGATCAGCTGGACTGGGAAAACTGCAACCTTTATTTCCTGATGGAAACGAAGAAATTGGGGGAAATAGGGATATCCCTTCAGGTGACTAACAGAACGCTTAACATTACGCTTAAAAATGATCTGCCTGGTTTCAAACACAAGCTTGAACCATTTACAAAAGCCTGCTTAAAACGACTTGAACAAGTAGGGTATACAGCCGGGGATATTCACTTTAAACCCCTTCACGATAAAGATACACCTGCTGTTCCATCTAAAAAAATTACGCCTCAGGCTACTCAGAAAGGGTTTGATTATAAAATATGATCGTCAGCCAGCACTTTAATCAAATTAAACGAAAGAGGACGAATGGACCTTCAGCCGCAGTGGTGCAGTACGATGAATCGGCCGGAGACGCTCCTCTGGTAGTTGCTCAGGGGAAGGGTGAAGTAGCCGGTCAGATTATTGCACTCGCAAAGGAACATGGTATTCCTCTGGAGGAGGATGCCAGCCTCCTGGCGAATCTTCTGGATCTGGACCTGGGGGATCAGGTCCCTCCACAACTATATTCTGTCATGGCTGAAATCCTTCTGCTGATCGAAGAAATCGATCACAGCTATTAATCTCATCGGAGGTGTAACCGATATAAGAAAGAGAAACGTTCTGAAGGGAGAACCCTCCATGATTAGTAATGAAGCCTTATATAAAAAAACGTCCCAGGAAATAACAGCTCTGTTGTACGAGGCGCTGATAAATAACCTAGAAGAAGGAAAAGGAAATATCGAATGTGCTGACTACTTGAAAGCCAACCTTCATCTGCAAAAATCAGTTGACATCTTGCAAAGGCTCGGGGCCGGACTGAACTATGAAGCCGGCATTGTTGCAGACCAGCTTGAGTCCTTATACCAGTACATATCCACTCTCGTCCTTGAAGCGAATCTGAAGAAAGATACCGTGAAAATTGATCATGCACTGTCTATCATAGAAGCAGTTACTGACGCATGGAGTCAGGCGATCGAAAATAATAAGGACACCAGGTCTGCAACAATGAAAAAACAGTCACTTGCCTATGAGCAATCTATCAATTTCAGGGAGAAGATAAAATATGAAAATCAATAACAACATTCAGGCATTGAATGCCTATCGTAACTTGTTTGAAAACCAGACCAAGACATCGAAGAACCTTGAGAAACTTTCATCAGGTCTTCGTATCAACCGGGCTGCAGATGATGCAGCAGGACTTGCCATCTCTGAAAAAATGCGATCCCAGATCCGAGGATTAAAACAAGCAGAACGTAATGCTCTTGACGGCATCTCATTGATCCAGACTGCTGAAGGTGCACTTACAGAAGTACATTCGATGCTGCAGCGAATGAGAGAACTTGCGGTACAGGGGGCCAACGACACAAATACGCCTGAGGACAGAGAACAGATTCAAAAAGAAATTACGCAATTGGTAGAAGAGATAGACAGTATCTCTGAAAAAACCGAATTTAATACCCAGACACTGCTGGATGGAACGACAGAGAACTTTGTTTTTCAGATTGGACCCAATGCGGACCAGACCGTAACGATAAATATTGATGAAATGAACACAGAAAAACTGGGTATAAATCAAATCGATGTAGAAGAAGGGGCAGAGGAGGCAATTACTCTTCTGGATGCAGCAATCAACAAAATTTCAGATTTGCGTTCTGAACTTGGTGCGGTTCAAAACCGGCTCGAACATACCATTAATAATCTCCAGGTGACACACGAAAATCTCACTTCCTCCGAATCGAGGATTCGTGATGCTGATATGGCTTTGGAAATGACGGAGTTTACCCGGAATAACATTTTGAATCAATCAGCAACTGCCATGCTGGCACAGGCAAATCAGCTCCCTCAGGGAGTTCTTCAATTACTGCAATAATCTTAGTGGAACCTGGCTGCCTATTGGCGGGAAGCCGGGTTTTCTTTATAATCAAAACAGACAGGAAACCTGGAGGAATGGCAGTGGATATTCAAAGAGTAGCCAGAACAAACATAACCGGAAAAGCAGATATTAAAAAAACAGGTACCGAAGCGAAGGTCACATTTCAGGAAATGATGCAAAAAGGCCGTGATAATCAGGCGTATGAAAAACTCCATCACCTCCTCGAAAAAATTGATGACCAGGGAAAAACCCTCGCCGAGTCCCGTACAGTTGATGAGCTCAGGAAATACAAACAGCTGGTAAAGGCGTTTATGGACGATGCAGTAAAACTCGGTCTCAGCCTTGAAGAAAGAAAAGGATTCAACAGGAGGGGCCGTACGAAAGTGTATAAAATTGTCCGTGAAGTGGACAGTCAGCTTCTCGATTTAACCGACACCGTATTGAATGAGCAGAAAAAAGGTCTGAGTGTATTAAGTGCCATAGGGGAAATTAAAGGACTGCTTGTGAGCATTTATGCATAAGGCAGGCACGTAAAACTATATAGATACTCCTTTTCTTTGCACATCCGCTGCTCTTCATTTTATATTAAAGGCTGTTTTCGTAAGAACGGTGGTCTTTTGAGTTAAGAGTGCTGAAGCAGAAAGGCCGGGGGTTCCTCCGGCAAGAGGGGTCAGACCAGCTCTGTGGAGTCTTGTGAGAGGAAGAGGCACTTCCTTGCGGAGGCTTGCCGCGAGTCCGCGAAAGGGAGTGTATTCCGTTTAACGAAGCTGACATTATTATGGGGGCAGAAAACCTCCCAAATTGTATTTCCAGGGTATAGTAAATAAATAGAAACAAAAATGGGGTGAGCTCATGTTTAAAGGGAAATTCTGCTTCGAAACCACCATAAACCAGCCTTTGAATGAAGTTTGGGCTTTTTTTTCAAAAAATACAAACCTGGCAGAGATTACAGGCTTTCCAAAAGTAAAGGTAACGGGGGATCAAGAAGTGTCTAAAGGTGCCAGGGTGAACCTGGAACTGAATTTTGTTGTACTGACCCTTACATGGAAGGCTAGGATCATTGATGTAAAAGAGGGAGCCTTTTTTACTGATGTTGCAGAAAAAGCCCCTTTTCCCTTCAGAATATGGACTCATACACACCGCTTTGTTTCTGAAGGAAGTAAAACGAAAATGGTTGATGAAGTGGAATTCAGCTCCTGGATTCCGGCTCCTATTATAAAACTGATGCTGTACGGAATGTTCTTCGATCGGAAAAAACAGATAAAAAAACACGAGCCTTTATGAGGTTCGTGTTTTTTACTTTTACCCTACCATGATCGTATATATTGCCGGGGAGGCTCCAGTTCCACACCGAGCTCATTTGCGGCTGTTCTTGGCCAGTAAGGATCTCTGAGGAAAGCGCGGCCGATAAAGATGAGATCTGCACGCTTGTTTTGAAGGATTTCCTCTGCCTGGAGCCCGGTGGTTATGAGACCCACAGCCCCGGTAGCAATGCCGGCTTCTTTTTTTATAGTCTCTGCATGACGAATCTGGTAGCCGGGATAGACCTCAATCGGGGTCCGGACAATTCCTCCGGTGCTGCAGTCAATCAGATCAACCCCGAGTTCGGACATCCTTTTTGAGAAAGCAGTGATATCGTCCATACTGTTGCCGTCCTGGTGATACTCATCAGCTGAAATCCGCACGAACAATGGTCCTTCCCACACTGTTTTTACTTGATCAATTGTTTCTTTAAGAAAACGGAAGCGGTTTTCCCGGTTTCCACCGTATTCATCTGTACGTTTATTTGAAAGAGGAGAAAGAAACTGGCTGATCAGGTACCCATGAGCTGCGTGAAGCTCGATAATATCAAATCCTGCTTTTTTGGCTCTTTCTGCAGCTGTCTTAAAACCATAAATCGTTTCTTTTATTTCTGTTTCAGTCATTTCTTTTGGAATCTTTGACTTTTCATCAAAACCTACAGCTGAAGGAGCAATGGTTTCATCGTCATAGATTGCTTTTCTGCCGGCATGACCAAGCTGAACAGCTGTTTTAGCACCGTGGACTTTGATGGCATCGGTTAGCCTTTTCAACCCTGGAATGTGATCGTCACTCCAGATGGCCAGATCCTGAGGGGAAATTTGCCCCTGGCGTGTGACGGGAGTGGCTTCCGTCATTATAAGACCAGCTTGGCCGATTGCACGGCTGGTGTAGTGGACTATGTGCCAGTCGTTAACCATTCCATCTTCCTGATCGCATGAATACATACACATAGGTGACATAACAATCCGGTTTTTTAACGTGACATTTTTTATTGTGAAAGGGGAAAACAATGCTGTTGTCATAATGACCTCCTGTTATTGTTTCGTGTTACTAAAGATACTTTATCATATCTTTCAGAACGAGGGGAATTGAGAAGGCTTGTTTTTATTTTCGGCGCGGTGAGAGTGAAATAGTAGACCCACAAAAGAAGCCGGTCCATAAGAGAATTTCTTAAGGACCGGCTTCTTTTACGTATGGCGTCTCCCCGGAACTCACTTTTTCCTCAGGAGTGTCGCGCATTGGCTAAAATCAATGCGCTTTTTTAAACAATATTGTCCTTTAACACGGTAATACTGTCATGGCCGTCAGCTTCTTTTTTTCTGATCGTGGAGATAACCGTTCAGGTAAGCGAGAAGCTTGCTTCTTGTAATAATTCCTAAAAAGGCTCCTTTTTCATCTTCCACACAAATAAAGGGATTGTTTATGGAAAAGGACAGGGCTTTTTCAAACGGTGAATTCTTCTTCACACAGGCAAATGTCGTACTCATGACTTCAGTGACAGTAGTATTATGAAGGCGGTCCGGTTCAATCTTTTCAATACCGATTATGGAGTCGAGGATTTGTGCTTTACTGATTAATCCGCGCAATTTAAATGCGGTATCGAGTACCGGAATAGCTGTATAGCCTGATTTGACGAGCACTAGAAGTGCATGTTCCAGTGAATTATCCGGTTGAACGTGGGCCACTTCTTCTGCCGAAATAATAAAGGATTCGATCGGTTGTTGAAGAATGTGATATTCTTGCAGGTTTTGCATTTTCGCAGCACACTTTCTTTATTTTATTTCTACCATGTATTAAATACCCAGATAAAGGATAACGGTAAACATCTTTATTAATCTTCCCTCTACTATGTTAGTGAAACAGGGAGGAAAAGTCAATGTGTGATGTAAGCGTTTACATTTTAGGTTATGAGAAAATCCGGGAACCGTGCTTGTCTCTGGTTTAATCTCCTTATGGAAGTTCCATACTAGAAACAGGCACCCTAAAGAGGGTCTGGACATTCTTACTGAGGTGAAAATGATGCACAGCAAACAGACTGTCAGATATTTATGTCAGAAATATCCATCAGGGAATGAATATTTCTATAAAGAAGAGATCATTACACATGATACATGGGATAATCTCGATTCACTCGAATGGGGGAGACGCAGACCTGTTTCAAAAGCCACGGTTGAAAAGAGAAAAAAAGAAGGATACAGAGTGATCACGACCGAGGTCAGAAAACCAAAAGGAAAACTCTTTTATTTCCCGGCGGCAAATTTGTCGCAAAAAGAGGATAGGCGGTAGAAAGGGTCGAAATCAATAGGGCATACAGAGATATTTAGTGGAGGGAAACATATGGGGAACTGGCAGACAAAAGAGCAGTTAAAAGATCTAACAATTTCTCTTTGCGAATATGCAAGCGTATCGGGCAGTGAAGAAGAAATCGGAATTATGGAGTTTGTGGATTACCAGTTAAAGAGGCTTGAGTACTTTAAAGAGCATGAGAGTCACCTGCAAACACATTATACAGATGACGGAAGAAAATTTGTTTCTGCTCTTGTAAAAAGCAGAAAGAAAACAAAAAAGACACTTATTATTATGGGTCACCTGGATGTCGTTGATGTAGAGGACTACGGAGAGTGGAAGCATCTGGCTTTCAGGCCGAGAGAGCTCACTGAACAGATGCTTGCCCAAAAAGACAACCTTCCTGCTGATGTGCAGAACGACTTGGAGAAAGGGGAGGAGTGGCTTTTTGGCAGAGGTGTGATGGATATGAAGGCAGGTATCGCACTTTGTATGAGCATGATTGAAAAGGCAGCGGAAGGAGCATTTGAAGGCAACCTCCTGATGCTTGCCGTTCCTGATGAAGAGGTGAACTCTACCGGGATGAGAGCGGCAGTTGGGAAGTTACTCGAAATCAGTGACGAACATGATCTGAAGTACGAGATGGCCTGGAATACAGAGCCTGTTTTTTCAGGGTTTCCGGGAGACGAAAGCCTTTATGTTTACCGGGGCTCTCTTGGAAAAGTACTGCCGGGATTTTACTGCTACGGTGAGGAAGCTCACGTAGCTGAACCGTTTTCCGGCATAAATGGGAATTTTATGACTTCTTATTTAAGTGATGCTTTTGAACTGAATCCTGAACTCACAGAACAAACTGGAAGTCAGAAGACGCCTCCTCCTACGAGTCTTCTGCAAAAGGACTTAAAGAGCGATTATTCTACACAGATTCCTCATACTGCCGTTGTTTTGTTTAACTTATTATTTATGAAAAAGAAAATGAAGGATGTAACGGAGGAACTTCTGGAAGTGGCAGAGAAAGCATCGAAACGAATTATTCAGGCTTATGATGAAAGAGAGCGGGTTTTTGCAAAAAGCCACGACTATGAACCTGAAAAAAAACAGATCCGTATTTTAACGTACGAAGAGTTGTGGCAGCATGCGGTAAATCAGGTCGGGGAAGAAGAGGTAAAGCGGCAAATCTCTTTTATTCAGGCGAATGAAAGTCAGCTTGATGACAGGGATGTTACCATTCATACCGTTCATCACATTGCAGGTTTCTGTAAAGACCTCGCTCCAATGATTGTGCTGTTTTATGCACCGCCTTTTTATCCTGCTGTTGAATCGGTGGAGCACAGTCTTGTGGACCGGGTAGCCCGAAAAGTGAAACAGGAGGCAGAACAGGTGCAGGATATTACCGTTACCGATCTCCCATACTTTCCAGGGCTTTCTGACTTAAGCTACCTGCAGCTTCCTGACCGCCGGGACTCTCTGGGAAGCATGCTTAAGAATATGCCCCTGTGGGAAGTAACCTATGATCTTCCCCTTGAAGCAATGGAGAAGCTCAATCTTCCTGTTATGAATTTCGGACCTTTGGGACGCGGTGCCCACAGCTGGACAGAACGACTGCAGGTGACATATTCCTTTGATCATCTCCCGAAAGTAATGGAAAAAGGAATTAAAGAAGTGTTTGCTCAAATGGACTGAAAGTTATAATCATAATAAAAACAGCAGCATAGACCACTGCCGCGGTCTGTGCTGCTGTTTTTAATAAAAGTGAAGGAGAAGCGGATCTGCCTTCATGATTGATACAGAGTCCTTAGTGAACATTTAAGACAGCATTCTCCTTATGCTTCACATGTTTTTTTCAATAAAGCAGGCCATAAATACTTCATCATCATATTCACCGTCAATAAGTACCTGGTATTTCTGTACACCTTCTGTAATAAATCCGTATTTTTCGTACAGCTTTTTTGCTACTGTGTTTTGTGCAAAAACAGTCAGGCACACTTTATACAATCCGTTTTGTTCAGCCCACTGGAGTGTATATTCCATGATTTTTTTCCCGAGCCCTTTTCCCTGGGCTTCTTCTGTTAGCCACGTACGGAAAACAGCCGTGTGGCGTTTCATTTTCAGCTCTCCCCGAATGAGGCGGGCAATTCCGTACACGTGACCATCAATTTCAACAACCGTATACATATTATTGTTAACAGCCATTTCCTGAATAAATGCTTGCTCTTCTTCTATAGTACGGACGCGTTCCTTTTGTATGTAACGTCCCTTCTGAATAATCTTTTCCACGTTTGTGATGATGTCAAAAGCATCTTCTTTTTTTGCGGGACGGAGCGTCACAGTTGAACCGTCTTTAGCCTTAAAGGTTACTTCAATCGGGCTATTGTTGTTTTGTGTCATTTTTATCTCCTCCATGCTGCCAAAACTTACCCGGGTCCAGTTCCAGTTCGGTGGGGATCAGTTCAGAAACAGGTACAATAACAACGTTCTTCTCCTGCAGATAATTAAGAGCATCTGATATGCCGTTGAATGTATCTGTACCCTTGATTCCAACATGGCCGATGCCGATGGCCTCCCCATGCTTCTGTGCTTGAGCACAGAGCTTGACCATCTGATTGTACACGTGATTTCTGGAAGACCGGCTGTCGTCCAGAAACGTATCTCTGACACCGTACCGCAGCTGCATTTCTTCTGCCAGTTCAGGGATAACGGACTCACTGCTTGTGCCACTGTCAATAATGTAAAGGTCATTTTCCTTTGCAACTTCAAGTATAGCCTTCATAATCCGCTCATTACCTACGATATTTGAACCCATATGATTGTTCAGGCCCTTGGCGTAAGGAACGTCATCAATAGCCATTTGCACACGTTTTTTAACTTCTTCGGTGGAAAGACTTGACGTGATCGGCATTGGACCGAGCCATGAAGCTTTCCCTCTTTTAGGTTCCAGTGGCATATGAACAATTACCTCAAAACCGGACTCGTGGGCTTTTACAGCTTGTTCAGTCGATTCATCCAAGAACGGCATCACAGCAACAGTGATTGGGATATCAGCCTTCAAAAACCGATACACACCACCTGTATTGCCACCGAAATCATCAATAATAATAGCCACCTTTGCCTCCTGATCAGAGGAATTACCGCCTGAAGCTGAAGGAGCCAGAGCAGTAAAAAGGACCGCGAGCGAAAAAATCATAACAAGAAAGTATTTGAGCTGTAAAGGGGTTCGGTTCATTGTGTACTCTCCTTGCCTGACATAATGTAAAACGTATTTGTACACTAGTATAGCCGAGACAGGAAGATATACTTATCTGCCAAACGAAAAAAACGCCGGACCGGCGTTTTACTTTTGATTTGGAAAAGCTGTATTTAACTGACCGCGCAGCATTTTTTTTCTGAGCTGTTCTCTGTTCTCCCCCTGTTTTTCCTGTTTGCGTATTTCAAACGTCTGCATGCCGTCTTCCATTTTGTTTGCGATATCAACAAGGCGTTCTACGTCCATAAACGAGTATTTTCTCGTTCCGCCCTTTGAGCGTTCCGGACTGATGAGCTTCCGCTGTTCATAGTAACGGATCTGTCTCTCAGACAATCCCGTGAGCTCACTTACAACCCCGATGCTGATGACTTTCTTTTCTTTATAAGAGTTCATCGTATCCCTTCCCTTTGCCGGCATGCTTCTATGTGATTATTATAGCAGGAAAGAACAAAAATGACTGGGTTATGTAAGATTATCTGACAGGGGAGTTCGTGAAAGGCCGAACCTGCCTTTCACGAACTCCCCGAAGCGCTGAGCGGAGCCGGTGTATGTCCTGAAGCAGGTAAGGCGCTTTTCCTTGCCTGCGCACACCGGAGTGAGCCAGCGCCTTTACAAAAGGAAAGGCCGAACCTGCCTTTCACGAACTCCCCGAAGCGCTGAGCGGAGCCGGTGTATGTCCTGAAGCAGGTAAGGCGCTTTTCCTTGCCTGCGCACACCGGAGTGAGCCAGCGCCTTTACAAAAAGAAAGGCCGAACCTGCCTTTCACGAACTCCCCGAAGCGCTGAGCGGAGCCGGTGTATGAGCAGGTAAGGCGCAATTCCCTGCCTGCGCACACCGGAGTGAGCCAGCGCCTTTACAAAAGGAAAGGCCGAACCTGCCTTTCACGAACTCCCCGAAGCGCTGAGCGGAGCCGGTGTATGAGCAGGTAAGGCGCTTTTCCTTGCCTGCGCACACCGGAGTGAGCCAGCGCCTTTACAAAAGGAAAGGCCGAACCTGCCTTTCACGAACTCCCCGAAGCACTGAGCGGAGCCGGTGTATGAGCAGGTAAGGCGCAATTCCTTGCCTGCGCACACCGGAGTGAGCCAGCGCCTTTACAAAAGGAAAGGCCGAACCTGCCTTTCACGAACTCCCCGAAGCGCTGAGCGGAGCCGGTGTATGAGCAGGTAAGGCGCTTTTCCCTGCCTGCGCACACCGGAGAAATCAATCTCTCGGGCACTGGGCTGCGCTTTTATTACCTCGTTGACTAAATGCAGCAGTTTTTGGGAAAACAGCGGGATGGAAAGTCAGAAACCTGCGCTCAGACCTTTCAGGGGAGGGGAAATAGAAAAGGCAAAGGCGGCTGCCCTTGCCTGCATCAGTATCATCCGCTGTTATTGTTGTCACTGCGGTTTAAATTTTCTTTTAACAGGTCTTTCAGTTCTCTGACTTCTTTTCGAAGTTCCTTTACTTCTTCTTTTGTTTCGTCGATTTCTTCTGTTTCAGCAGCCTCAGCCTTTTCAACGTTGTTGACGATAACACCAATAAAGAGGTTGAAGACAACAAACGTACCTACGAGAACGAAGGAAACGAAGTAAACCCATGACCATGGAAGTTCCTCAAAGATCGGTCTCATTACCTGGCTTGCCCATGATTCGAGAGTTACAACTTGGAACAATGTTAAAAGGGACAGCTGTAACGAGCCGAAATATTCCGGTGATACGTTCTGAAACAACATTGTTCCTGTTACTGCGAATATATAGAAGATAATACTCATTAAAAGCAGAATGTTACCCAGAGCCGGAATGGTCAGGAGCAGTGCATCCACGAGTCTCCGTAAGGAAGGAATGACTGAGATGGCACGAAAGACCCGGAGTACCCTGAGGATTCGCAGAACCGTAACAAAGTACGCACCGGCAAGTAAATAACCGCTTAGTACAATAATGAAGTCAAACCAGTTCCACCCGCTTTTAAAGAAGGTTCCCATCGTTCTGGCGGCAAAGAGACGCAGAAGGATTTCCACTGTAAAAATATACAGAAGAATACGGTCAATCGTCAGAAAGGCAGAGCGGTATTCGGAATAAAGGTGCGGGTATGTTTCAAGACCCACGACAACGGCATTAAATAAAATAAACGTAATGACAACGGCAGTGAAATATTTATGTTCCACGAGTGTGTCAAGTTTTTGTTTCCACTGGGGCATTGGTTTTGACATTCAATTCTCTCCTCGAAAAAAATCGCTAACGAAATAATCCTCTATTATTCTACTAAAATAACATCCAAGATGAAAGCTTTCCTCTGATTTATCATGAATTGTTTTAGACGGATACAGAAAAGATCGCTATACTATTGATGGGAATGAAACAGAAAGTGGTGAAAGCTATGAAACCGTGGAATGAACGTGTAGTTGTAATTACCGGAGCTTCCGGAGGGCTCGGACTTGAAATGGCCAGGCAGGTCGCAGAACATGGAGGGATGCCTGTGATGCTTGCCCGCTCCTACGGCAGGCTCCTGCGTGCGGCATCGGAAATTAAAGAGCAATCGGGCATTGCCCCTTATGTTTATGAACTGGATGTAAGTAATGAAGCGGCAGTCAAAGAGACATTTCATAGTATCTATGCTTCTGTAGGGGCTGTTGATGTTTTGATTAACAATGCAGGCTTCGGAAAGTTTGATCTGTTTGAAAACGCCAGAATGAGTGATATAAAAGAAATGTTTGAAGTAAATGTGTATGGTCTTGTTGCCTGTACACAGGCCGTATTACCATATATGAAAGAGGCTCGGTCAGGTCACATTATTCATATTGCTTCCCAGGCGGGAAAAATATCCACACCCAAATCGAGTGGGTACGCTGCTACAAAGCATGCCGTCCTCGCTTTTGCCAACAGCCTGAGGATGGAGCTTGAAGGTACAGGAATCCGGAACTGTTAACCCCGGACCGGTAAAAACGGATTTCTTTTCCCGGGCTGATGAAACGGGAGAATATGAAAAAAATGTAGAGAAGTACATGCTTGATGCAAAGACAGTGGCCGGGAAGACGTTAAAGCTGATAGATAAACCGAAAAGGGAGCTCAATCTGCCCCGGTGGATGGATGTAGGAACGAGGGTATACCAGGTGTTCCCGGCTCTTATGGAAAAGGCAGCAGCCAGTCAGTTCCGTAAAAAGTAATGGTCTTTCACCCGGAGGTAAAACACTTCTGGGTGAATTTTACTGTTGAAACAAGAACGTATATTCCCCTATAATGAACATACATTATAACGAACGTGTGTTCTTGAGGGGGCGCGAGATGGATATAGAATATGATTCATTACCAAAGCGGACGATCTTTTGTATTGATATGAAAAGTTTTTATGCAAGCTGTGCAGCGGTGGCTCTCGGTCTTGATCCTCTTTCTGCCCATCTGGCGGTTGTCGGGGATACAAACCGGGGCGGGAGTGTCGTGCTGGCTGCTACCCCGCCGTTAAAAAGAGATTTTGGCATTAAAACCGGCAACCGGCTTTTTGAAATCCCGGACGATCCAAGGATTCACATTGTGAATGCAACGATGGCTGCCTACCTGCATATCTCCGTTCAGGTAACCGATCTGTTTCACCGTTATGTACCAGTGGAGGCGATCCACACATACAGTGTGGATGAAAGCTTCATCGACGCAGGGGGGACGTCAAAGCTGTGGGGGGGTGAATGGGAGCTGGCAGAGGCGGTCCGGAATGATTTGTACAGGCGCTTCGGTCTGACCTGTGCCATCGGAATCGGTGACAATATGCTGCTATCAAAACTCTGCCTTGATCTTGAAGCGAAAAAACGAGGGGTCGCCAAGTGGAGTTATCAGGATGTTGAAACAAAATTGTGGCCCGTATCTCCCCTCTCAAAGATGTGGGGAATCGGAAGCAGAGTGGAAAAAAGGCTCCACCGCATGGGGATCTTTACAGTGGGACAGCTTGCTAATTATTCCCTGGACAAACTCGAGAAGGCATTCGGTGTAATGGGGAACCAGCTTTATTACCATGCAAACGGTGTTGATCTGTCAGAACTCGGTGCCCCGATATTAACCGGTCAGATCAGTTATGCAAAAGGGCAGATTCTGCTCAGGGATTATAACGATCCAGTAGAGATCAAGAGGGTGCTTCTTGAAATGTGTGAAGAAGTAGCGGCAAGGGCTAGAAGAGAAAAGCGTGTCGGGCAGACGATCAGTCTGGGAATGGGGTACAGTAAGGATGAAGCCGGAGGAGGCTTTCACCGGCAGACGACCCTTCCGGAGCCGACCAACATCACGATGGAAGTGTATGAAGCCTGTGTAAAGCTTATGGACCGTTTTCATGACGGCAGTACGGTACGGAAGCTTTCCGTATCACTCTCAAATGTTTACTCCGATGATTCCGTTCAGCTCAGCCTGTTTGAGGCGGACCGTCCGAAAAAGCGGGCTCTCGGTTATGCTATGGATGAAATTCGCAGTAAATACGGAGCGAATGCTGTGCTGAGGGCTGTTTCCTATACAGAAGGGGGAACAGCAAGACACCGGAACACACTGGTAGGCGGTCATAGAGCATAAAAGAGCGGCTCACAAGGTGGCATCAGACCTTGTGAGCCGCTCTCTTTTCGTTTTACTCCCAGTCTGTTTCACCTGTAATACCGGCAATGTCGCATAGAGAAATGGAAATGCTGTGTTTTTCTTCGTTGCGGAGGAGAAATGTCCATTTACGGAATCCAATCTTTCGACTGTTCCCGTTAAGATTGCTTCATTTCCTTGTATGACCGTCGTTATGATGACAGAAACTCCCTTAAAGGAAGCCTTTGAAAGAATACCGTTCCATTCCTCCAGCAGCTGGGGGTCGGGTTCGGGTTTTTGCTCTTTTTCATAGCTGGCTTTTAATTCTTTTAACTTCTTTACGTGCTCTGGAAGAATCATGGATGTCCATTTTAATACTCCCCGGTCGTGCAGCATACCTATCCCCCCTTTTTTATTAGAACGTATGTTCCTGTTTTGGGTAAGGTGAACCTGAAAAACAAGTGGAGAAAATTTGTAAAATTTTTTTGTTAAAAGGGAAGAAAAGTGAGGCAAAAAGGTGTATAGTAGGGGCTGAGAACTTTTTATTTGTGATTACATTCACAAATAAAAAGTTGGAAATACACGTAAAGAAAGAAGGGACAGTCTCAATGATCGTACGAGATCTGGTGGTGTCAGCAGAATTAATGGAAGAGGAAACAAAGGACGGTATCTTTGTTATTTATGAGCGTTATGAAAATAATGAATGTGAATCCAACGGCCGTTTGTTCACACAAAAAGATTGTGAGCCGGAAGAGAGAGTTGAAATTATGGAAGAGATGAACGGGGGTTCTCTTAAGCACCTCTATTCTTACTCTGTAACAGACTCCATAGAGCCGGTGCTTGTTCAAATCCGTTCGGAACACCCTGAACTGCTTAAGTCATCCAAAGCGGCTCTTATAAGCTGAATGCATTTATGCCTCCAGGCAAATCTGGGGGCTTTTATTATTTGCAGTTTTTTCATTTTGGTTGAAGAGCTCAGGATTAAAAGGCAGATTTCACGTTATAATGGACAAAACAGATATGAAAGAAAGGAGCAGTTGAATGATGGTAAAAGTGTTATTTGTGTGTCTTGGAAACATTTGCAGATCTCCTATGGCAGAAGCCGTTTTCAGCGAAAAGGTTAAAAAGGCGGGGCTGGAAGACAGGATAAAAATGGATTCCGCAGGAACAGGGGAGTGGCACGTGGGTAATCCTCCTCATGAGGGAACACAGGACATTCTCAGGAAAAACAACATTGGCAGTGAGGGCCTGAAGGCACGGCAGGTCAAGGAAAATGATTTAACGGAATATGATTACATCATCTGCATGGATGCAGAGAATATCGGTAATCTCACCAGGATGAAAGGTTTTAAGGACAGTGGTGAGATTGCAAGGCTCCTCGACTTCACAGAAGACGGGGAAGATGACGTTCCAGACCCTTATTTTACAGGCAACTTTGATTATGTATACGAACTCGTAGAAAAAGGATGTGAACGTCTTTTGTCTCACATCTGCGAAAAAGAGGGCTTAGAGCGATAAAAAGGTCTGCTGGGGTATGCCGGGTCAGGCATCATCCAGTGCTTCAGAGGACGGCTCATAAGGTGTATTGCCACCTTATGAGCTGTTCTTTTTTTGGGGGCCTCCCGTCCGCCCCGTTGTTTAACTCCGTTTTAAACAGGGAAAAACGATTACATGTATTGGAAGAGAAATGGAGTGAGCGATGATGAAGGACATACAAAAATTCTGGCAGGCAAGAAACTGGATGAAAAGTAATGAAAGCTTTCTTACCACATGGCACGCTCATGTGGGGTATAAATTAGATTTATTCGACAGCTTTGCAGAGGGAGAAAAAGTTGAGGAAGTAGCAGCAAGAGAAGAACTCAACGGCCAACTGCTTCTCAGATGGGTTGAGGTAGGGCTTGAAGTGGGCCATCTGAAAAAAACGATAACGGGAAAGATTAAACCAAAGAAAAAAATGCTTAAATACGTTTCTGCCAAAAGTAAGGATTCAGTCGGCATCCTGCTAAGAGAAATGATGGAGCTTCACATTCCAACACTTATGCAGTATCCCGACCTGATGCAAAACAATGAACAGATTTCATATCTTGAGGACAAGTTCGCCAATGTCGTAGCGGAAACGTCAGCGCTTCTGGAAAAAGCGTCAGTCCCGCCTATGATGAAATGGGTAGGTAAATATAAACCAGGACATATTGTTGACCTCGGGTGCGGTTATGGCGGGTATTTGAAAAAAATCAGGGAAACAGATGAGAAAGTCAGCCTTACCGGAGTGGAAATCAGCTCTGAGGTAGCTGAAGAAGCAGAAGAAAATTTGAGAAACGATAATATTACAATCCTCAACGAAGATCTTGAAGACTATATAAACAAAGGTGAAAAAGTCGACATGGTTATGATCCATAATCTTTTATACTATTATGAACCCAAAGAGAGAGAAGAACTTTTTAAAAAGGTCTCCTCCTTACTGAACAAAGGAGGAACCGTTACCGTAATTTCTCCGTTAACAGATGCAAAACATGGTCAGACATTTGCTGCCGCTTTTAATACCTTTATGTCAGCACATGAAAATCTCTTTCCTCTTCCGACTGAAAAGGAAATTGAATCCCATGGGAAAGCTGCCGGTCTTAAAGTGAAGATGAGTAAGCCGATTATTAAAGAGGGCGGATGGTACCTCCTCGGCCTTCAGAAAAAATAGGCTGTCCCATAAACCAGCATAAAGTGAAAGCCTCTCATATAATTTTTCCAGAGAGTGACTCACAAGGTATAATGCCACCTTGTGAGTCACTCTCTTCTTTTTTGAGCTGACTAGACCAATTCATGTAAACTCACTAATCACATACCGGAAGTGAGATGAAAATGGGCACCCTCTTTCCTTGTGATGAATACGATGTGTTAGACGTTGTCATAATCCGCTGAACGAAAGAGAGGGAGCGAAATGTGTGGAATTACAGGCTGGGTGGATTTCAGGCGCCCGATTGAGAATGAAAAAGAAACACTGAAAACAATGGCTGACACCCTGTCCAGACGTGGTCCCGATGCTTCACAGGTTTGGGCAGAAGGTCATGCGGGTTTCGGCCATACAAGATTAATCGTTGTCGATCCTGCAGGCGGTCTTCAGCCTATGAGCCGGACGAAAAACAATAATACGTACACCGTCTGCTATAACGGTGAACTTTACAACACCGAAGATATCCGTAAAGAATTAATTAAGGAAGGGTATACTTTTTTGTCCCACTCCGATACGGAAGTTCTACTGACTGCTTTTATTGCATGGGGAGAAAAGTGTGTTGAAAAATTTAATGGAATCTTTGCATTTGCTATATGGAACCAGAAAGAAGAACGTCTGTTTCTTGGCCGTGACCGCCTTGGTGTAAAGCCCCTTTTTTATATGGAGCATCAAACAGGCATTGTTTTCGGTTCCGAACCAAAAGCCATTCTGGCCCATCCTGAAATCGAAGCTGTAATTGATGAAGATGGTTTGCAGGAACTTCTGGCTCTGTGTCCTTCAAGAACACCGGGACATGGTGTATATAAAGGGATGAAGGAGTTGCGGCCTGCTCATTTTTTAAAAATCGACCGCGAAGGCCGGAGAGTAAACAGGTACTGGCAGGTTAAGAGTGAAAAACATACTCAGTCAGCAGATGAAACAGCAGACCACATCCGCTGGCTCTTAAAGGATACGGTGGAGCGTCAGCTTGTGGCGGACGTGCCGGTGTGTACATTTCTCTCGGGAGGAGTGGACTCCAGCGCCCTTACTGCCCTTGCTGCCAATTACTTTAAAGAAAAAGGGCGTGGTACGTTAAGTACCTACTCCATCGACTATGAGGAAAATGATAAATACTTTAAATCGAGTAAATTTCAGCCCAATCCGGATGCGCCGTGGATTAAAGTGATGTCTGATTTCCTTGGATCAAATCATCACGGGTGCGTGATTAATAATGATGTTTTGTTTGATTACCTCACACCTGCAGCAGAAGCCCGGGATTTCCCGGGAATGGCGGACATTGATTCATCGCTTTTGTGGTTTAGTGAGCAGATAAAACAAGATGTGACGGTCGGGCTGTCCGGCGAGTGCGCCGATGAAATTTTCGGGGGCTATCCATGGTTTCATGATGAAGAGACGATCAAAAGGGAGAGCTTTCCCTGGATGCGGTCTGTTCAGGAGAGACAGCAGCTTTTAAGGCCTGCATGGAAGGATAAGCTCCATTTAAACGAGTATGCAGATAAACGCTACACAGATACTGTAATAGAAACACCGCTGCTCGATGGGGAAACAGAACTGGAGCAGAAGCGGAGGGCATTGTTTTATTTGAACATGACTTGGTTTATGACGACGCTTTTGGACCGGAAAGACAGGATGAGTATGGCTGCGAGTCTGGAAGTACGGGTCCCGTTTGCCGATCACCGGCTGGTGGAGTATGTGTGGAACATTCCGTGGGATATGAAGATGTACGGCGGAAGGGAAAAAGGAATCCTTCGAAAAGCATTGGAAGACGTCCTTCCTCACGACATCCTTTACCGTAAGAAAAGTCCATACCCTAAGACCCATCATCCCGTCTACACTGAAAAAGTGACCAGTGCCCTGCAGGGAGTATTAACTCAGGGGGACTCACCACTGTTTGATCTCTTCGAGAAAAGGACCATACGGGAACTGGTGGACAGTAAAGGGTCTTCCTTCAGGACGCCTTATTTCGGTCAGCTTATGAGCGGGCCGCAGCTGATTGCTCATTTATGGCAATTTCATCACTGGCTGATCTCATCAAAGGTCAAAATTCTTTAACGCCTGTTTTGCAGGCGTTTTTTCATTGGCGTAGAAGTAATTGGAAAACCATATAGTTATTACAAGAATCATTATCTTTGCTGTTTTTCCTCTGTGGTGGTATACATAATGTATAAGTTTTGTTTAACCATTATTTAATAAGGGAACAGAAGTTTACAGTAATAATCGAGCGGGGGGAGACCATGCAAAAACAAAAGGTGGCCATTATCGGTGCAGGGCCAGGTGGACTGGCTGCTGCCATGATGTTGTCTTATAGAGGTTTTTCTGTAGACGTATACGAAAAACAACCATACATAGGCGGGAGAACGTCAAGGGTTACAGAGGGGGATTACCACTTTGACCTAGGGCCCACGTTTTTCAGTATGCCTCATATTCTTGAAGAAGTTTTTGAAGCTTCAGGACGTAATTTACACGATTACGTTGAACTTAAAGAGCTGGAAACAATGTATGAACTGATGTTTGACGATCTGACCATTCATGCCACAAGAAACCGGGAAAAAATGAAAAAACATATTGAGGATTTGTTTCCGGGGTGCGGCGGACGCTATGAGCAGTTCATGATTGATACGAAAAAGAAAATGAACAAGCTTATGCCTATGCTGCAGAATCAGCATGGAAGCCTGCTGGATTATGTGAGACTTAGAAGCCTGAAGGCACTCCCTGAGCTTGAGGCAGGTCGTTCTCTTTATGACGTACTGGGCCGTTATTTTGACGATGAAAGGCTGAAGCTTTCTTTTACGTTTCAGTCAAAATATCTGGGGATGTCACCATGGGAGTGTCCCGGCGCCTTCAGTATTCTCTCCTATATGGAGCATGAGTGGGGGGTTTTTCACCCTGTCGGCGGACTGAATCGTCTTACTCAGGCAATGGCAGAGGTTGTAAAGGAGAATGGGGGGAGAATTCACACAGGACTGGGTGTAAAAAAGCTTATTGTTGATAAGAAGCAGGTAACGGGGCTGAGGCTCGATAACGGAGAGGTTATTGAAGCGGATGACGTAGTCATGAATGCGGACTTTGCAAGAGGAATGACCACCCTGTTTGAAGAAAGACAGGTAAAAAAATACTCAAAAAAAGTTATAGAAAAGAAAAAGTACTCGTGTTCTACATTTATGATTTATGCAGGAGTAAAAAAAACAGTGAACCTCGGTCACCACACGATTCTTTTTTCAAATGACTATAAAAACAATGTAGAAGAAATTACAAAAACAAAGAAGCTCTCACAGGATCCTTCCATTTATGTGCAGCACGCATCACAAACAGATCCGACTCTGGCACCGGAGGGGAAATCAGCCCTTTATATTCTTGCGCCGGTCCCGAACAATTTCAGCGGCATTGACTGGGAGAAAGAAAAGGACAAATTCCGGGACCTCATCTGGAATCTAGTAGAAGAAAAGACCGGACAAAAGCTTAGAGACTCTGTTGAGGTTGAAAAAATTCTTACACCCTTTGACTGGGAACACGATAAGCAAGTTTATAAAGGGGCAACATTCAACCTGGCTCACAACCTGGGTCAGATGATGTATTTCAGACCGCATAATCAGTTTGAAGAAGTTGACAGGCTTTGGCTTGTAGGAGGGGGGACCCATCCGGGAAGCGGACTTCCAACGATATTTGAATCAGCGAGAATTACGTCCAATGCAATAACAAAGAAATACCATAAGGCGGGGATGCACGTATGAAAACAGCAATTATCGGCGGCGGAATTGGCGGACTCGTTACGGCTTTGTATCTTTCAAAAGATGGACATGATGTCACCATCTATGAAAAAGAACATCAAGCAGGCGGGCGTCTTGCTTTTGTTGAGAGAGACGGCTTCAAAGTGGATAAAGGGCCTACTATTGTACTTCTGCCGGATATGATCCGGACGATTTTGGCCGAGACAGGTGTTAATCCCGAAATTGTACAGATGGAACGCATCGATCCTTTGTATCCGATTCATTTTTCTGATGGAACGACATTTACAAAATGGAGTGATACAACAGAGCAGTTAAAAGAAATCAGGTCGGTATTCCCCGGTGAGGAAGAAGGATTTTTGCAATACATGAAAGATATGAAGGAGCGCTTTGAAAAAGGAAAACCTGCTTTCATGGACAGGGACTTCAGAGACCGGAAATCCTTTTTTTCCAGAACAAACATGAAAACACTGATTAAACTGAAAGCCTATCAGTCAGTGAAGGCCCAGTCAAAACAGTACTTTTCCAATAAAAAAATGCAGGAAGCTTTTTCCCTTCAAACACTGTATATCGGAGGGTCCCCTGAGGAGACACCGGCCATTTACTCTCTTGTTCCTTTCAGTGAACACTATCACGGTATCTGGTATGTAAAGGGAGGATATGCGTCCCTTATTAATGTAATTACGAAAGAACTTATAAAGCGGGGAGTTAAGGTCGAAACAAATGCTCTTGTGTCAGAAATAGAAACTACTCAGAAACAGGCTTCAGCCGTGAAGGTGAACGGAAAACGTGAAGCGTTTGATTCTTTTATTATCAACGGTGATTTTCCGGTGGCAAGGACTCTCGTAAAAGAAAAGAAACGCCGTTCATTTGCTCCTTCTTCCGGATGTCTGCTTCTTTATTTCGGACTGAAAGGAGAGCTGCGTACCGACCATGTTCACCAGTTTTTTATGGGGAAAGAACTTGATCAAAATATGAAAGAGATATTTGAGAGACGTACTCTTCCGGAAGACCCTTCTTTTTACGTTTTCTCTCCCTCAAAAATTGATCCGACTCTTGCACCTGAGGGTCACAGCAGTGCTTACGTTCTTGTGCCTGTTCCAAGCGGAGATCATATTACGCAAAAAGATTACGAGGCTTACGCTGATAAAATTACGGGGTTAATAGAAAGCCGCATGGATCCCGAATTAAAAGAGAAGGTGGTCTGGAAAGAAATAAGAACGCCTAACGATGCCATGCAGGAAGGGCTGTTTGATGGAGGATCCTTCGGTCTTGCCCCGTCTCTTTTCCAATCGGGTGTATTCAGGCCCCAGCTTCAGCCGTTTTCATATGAAAATGTGTATGCCGTAGGAGCTTCTATTCACCCGGGAGGAGGCGTTCCGATTGTCATGCAGGGAGCAAAGCTGCTTGCAGAAGCGATACGCGAAAAAGAAAGCAGAGCAAGCACACTCGCATAAAAGGCGTATGAAGAAATTCTTTACTTTTTTCGTGCTACTATTAAATGAAAATAGGAAACTGACAAAGAATGGAGGAGGATTATGCTCTCAGTAAATGAAGCTTACGAACAGTGCCATACTGTGATTAAGTATCATTCGAAAACCTTCTCTAAGGCGTTTGGTCATCTGCCGTTAAAAAAGAGGAATGCTGTATGGGCTGTTTATGCTTTTTGCAGAACAGCAGATGATATTGTTGATGAAGGTACACGCCCGGCTCAGGAACTAACAGTATTTAAAGATCAGCTGCACTCGTTTGCTGAGGGAAAACTTCCGGAAGATAATTATTTGTGGATCGCTCTTAGTCATACGTTTACCACTTTTGACATGGATCTTCAGCCCTTTTACGACATGATTGAAGGGCAGCATATGGACCTTGTGAAAAAGACGTATCAGAGCCTTGATGAGGTCAAACATTATTCTTATCACGTAGCGAGTACGGTCGGACTGATGCTTCTCCCGATCCTTGCACCTGAGAAGAAAGACCGTTTAAGAGAAGGGGCGATATCACTTGGTATTGCGATGCAGCTTACGAATATTCTCCGGGATATCGGTGAGGACCTTGAGAGAGGGCGAATCTACCTGCCTGAACAGGTAATGTCCGATAATGGTTATGATACGAACATGCTCCAACGGGGTGAGGTGAACCAGGCATTTATTAATGCATGGGAATCTATGGCTTCTGAGGCTGAGCACTTCTATAAAAAAGGACTTGCATCGTTAAAGGACTACCCCCTGGATGCGCGCCTGCCCGTAAAGGCAGCGGCTCTTTTTTACAGGGAGATTCTCACTTCGGTACGCAACAATAAATATGAAGTTTTTCACGAAAAAGCATTTGTCTCCCAGGAAGAAAAAGAGAAGATTCTTGACACCATGGTTAAGGGATAACAAATAAGTAGATTTCCGCCACGGCACTGGCAGAGGAAGAAGGAGCATAGTGAGGAGGCTCTCGAACCTGCAATGAGCACAAATCAACATAAACCATTAACAGATCAAATTTTCAAAAAGGAAATGATCATAATTAAAAGGGTGTCACCAAAATCACATTTGGGACACCTTCTTTATTATTTACCCAGCTCTCTTATAAGTGAGTCAGCAGCGTTCATTCCGCTCAGTATAACCATAGGAGACCCGCCTCCGGGGTGCGTGCTTCCCCCTGCAAAGAACAGGTTGGACAGATCGGCACTCTGGTTATACGGACGCAGGAAGGTATCTGATCTGCGGTTGGACGCTATACCGTAAAGTGACCCCCGGTATGCATAAAAACGGTTAGCAATGTCTTTTGGTGTGACTGTTTTTTTCGACTCTAAAAAAGGCTGGATGTCAATTCCCCGTCCCTTCAAACGGTCAAAAATCAATGTCTCATACTCTTTTGTATCACTAGTCATGAGTCCTTCTTTTGTGAGAGGTGGCGCATTTACAAGAATGAACAGGTTGTCCCCGTCAGGAGACCGCATGGGGTCTGTTTTTGAAGAGGTGCAGATGTAAATAGTCGGATCCTTCGCAAATGACTGGTGTGTAAAGATGGATTCGAATTCGCCTTTGTAATCATCATTGAAGAAAACGTGATGATGGTGGAGGTCGAATCGCTTTCTGACTGCGACCATCATGACAAAGGCGGAAACAGATGGTGAGAATCGTTCCATTTTTTTATTTGAAAGGCCCGGCCTTACCCGTTCATCCAGAAGAGAGGGAACCTGGGTAAGTAAATCCCCGTTCATAACAGCCCCGTCTGCTTTATAGAAGTGATCTTCTTTCGTCACAACACCGGTAACACGGTGACTGCTCGTTTCAATTCTCTCAATTTCAGTTCCTGTCAGGATCGTTACCCCAAGCTTCCTGGCTGCTTTTGTGAGTCCTTTTGCGATCTCCACATTGCCCCCTTTTGTATAATAGACCCCATCATTCAATTCAAGGTGGCCGATCAGAGCAAAGGTAGCAGGAGAACGATAAGGAGAAGAACCAATATAAGTGGCATACCGGTTGAAGGCCTGAACAATTCTGCCATCTGAAAAAAACTGACGATGAAAGGCATCAAGGCTTCTGAGTGGCTTAACGCTCATCAGGGCCTTTGCAAGAGGGAGGGACATATAGTCTTTCCAGGATGAAAAAGTCCTTTTCAGAAAATGAGTGTCAGCCAGTTCATACAGGTGTGACACTTCTTTTAAATAGGAACGATATCCTTTGGCGCTTTTTAGATCAAGACCCGCGAGTTCTTCTTCCATTCGTTCAGGGTCTGATGAAAAGCAGAATGATGATCCATCGGGAAAAGCATTTTTAGTGTGGGTAGTAAGGCGCTCAAAGGTAAAGTAATCGTCAGGGCTTTCTCCTGCTTCTTGCAGCACGTTTTGAAAAACATGAGGCATGGTAATCGTGTTGGGACCGAAGTCAAAAGTATAGGTACCGAGACGCACGTCGTGAAGTTTCCCGCCTGTGTGGTCGTTTTTCTCAAAAAGCAGTACCTGGTGCCCCCTGCTCTGCAGACGGATTGATGCTGCAAGCCCTCCTAGGCCTCCCCCGATAACGGCAATTGTTTTCTTCTTACTCATTTATAAACCCTTCCTTTCCAGCTGAACCCTTTTTTAAACAGCCCAAGATAGGCAGAATACCAGAGCAGTATTACGGTCACAAAAGCAGATGCGGGCATTAGAAGGGCAATCCATTTTTTTTGGCCGGTTGCAAAATCCACAACGGCTTTTTGCAGAACTCCAAGGAGGAAGGGAATAAAATATACTGCAGGAAGTGTGCCTGTAATCCCAAGGACTGCCCAATACAATGGAACGATATAAACAGCGGTATAGAGAATTGTCAGTAAAAGCACGAGTAAGAGGGAACGTCCCAGACCGGGAAACATATTTTTAGAGAAGCCTTCCCATACTTCTTGGTCTGAATTATACATGTCGCAGGTCACGAGAGAAGTAATATTTGCAAGTTTCACCCGGTATCCCGACTTCTTCAGCTCCCGGGAGATATGAACGTCCTCCACAAGGGAATCCTTGACGGAACGGTGGCCTCCGATGTGGTCATAAGACTCTCGCCTGAACATCATAAATGCCCCGTGAGCAGCTGTAGCAGGAGGGTATACAGTGAGGTTTGCAAGAAGAACAGGCAGATGAAAGTGTACAACAAAATGCTGCATGGGTACGAGTAAATGACCGAGGATTCCTTTCACCGGGCAGCGGGGAAATCCAGTAATAAGCCCTGTTCCTGGTTCAAAAGACATGACCATAGATTCAATGGTCATGGGAGCAAGCGTTACATCAGCGTCCATAAATAAAGCATATTCAGAATTACCGTGTCTCGAAAGCTGATAACAGGCATGGACCTTACCTACCCACCCTTCAGGGAGATGCCCTCCATTAAGGAGATGAAAGCGGGTGTCTCCTGATGTGAGTTCTTCAATAAGAGTGCCGGTTTTATCAGTAGACCCATCATCAAGAAGGTAAATCGTTAATTCAGGGTACGATAGCTTCTTCAGGTTGCTGATGAGGACTGGTACGTTTCTTTCTTCGTTTCTGAGCGGAACATAAATATTCACTGAAGACCAGGGAGTACTTTGTTTCGAACCGGGTTGGATGCTTTTTATCTTTGGAAGAGAGAGGGTATTAAGCAATGTGAAAGCCAGACTCAATACCAGTATCGTTATGACAAACGTAAGCATTAGTTTTCTTCCCTTCCCGTTAGACGCACAGCTTTTTTCTTGAAACGGTACCACTTCTCTCCGATGGTGATGCTTCCATCCACAAATACGTCGAAGTGCTCCGTTTTCCCGTTCACTACCTGTCTCTTTACTGCGTCGAGCTGTATGGTCATGGCTTTCTCGAGCTGACGTGTGGCTGCCTGGCGGTTTTTGTCATCTCCGATTGATACTGACTTTCCGATATGGATAAAAAACTCAGGATGCTGCTCGTGGAAAAGGGTGTGGTAAAACGTAATAGGAACCACTTCGCAGTTTCGTGCTTTCTGAATTAAGTAACTCGTCCCGTGCTGAAAGGTAAAGGGACGTTCATCTACGTGGCGTTCTTCCCCCTGAGGGAAAACGAACAGGGCTTTTCCTTCATCCAGAAGTGAAGATGCACGTGTAAGAGATCGGAGTACGGAAGTATAAGATGATGAATTGACAGGAAAAGCCCCCAGTTTCATGAAGAACGGAAACTTCTTAAGCCCATCTTCACTCATAAGAGCATAGCCGTCCTGTTTTAACAGGTACCTGTTCAGCTGGAATAACACAAGACTGTCCCACCATGAGCTGTGGTTAATATAAAAGAGAACCCCCCTTTTATGAGAGGAGGGCACCCAGTCATTTTTTACTTTTATGGTGTGAAAGTGCTTTGACAGAAGTCTTTTATTGTATAAAGAAAAGAGCGCTTCAAATAATGGTTTTTTCTTCACGTGGAATGCCTCCGTTCCGGCTTTTGCGAAGGGAAAAATCGATTGAATAAATAACGAGCAAACACACCGATGAAACGGCTGAAGCAAGGAAAAGTCCGTTCACAAGAGCTACGATTATGAACATGAGCGTCATGAGAAGATACAGCCAGCGCATGTTCCGGGACCAGTCGGACCGGGCTGTTGTCCGCCAGACTCCATTCTTGCGTCCTAAAAGGAAAATAACAGTATGGAGAACAAAAGACAGTACAAACCATCCCAGGTAATTAGAAAAAGGAATCCCGTAATAGAAACCGTCATCAAGCCATACCCAGTATTCTTTTACATCGTAAGCAACAGGGTCAATAATCAAATCTATACCTACTGCAATAAGGGATGCGTACAAAGTATAGACAGCAAAGGCGAATCTGCCTGCAACTTCCCCCAGAGGCTTTGCAAGGACGTGGGAAGTACCTATGACCATCAGCCAGGCAAAGCCGATCGTAACAGGAACCCCGATTAATTTCGGACCGAAGTCTGTTTTATAAACGTAGTCACCAAAGAACAGTCCTGTCGCTACTCCAAACGACTCCATAATCATGGACAGTGAGAAAACGACGCCGATAAAAATGAGTCCCAGGACCTTGTTATATGTACGGTAAAAAAACACCGCTGCCAAAAGGCCGCTCGTAATTAAAAATACGACATTTGCCCATTCTAACCATGGAGGGACCAAGTCAAAACTCAGTAAAAATACGCCACAAATGTACCAGATAATAAAAAAGCGGAATAAATACGTGTCAAAGCGCATCGTGCACCCCCCTTTTAAAAGCTCGGCTTGTATACGTTCAGGAGAAACCCATAAACGCTAACAGAGAGCCTGTAAGAAAAAGTATATCGGAAAAGGAAAAAGGTGTACAATAATTTGATAGTTTTTGTATAACGACAATCTTGTCATTGTTTAAAATGACGAGACTTGCAGTAGCGGGGCTCAGGTTGTACCGGCACGAGGAGGTTTGCGGCACTGCGTCAGTAAAGGAAGGCAAGCAGACATCTTAAGCAGGAAAATGCACAAAGAAATAATAAATACAAAAAACGTATCAATCAGCGTCTGCCTTGATGTATATACAGGGTTTCAGTTACGATGATACAGGTATACATTGAAAATAAAGGAGATCATAATGAATAAAATTCGATTAATAGCTACAGATATGGACGGAACATTATTAAACAGTGAACGAAAAATTCCGCAGGCAAACATTGAGGCCATCCGCTATGCCGAATCACAAGGAGTGACAGTAGCCGTAGCTACGGGAAGGGACTTCACAGAAGCGGTGGAACCATTAAAAGAAGCAGGGCTCCGCCTGCCCCTCATTTGCGTAAATGGTGCGGAAATGAGAAACACAAACGGGGATATCTTATCACAGGTTCCTCTCGGCTATAAGCTTTATAACAAGATGGCTCCTATACTGAAGGAAGAGGATGTCTATTACGAGGTTTATACAACTAAAGGGTCATTTACAGCAGATCCGCAAAAAGGACTCGACATTGTTGTGAATATCATGATGAGTACAGGAGAATTCTCATCCTACGATGAAGTGATGCGGGTTGCCGAAGAGCGCTTTCAGGAAGGAGCAGTCAATGTCGTCAGAAATTACGAAGAAATTCTGACTGATGACGTGAAACTGTATAAACTTCTGGCTTTTTCAGAGAACAATGAGAACCGGTTAAGAGCAAAGGAACGGCTTTTGAATCTAGGGGACATTACTGTCAGTGCTTCTGCATCTGAAAACCTTGAGATTACCCACAGAAATGCAACCAAGGGGTTTGCTCTTAAAAACCTTGCCGAACGGCTTGAGGTTTCAATGGAGAACACGATGGCTATCGGTGATAACCTTAACGACCTCTCCATGCTCGAAATGGCAGGTACTGCTGTGGCTATGGAAAACGGAGAAGAGGAAGTAAAGGAGATTAGCCATTTCGTCACGTTACAAAATACAGAGAACGGTGTGGCAGAGGCTATTTACCGGGTGCTCGGAAAATAAACGTTCTATATAAAACCCCCGGAGGCTCAAATGAGCATCCGGGGGTTTTGAGTCAGGCAGCTTCTGCTTTGGAAACGCTTTTTGCGTTCTTTACCACCCGCAAGTCTTTCAGGTGATAGGAACCGAGAAAAGCACCGACAAGGACATAACCGAGAGCAAAGTCAACAGCCGCCCCAATCCCGATCTCAGGGGCATGCATAAGACCGAAGAAGCTGAGCACTGCAGCAACGAAGGAAAATAAAGCAGCCCCTTTGAATCGGTGGTCGATGATACATACGGTTATGGAACCGAGTAAAATACCGGTAAACATAGCTCCTTCACCCAGTGGAACAATTCCTGGGGACAACTCATTTAAAACAGTTCCGGCTTCATTATTAAAACGGGTCATTAAGTAATTGGCAAAGTAGGGTAGCATGGCAATCGCAACGGCAGGATAATACTTCTGTTTGTTTTTCCCAAATGCAGTCGACACCATGGAAATACCTACGAATACAAGAATTGGTGCTACTACAGCGACAGGAATGATAGCAGATAAAGCGGCAATGATACCAAATGAAGCGGCGATAAAGAACACAGCTGCGTTTAGAATACTGTATCCTCTTCCTGCGTTCATCCACTTGGCGCCTACGGTGGCAATATAGACCGTTGTAGGAAACAAGCCGCCAAACAAAGCACCAAGCATTGTACCTGCTCCATCAACAGCCTGACACTCCGCTACATTATAGGAATCTCCTTCAGCCTTCATCGCTTCTACGTTATTCATGGTTTCAATGGCATTATAAATGGTGATAGGAAGTAACACAGCCAGTAGTGCAATCATGCCGCCAAATAAGTAAGTGAATCCTTCAAATACAGCAAGAGACGGAAGAATCGGATAAAAACCGAGATGAGATGCCCCTTCAGCTACAACACCCCATTCAGCGTAGCCTAATGAAAAGGCCAGACCGGTACCGACGACAACAGCAAAAAGGGAGGCGGGAATCTTAAATGGCAGACTTACCTTACCCACAATTCCCAGCAGAATGACCGCAAGAACAAACAGTCCGACTACCGGCATTTCCAACGTGTTAAACAGCATTTCACCGGCAATAAACGTAAGAGCCACACCGGCAAGGGCGCCGAGCATGGCGGCTCTTGGCAGTGTCCGCTGAAGCCATCTGCCGGTAAAGCTGGCGAGAACCTCAATCAGACCGCTGATAAAACAGGCAGCAAGTGCAATTTTCCATGCCAGCTCCGGATCCCCGGTAAAGGCGTTGGCTGGAAGTAAAACGCCAAACAAAAACACAAACATGACAGGTGTACTGATTCCATATGAGAGGGCTGTAACATTCGTCCTGCCTTCTTTCTGTGCCAGGCGGTTGGCCATATAAGCATAATAGAGATTACCGAAGATTACGGCTACAGCAGCACCGGGAATCACTTTTCCAAAAACGAGTGAAGCAGGAAAACCCATGCCGAGCATGGTCACAGAGATAATGACGAAGTTAGCCAGGTTATTCTGAAATAAGGCAAAGAAAGCGTCAGTATCTTCTTTTTTGAACCATGGATAATTAACAGTTTGCTGCTTCATGGGACTCAGCCTCCTCATTTTTCACAAAAGTTACTTTATTTTCTGATAAGGAAGCAATACGTGCGAGGGATTCGACGCGCAGTCCCGCACCGGTAAGGAGCGTTCTTCCCGGCTGAAAAGATTTTTCAATTACAATGCCGACTCCGGCAATGGAGGCACCTGCATCCTGAACGATCGAGGCAAGGCCGAGGGCTGCCTGACCGTTTGCAAGGAAATCATCGATAATGAGTACGTTATCGTTTTTCGTCATTTTGTCTTTTGAGACACTGATTGTCTGGTATTTCTCTTTTGTAAAGGAGTAAACATCAGCAGAATAAAGGTTATCCTGCATGGTGAGTGATTTTTGTTTTCGTGCAAAAACCAGAGGACATTTTAACTCAAGGGCTGTCATCAGAGAAGGGGCGATGCCCGATGATTCTATAGTAAGTATTTTTGTAATGCCTGCTTCTTCAAAGCGGGCAGCAAACTCCCGGCCGATTTCACTCATGAGTTCCGGATCAATCCCGTGGTTTAAAAACGCATCCACCTTAAGTACTCCATCAGACAGGACGACCCCTTGATCTTCGATGACTTGTTTTAACAGTTTCATTATGATTCCTCCTCATTAGTGGGTTATAAAGACAAAGGCTTTGTTAAACTCAGGTGTTGATTTCAGCTCGTTGCACTCTCTTTCTACGAGGTGCCGCGCATTCGCTGCAATCAACATTGTTATTAAATCAACAATGATCTTTAACACAGCAAAGACAAAAAAGCCCGGTGCATGCCTTACTTGTTTGTACAAGTGAAAGGCGCACCGGGCTGGGGCGTTTTAGCTGCTTCAAAATAGACACATAGCTACACGGAATTCCGGGTATAGTAAGGTAGTCCATTATCCAAGCTGACCTTTTCACTCGTAGTCAAACAATTTACGGTTGTTTGGTAGAGACTTGTGAGCCATATTCTCACCGTTATACGAGTATTTTTTTAACGAATGACCTGATTATAGCACAGCTTTTTCGAGAAAAAAACCTTTATTTCCGAACTTAATTATCACTTATCTTTTGTTTGTTCGTGTTTTGCTGTGATGGTAAGAGGTGGATGCGATAGGAACCGAGAAAAAATATTTTACAACACGGGTACTTATCGTTTAAACTATATCATTGCGTGGAACATGTACATACAAATGAAAAATCATGAAAGAAAGGTGATTCAAATGCTGAAGAAATTATTTGGTCTTGATAAGAAAGAGGAGAAAAAACCTGAGGTTCAAATGCCTGAAGCTGACGGGAAGGATGTTGTAGTCTCTCCGATTACAGGAAAAGCCGTATCTCTGTCCGAAGTACCTGACCCGACATTTGCAGAAAAAATGATGGGTGACGGAATTGCCATCCAGCCAAGTGAAGGTACGGTAGTTTCCCCGGTTCACGGTGAAATTGTTCAGTTATTCCCTACTAAGCATGCCGTAGGACTTCGTACAGTAAACGGTGTTGAAATTCTCATTCACATCGGAATTGAAACAGTAAATATGCAGGGGGAAGGTTTTGAAGCTTTCGTAAAAGAAGGGGATAAAGTAGCAGCCGGAGATAAGCTTATTACGTTTGATATGGACCTTGTAAACGAAAAGGCCGAAAGCACGATTACACCGATCATCATTACAAACGGCGATGCTGTCAGTGACCTGCAAAAAGAAGAGAACATTGATGTAACAAAAGGTGAAACATCGATCCTTACCATTACTGTTAAGTAGACAAAATAAAAAACACTCTGTATAAGGGTGTCAGGTTGTTGAGAGACCCACGTTTTCTAATGCGTGGGTTTCTTCATGCAAAAATAACAGCGGATGGTGAACATTCTATCCTGAAATGCAGTAAAATGCTTCTTCTCAGCTGACTGTGAGGTTATTTGCGCTCTTTTACTGGCATAGGAAGAAGCAGGAATAAACACCTTGGAGGCTCACCGGCGCGCCAGCGGAAAGGGAGCGCAATGAGCGTAAATCAGCACCTGATTTCAACACAGGCAATACAAAAAAGACTGTCGAGAAGAGACTTTCCCGACAGCCTGAATGGCTCTCATCAACGGTGAGGGCCATTCTTTTTAACTGGTTTTTGTCCCGGCATTTTATTGGAGTAACTACCGGAAACTCGGATAAACATAAGGAGAATCCGGCTCATCAACTTCAGTCAGCTCGGCATTTGAAATGACCGGAAGACGGTATCCGTTGTACTCACCAGCTTCAATTGTCCCGTATGCATGAATCCAGGTGTCTTCTTCGATGTCTTTCGCTTCATCCGAGTCAATGAGTGTTCCATAAACTCCGGCGTCGGCTGTACAGCAGGTCATGGAAAAACGGGCTGCCACCAGCTGATTGTCATCAAAGTCAGGCTCACGGTAAGCAAAGCCGATCATTTCAATTTCCTTGCCGATGAATTTCTCTAAATGAACGTCCATAACTGTCATAATATCCAGGTAGTTCTCTTCTGTCACCGTGATCACATCTTCATGTTCAAGACGCTCTGCCAGCTCCACATAATACTGATCGAAGCCCTCCTGATCATAAAAATCTTCTATAGTATAATGTTCGTCAAGTTTATCGGTGTTTTCACCATCATCCTGACTGCCTTCCTCCAACTCTTCCATATAGGCATCAGGATCTTCAAGATAAGCTTCGGCCCGGCTCGGCTCACCTGATTCTTCTGCTTGATCAGAAGGGGGGGGAGCAGCTGAAACGGCAGGTGAATTCCCGCTTCCCAGAGTCATACCGCGGTTTTGAGCAGCAGAGCTGTCCAAGCTTCTGTCCGGAAGAACAAAACCAAGGAGAACAGGAAGGATAAAGACACTGTAAATAGCCAGTTTTACAAAAGGCGGACCTGGAATTTTATGGTCGTGCCCGCAACTGCAGGAAGCCCCATGCTCGTGATCGTGCTCTTTACGGGTACTTCGGAAAATTTGTATTGTACCAAGGAGAAAGAACGTCACAAGGGCAAAATAAACAAAGGGCATCATCTTGGGTGCAATATAATAAATGATGTTGCCGCTTATTGTAAGCCAGAGCATAAGCAGCGCAAAGCCGATTAAAATAATACCCTGGATGAAAGCATGAAATGAAGCATCATATTGTTTCATTAAATCTGAACCTCCACTTTACATATTAAAACCATTGATACCAGTTTGGCAGAATAAATTGATTTAGAAGAATAATGGCAGCAAATACTACGATCGTCACAATGATCATAAAGGCAATAACGAACTTCACCCGGAAATAAGCAAACAGCATAAAAGTATTTTTTAAATCAAGCATCGGACCGTAAACAAGGAATCCGATTAGAGAGGCTGTCGTAAAGCTCTGACCGAATGAAGCAGCCACAAATGCGTCAGCTTCTGAACACAAGGATAAAAGATAGGCAAATCCCATCATAACAAGTACTGAAGAATACTCGTCTGCACCGATTGTCTGCAGAACCTGGCGGTCAAGAAAGGTCTGGAATAATGCTGCGATGAGTGCTCCGAGAATTAAATATTTTCCCATCAGGAAAAATTCATCCACCGCATGATAAACGGTTTCTTTCACTCTGTTGATGAAACCCGGTTTATCCGGATGGTGCGTATGTACCTCATGGGGAGTGGGGTCTTCCTGTCTCTTTGCGCGAAGCTGGTAACTGTTACGAAACAGCATGTAAAGAATCGCACCGATAATAATGGATAGAACAAATGCCAGGGACATTCTAGAAAGAAGTACCGGATGTGTCCAGTCTGATCCGAATGCAAAAAAGGTTGAAGCAAAAACGATTGGATTCAAAATCGGTGCAGCAACAAGGAAAACGACGCCTACGTGAAGAGGCATTCCTTTTTTAACCAGTCTTGCCACAACCGGAACGATTGCACATTCACATAGAGGGAAGATGGCGCCAAGAACAGCTGCCGGAAATAAAGCTCCCAGAGCATTTTTAGGAAGGTAGCGTTTAATGGTTTCTTCTGATACATAAATCTGTATAAGGGCTGAAACGAATACACCGAGCAGGATAAACGGGATAGCTTCTAAAACAATACTGAGAAAGATGGTATTTACATTGATCCACGCAGCCGGCAGATCTTGCATATACTGTGTATTACTGAGGCGGTCACTAAAGAGAAAGAGGAATAAAAATAGAAGCAAAAGCCCCATTCCAATTAAATCTTTTCCCCAGGACCTTACCTGTCTTGGTTCCATATCCGACTCTCCTGTTCGATTATATGATTAGTAAAAGAAATTATGAAAATAGTAAAACAAACACTGGGAATTATTCTACCAAAGCCCTGCATGAAGGTAAATGGCTCTATTTAATTTTAATAGAAAAGAAACAAAGAGAGGATGACTCATAAGGTATACATTCTACCTCAGGATTCACCCTCAGAATACGTATAATTTTTATTCTACATCCATAACCGTTCCCGGATCCAACAGGAAAAAGACAAGTGCTGCTACTACGAAACAATAGACGGCAAAGTAAACCAGCTTGCTTCGTTTAATAAATTCGATGAGCCATACAATACCGATCCAGGAAAAAATGAACGTTATTACAAAGGATATGATAAGGGGCATGACCCCAATCTGATTAATGAAGCCCGATGAAAGTTCATCAAGGGCGAGAACACTTGAACCGAGAATGACAGGTATCGCCAATAAAAAGGAGTAACGGACGGCTGTTTCCCGTTTTAAACCAAGAAACAAAGAGACTACTAAAGTTGATCCTGATCTCGATATACCCGGGATAACGGCGAGGGTTTGTCCAAGACCGACAATGACAGAATCGAAGAATGTCATATCCTTCTCAGATCGGTTTCCATATTTATGAAACCGTTCAATAAAGATCAGTGCAAAGCCCGTTACAGTCAAAGCGCCAGCAATAAAGGCAGGTGTTTTAATGGAATCGGCCACAAAATCAGAAAGGAGATATCCAAGACCCCCTGTAATAAATGTGGCAATGATAATATAAAGACCGAAGAAAAACGAAACGCGGTTCTCTTCAGAGCGGTTACTCAGATAGCCGAAAAACCCTGTAATCACATGCCAAAGGTCTTTTCTGAAAAAAAGAATAACAGCCAGCACAGAAGCAATGTGCAGGTAGATCTCAAATGCCAGCCCCGGGAATGTGTATCCGAACACAAGCTGGGTAATGACAATGTGTGCGGTGCTGGAAACCGGCAGGAATTCAGTAATTCCTTGAACAATACCAAAAATAATAGCTTCAATAATAGACATACAAGACTTCCCTCCATGATTATAGAAACACTGTTATTTATTCTAGCAGAAACCTGAGGTGTTGAGTAAGTTTTTCATGTGGAAGTATTATTTAATACCTTCATCTTACTATGATGTAAGAGACGTACAGCAAAAACGGAAACGACCTGGCAAGGAAAAGGCATATTAGGAAAACAACATGAAAATTTCGAACATGCAGCAGACACTTGAAGGTAACCAACACCGGTTTTAGCAACATTTTTTACAAAGCGCTTTATTTGTAGTACAGAGGAAGGGGTAAATCATTGAATTTTGTGTGAAAAAAGTCAGGGATATTTCGTTAATTGACAATAAACGCTATACTAAAACAAGGAAAGAAAAGGGGGATTGAGCAATGAAAGGAAAGCATCTTTCAAGCGTGCTGATTCTAACAGCTGCGCTGCTCGTTGCTGCCTATGTGGTATATGATCACCGTTCAGATACACAAGGCAATGATCCTTTAGACGTATATCTGGAGAATGAAGGTATTGACGTTGCAGATGAAGGTGAAGTACCTGATTATGAAGAAGTTGATGAAACAGGTGTAAGACCGGGAATGCTTCTTAAAGATATCTCACTGCCGGTTTGGGATGAGGAAGAGGAAATGAGCATCTCAGACTTCAGAGGAGACTATGTTGTATTGAATATCTGGGCAACGTGGTGTCCCCCATGTCGTGAAGAAATGCCTGAACTCATTCAATTTCAGGAAGATTACGGAGATGCCGGGGTTCAGGTTGTGGGTATAAACAATACAACTCAGGAACCAAATGAAGAAACGGTAGGCAGGTTTATTGATGAATTTAATATTTCATTTCCTACCCTGATGGCGAGGAATAATGAAGTGACTCTCGATTATCAGGTAATTGCCATGCCTCTTACGTATATTCTCGATCCGGATGGAAGAATTATTATTCGGCATACAGGCTATCTTGATTACGGGGTTTTGGAAGAGTTTCTGGACGAAGCAAAAGAGAGATATGAAGAGAACGGGGAAGCATCTGACTAGAGTAAACAGGTGTTGCTTTCTATGCAAAAATAGTTGAGGGCGGCTCTTAAGGTATTAATTCCTCCTTATGAGCGCCCTCTTTTTATTTTCTGTGGTTTTCGTAATAACTCAATTTGGTTACTTCCTGAAGTTCTTCAATTGTTCGTCCTGTTAAATCAGCTTGTTTTGAAGCGAGCAGATTCTTTTTCAGCTGGCTGCTGTCAGACGCACCGGGTACGGTACAGGCTACTGTTTCCGCAGAAAGAACGTAGCGCAGGGCCACCTCATTTAATGGCATATCTTTCTCCTCTGCGATTTGTTCAAGCTTCCTTATGGTTTTGATAAGCTCGTCCCTTTCATAGGATAAATAGCCTTTTTCCGATACCTTATCGTTGTATCGTGAAGTTAAGAGTCCTTTGGCCACAGGCCCCCTGGCAATAACAGAAACATCGTTTTCCTTAAGAAGAGAAAACCATTCTTCAGGACGCCGGTCGAGGAGACTGTACTGCATCATTACGCTAACTATGTTTGAGCGGCTGAGGTATTCTTTAATGACATTGGGCCTGATGGATGAAATTCCGTAGTACCGGATGGTTCCTTCTTGGACTAATTCCTCAAAAGCTTCTATTGTCTCATCAATAGGGTCCTCAATCGTTCCTCCGTGTAATTGATACAGGTCAAGATAATCCGTTCCCAGCCGCTGGAGACTTTTCTTGACAGCTTTTTTCAAGTGTTCTTTGGACGGATTCCATCTCCAGCCGTCAATTCCTTCCCCCCATTCGTTCCCGCCTTTGGAAGCGAGGATAACGTTCTCGCGTTTACCTCTTAGTGCTTTCCCAACTGACTCCTCGTTTGCTCCGAATTCATAGAGATCTGCTGTGTCAAAGTAATTGACACCCTTATCAATCGCTTCGTGGATGATTCTTTCGTTTTCTTTATCTTTACCTGAAAGGGACATACACCCAAATCCGATTTCTGTCACATATAAATCAGACGAGCCGATTCTGTTCGTTTTCACAGTTCATCCTCCTTCTGCGATCTTTCTGTTCTCTATCTTTCTGGTATAGAATACCACACAAAACCCCCTTTAAAACATCAGGCACTAACCTTGGTATGAACAGAAAACAGAATGAATACGCTGGTGTAAGGAGGGGGAAACAGGATGCTTCGGATTGAGACAGTTACCGTTCTTGATGTGATTGAAGAGACGGCAGATACGCAGAAACTGGCCGTTGACGGAGGGTGCGGCTATGCCATTTTATACGCATCATTCTTTCCTTATGTATCAAAAGGTGACAAGGTGAAAATAAACGTCACAGCGAGTGACCTGAAGCTTGGTACAGGTGGTCTTGATATTGTAGCAAGTATTGAAGAAAAAGTGTCCTTTTCAGCAGGTGATACAAGGGGGCACATTATTAAAGGGAGATACCTGCCTTCTCAGCACAGTATGCTTACTGTGGAATCTCCTGAGCAGAAAGATCAGTTTATCTTTTATGAGAGACTGAACCTGCACTGTAAGCCAATTTTACTTTGTGAACTTCACAGTATGCTTCCGGTTGTGCAGGCAATGTATCATCATGAAAAACAGGAAGGGAAGCTGGTAGCGGTAATTGACGATTCAGCAGCTCTTGCTTTACCTGTAAGCGGACATCTGCAAAAGATAAAAGAGGATCAAAATGTAACGACAATATCAATCGGCCAGGCATTTGGCGGGGATTTCGAGGCCATTAATCTATTAACGGCACTTCAGTTTGCCATATATCATTACCCAAAAGCGCTCATTGTTGTCACAGTAGGGCCAGGGGTTGTTGGCTCGGGTACCCGGTACGGATTCAGCGGAATCAGAATGGCTGAGTGGGCCAATCTGATAGGGAAATGTAAAGGTGTTCCTGTCTGGACACCAAGGCTTTCAGAAAGTGACAGGAGAGAAAGACACCTTGGCCTGTCACATCACACAAAGACGGCACTTTTGGAATTCACTTATGCAACAAGCGTGCTGCCGGTACCGGCCGGAGAATTGGCTGACCGGTACATAAAGGAAGATTGCCGGGAGCTGAGCAGCGAGCCTCATATAGAAGTTGAGAGTATCTGTGAGAGAAAAGTGAAAGCAATGGTGGAAAAAGCGCTGGCAGGTGTGTCGCCGATTCGTTCAATGGGCCGGTCATATGAAGAAGACAGGTTGTTTTTTACCGGCGTGGGAACGGCACTATATTGGATCCTTGAGAACGATCACGATCAGGAATTCCTTTTGTAATCCATTGTTCTACTGTATCATGCTGAGAAGAAAGCTTCTTCAGGTAGGCTTTTACCTGCCATACTTTACCGGCCACGACAAAACCATTTTCTTTCAAGTATACATGCATCGTTTATCTCTCCTTTTTATGGGCACTTTAGTTTGGTATGCTTAACACTATGAATCGCTCTTAAAAAAGAGAACTGTAAAAGAGGGAGTGGGTATAGTGGGAGATCATCTGCAGGAAAAGACATTAAACAAAGAAAAGATATTTGAAGGCCGTATCATTGAACTAAGTGTTCATGATGTAGCTTTACCAAACGGGAAAGAGAGTAAACGCGAGATTATAAATCATCCGGGGGCTGTTGCGGTGCTTGCTGTAACAAAAGAGAATAAACTTGTTCTTGTAAACCAGTTCCGCAAAGCCCTTGAAAAAACAATTGCGGAGATCCCTGCGGGCAAGCTTGAAGCAGGTGAAGATCCAAAGCAGTGCGCTTTTCGGGAGCTTGAAGAAGAAACGGGGTATGCTGCGGCGTCAATGGAAAAGATTGCTTCATTTTATACTTCCCCTGGATTTGCTGATGAAATCGTTTATTTATATGAAGCCGGAGAGTTAGAGCCTGGAGAAGTAAAAACGGATGAGGATGAGTTCGTTGAAAAGATTGAAGTTACATTGGATGAGGCACTTGAGATGATAAAAACAGAGGCTGTTCATGATGCGAAGACAATTCTGGCCATTCAGCACTGGCTTTTGAAAAAGCAGGGTTAACACCTGTGTTGATTGACGCAGGTTTGCTGTATTCCAAGAGCGTGATCCAGAGAGTCTCCTGAAGGGCTGGAGCGGAAATCAACATACACATCCTCCTGCGATGTTCAAAACGAGCCTGATTCCTGATGTAAGTGTCCCTTATTTCATGTCATAGAGTGCAAAGTAGATTCATAGAGTAACAATGAGTCACTGAGCCGATGACACATTATGAAGGGGCGAATCAGATGAACCGGATGAAAGGCGGTTTTAGAAGAGCAATTCTGATCCATATCGAAGAGAATCGTTCCATTTATGTATTCTCCATCGTACTGCTTATGATGGGTGTGATTTTTGGAGCTGTAATTGTAAACAATTTAACGGCTGGACAGAAAAATGACCTGTTTACGTATTTGAGCCAGTTTTTCGGACAGGTTGAAAAGGGAGAGCTGGCATCATCTGAGGAAGCATTTACCCAGACGTTTGCCCATTACAGCAAATACCTGGGCTTAATGTGGTTTTTAGGACTGTCTGTTATCGGTTTGCCGATTATTCTTATTCTCCTTTTTCTAAAGGGACTTGTTATCGGTTTTACAGTTGGTTTTCTTGTAAGCCAGATGGGCTTTGACGGATTTATTCTGGCATTTGCGGCTATCTTCCCTCAAAACCTGATTCTCGTGCCTGTTTTTATTATCACAGCGACGGTATCAATTTCATTCAGCCTGAAGATTTGCAGACAGATTATAAGAAAAGGGTACGAACCTATATTTCAGCACTTTACAGCTTATTCACTTTTTTTATTGTTCACAGGGGCAGTCGTTACTCTGATGAGTGTTTATGAAGCCTATGTTTCCCCTGTACTTTTGAAGTCAGTTGTACAATGGCTTTTATAAGTTGCTGTATTAAAGGATATTGTTGTCTTAAAAAAGAGTTGATTTTGGAGCGAATGAGCGACGCTCCTGCGGGAAAAGCGAGTTCGGGGGGAGACCCCATAGCCGTCAAGTTTAGAAGGCTTGGCGGCTTCTTTGTTTTCTTACCAAAATTCTAAGATACACTCCAAAAGCTTACTGCTTGCTTATTAAACTGCTCATTTAGACCATGAGGTGATATACGGACACCTTCTTTCGATAACTTTCTAAATAAGTCATGAAGCGTACCGTTCCCCACAGAAACCCGGCTGCTTACACAGAGCAGTAGAAAAGGTAATGCCTCCAGGTTCCTCTTCCTTACAATGAACTTGTTCTCTTTGGCAATACGGTTAAGAGAACATTAAGGGAAGGGGCGTTGGAGTACTTATTTCGTTTCTTCGCGTTTCGTTATCCCCATAAAAATGAGGCTGGGACATAAAGAAAGTGTTTAGCTGAGAATCCGAACAATACGCGAACATAGCGGATGAAATATACGTAGACTCCTGCGGAATGAAAAGCAAAGGTGAGACCCCGCAGTGCGCAGCACGAGGAGGCTCACCCGCTTTCCGCGGAAAGCGGAGTATATTTCAGGAGCGATTTATTTGCACAGCATGTTATTTGTTCGGATTCTCGTTGATTAAAACACTTCTGTCCCAGCCTCTACCAGCATATAGAAACCTGTAAGCTGCTTCATGTTTAAAAGCACTCAAATAAGAATGTAAAAGAGGATGTAGCCGGAATGTTCGAGACTCCCTCGGGAAAAGTTGATGTACCAGGGGTTAAGATCCCTTCTAGTTCTTTTAAAAAAATTATTTATTGAGGTGGTGATCCAATACTCTTCTTACCTTTTCTAATTTTAGAAAAGAAAGGGAGTGAGATTGACGCGTCGCGGTAGGAGATTGGAAATCATCTCCTTATTCCGATATAGGCACATAGGAT
>NZ_JAFEUX010000008.1:2906-159600 GCF_016901055.1 Alteribacter salitolerans | reverse complement strand
ATCCTATGTGCCTATATCGGAATAAGGAGATGATTTCCAATCTCCTACCGCGACGCGTCAATCTCACTCCCTTTCTTTTCTAAAATTAGAAAAGGTAAGAAGAGTATTGGATCACCACCTCAATAAATAATTTTTTTAAAAGAACTAGAAGGGATCTTAACCCCTGGTACATCAACTTTTCCCGAGGGAGTCTCAGGCACTTCGGCTTCAATACTTTTTTAGCTAGAGCAACAATCTTTATGAAAACAGACGTTCATGAACATTAATTCTCACCATGGCGTTTGCAAACTTGTTTGCGGTATTATTCGGCTGTGGTCTCTATATCTTCTGATTCTTACAGCGCATCGTGCGGAGTTGAACGTAATACGCGACACTCCTGCAAAAGTGCGAGAAAGGCGAGACCCCGCAGGGGCAAAGCCCCGAGGAGGCTCGGCGCGAGTCCGCGGAAAGGGAGCGTATTCCGTTCAACGAAGCTGCCGAAATAAAAGGAGGGGTTTAGCACCCTGCCTAACAGGGGGATCCTAAATTTTTTTAAAACATAAAAACAGATCACACTGCGACTATAGTCCTGAAATGAAAAAAGTCAGAAAAAAGTGTTTATTCATGATCTGAGAGGGTACTACATATAATAAGACAAAGATTGAATCTCTCACATACGAGGTTTAATCATAAGGGTCCTAGATTGACCGTGGTAACTCAACGTTTTGAGCCAACACAAGAACATAGGGAGCTTTACTCGTTCTTGCGTGGAGTGCAGGCCTTGCAGTACATAGAGGAAGCGTGAAGCGAAAGACAAAGCACCCACCTGCTATTGCAGGTTCAAAACAAGAGTAGAAAAAACGGCTATACCGGGATCCTTATCCACTTTAATTCTCTCCCGTTAATCATTAGCGGGATTTTAACTGCAAAAAAACTGCCCTGTTGTAAGGGCAGTTTTTTTATTTTGCAATTTTCTCGAGATTTCCGTTTTTATCCATCTTAAATGCAGGAGCTGCGCGATCTTCGCTTACTTCCTCCTCAAGAAGAGCCATCCGTCTGGCACGGTTCATAATCTGTATAATGGATTGATAATCCTCTTCGACCACTTTATGCTCTTCTTCCAGTTCTTTTAAACGATCCTCCAGCTCGGCTACTTTACGGTTAAGAAAATCATTTTCCCTTACAAGTCTGTCGTTTTCCACTTTGGCAGTAGCAGACATGTAGTTGTTTTGTGCCATGCGCTCAAGGAACTCGATTACGTCAGTGAGAGTCATTTCCCGTTTACGGTGTGTAACCGGCGGAAGAGTCACTTCAACCAATTCAGCTTCCTCTGCCACCTGATAGGGTTCTTCAGGGCGGTAGGTTTTTTCGATAGCTGAAGGTTCACTAACTGAAGGGGTTGTAACAGGCTTGGCATCGTGAGCCAAACGGCGTTTACGTTCTTTCCGGTGTTTTTTTGCTAGTTTGATTGCGTCGTCGTATTTATTACGCACAACAGCGTTCCAGCGGAAGCCACAGGCAGCTGATGTTCTGTTAAGGGCATCCCCTACTTCATCAAATGCGTTAAGCTGGGTGCTTCCTTCACGGATATGTCTTAATACAGTTTCAGCCAGCAGCAGATCATCTTCTTGTGACCATGCATCTTGTCTTACTTTCATGATTGCACAATCCTTTCTTTGGTTAAGATTCACGATTTACTACTAACATGGTCATATAAAAGAGTAAATATACCAGACTCACTAAAAATTACTAGCTTCTTCCAATATGGTAGCTTTCACCTTCTAGTGAACAGCAAACAGGGCGGCCAACAAGGAAACATCTTCCCTGTGGGCCGCCCTCTTAAAGAAACTGGCGATCTTTAAACACTTTTATTTCTTATTCTGTTTACGGTCTTCAAAGTAATCCAGACGTTTTTGTACCGTTTTTTCATACCCGTTGGTAGAAGGTGTGTAAAATATCCTGTTCTTAAGATGGTCGGGGAGGTACTGCTGCGGTACATAATGATTTTCGTAATTGTGGGGGTATTTGTATCCTTCACCGTGTCCCAGCTTTGAAGCTCCTTTGTAATGAGCATCACGAAGATGAACAGGAACATCACCGCGTTTTTCTTTTTCAACAGCCTGAAGAGCACTGTCAATACCACTTATGACAGCATTGCTTTTAGGAGCGGTGGCCAGATACAGCGTAGCTTCTGCTAATGGAATCCGTGCTTCAGGCAATCCGACAAACTCGACAGCATGTGCCGCCGCCTGTGCGATCAGAAGGGCGTTCGGGTCCGCAAGTCCCACGTCTTCAGCAGCGTGAACATAAAGACGTCTTGCAATAAACTTCGCATCTTCTCCTGCATAAATCATTTTGGCAAGCCAGTATAATGCGGCATCAGGATCAGAACCTCTGATGCTTTTTATAAAAGCAGATATTGTATCGTAATGATTGTCCCCTTGTTTATCATAGTGAACGACTCTCTTTTGTATAGATGCTTCAGCTGTATTAAGGTCAATCCGGATGATCCCGTCTTCATCGGGATCTGTTGTGAGAACGGCCAGTTCAAGAGCGTTGAGTGCCGTGCGGGCATCTCCGTTGGCTACGTCAATTAAATGATCGCGGGCATTTTGGTCGAGAGTGATTTGATATTCTCCAAATCCCCGCTCCTTGTCACCCAGCGCATGATCGATCACATTCCCGATTTCGGCATCCTCCAGAGAAGATAATCTGAAAAGACGAGACCTGGATATAAGGGCGGGGTTAACTTCAAACATAGGGTTTTCCGTAGTAGCCCCGATTAAAATGACCGTCCCGTCTTCAACAAATGGAAGAAGGGCATCCTGCTGTCCTTTATTAAACCTGTGGATTTCATCAATAAACAGAATGGTTTTCGTTTCTTCATATTTGAGACGCTCTTTTGCCCGTTCAACAATTGCCCTCACATCTTTAATTCCGGCTGAAACGGCGTTCAACTGTTCAAAACGGGCAGATGTGGAATTGGCGATGACCCTTGCCAATGTTGTCTTCCCTGTTCCAGGGGGACCGTGAAAGATCATCGCTGTCAGCCGGTCGGCCTGAATGGCACGGCGGAGTAAAGTGCCTTCTCCGATAATGCCTTTTTGGCCGATGACTTCATCAATGGTTCTGGGCCTCATCCGGGAAGCGAGAGGGCCTTTCGGTTTACTGTTTTCAGGGTAGTCGAACAAGTCCATGATTTTTCCCCCTGTATCTAGGATTTAATGATTGCAATTATCTTCAAACACCGTTAAAATGCTAGTGGCTGTAAAGGGTATTCAGGCCTTTTGCAAGTACGTTTATACAACAGTCTGATCATACCACGGATGCCTTTTATTGAACATTTATGTGCTATAATATAGGAAAGATAAATGATAATACAAGTAAACCTGTCTGAAAAGAATGGATAGTGTTTCCTTTTATCAGGCGGGAGGAGCAGAATATGAAGACATCTGTACCGGACCAGAAGTTTTTCAGGTGGTCCGTCTATATTATCGGGTTGATCATTATGAGCCTGGGCATATCGTTAACAATTCTTGCAGATCTGGGAAGTGCACCCTGGGATGTACTTCATATCGGACTGACCAATCAATTTGGACTTACAATTGGTACTTGGACAATAATTATGGGTTTTATTACGCTTATTACGGCAACCATGTTAACAAAAGAATGGCCGAAAGCAGGAGCCTATTTGAATATGATCCTTGTCGGGGTCTTTGTAGATATTCACCTGTTCATCCTGACTACACCGAGTACCCTTATTGGGCAGGGATTCATGCTTGTTGCAGGAATTCTTATTATGGGATTTGGGATTGGTCTTTATATCAGCCCGCGCTGCGGTGCAGGTCCGCGAGACAGTTTTATGCTTGCTGTGTCTGAGAAAACAGGAATGACGGCCTCGCGTATCAGAGGCTTAATGGAGATCGTTGTATTAGCTTTTGGCTGGTATCTCGGAGGCCCTGTTTTTTTCGGAACAATTATATTCAGTTTAACAATCGGCCCGGTTACGGGACACTGCCTGGTTTTGTGTCAGACCTGGATGGACCGGAGAATGGAAAGAGGGATTAGCGTTGAAAATATCCACTAAAGGAAGATATGGACTCACTATTATGATGGCTTTGGCAAAAAAATACGGTGAAGGTCCGATTTCACTAAAATCGATTGCAAAGGACCATAAATTATCCGAACACTATCTGGAACAGCTCATAGCACCTCTTCGAAATGCCCAGCTCGTTAAGAGTGTGCGGGGGGCATATGGGGGATACATGCTGGCAAAAGAACCACAGGACATTACAGCCGGTGATATTATCCGGGTTCTGGAAGGGCCGATCAGCCCGGTTGAAGTTGTCGACGATGAAGAACCGGCAAAGCGGGACCTTTGGATAAAGATCCGGGACGCTGTAAAAGATGTTTTGGACAATACGACTCTCCACGACCTTGCCACATATGAAGATCAGGGAGATCAGGAATACTATATGTTTTACATTTAGAGACTTTTCTGCAGTAACTGTCAGAAGGAATAGTGAAATGTACGGCTAAAGTGAGGCCTGTTTTTAGCCCTCGCTTTTGTTATGAGTAAAGGGACGATTTATCGGCCCGAGAGGTGATTAATATTGAAGAGAATTTATTTGGACCATGCAGCAACATCCCCGGTAGCACCTGCAGTTGTTGAAGAAATGATGCCTTATTACAAGGAAGCATTCGGTAACCCGTCAAGTATCCATCATTTCGGCAGAGAGGCACGACGGGGGCTGGACAGTGCAAGGGAAAGTATTTCTTCCGCAATCAATGCCCGGTTCGATGAGATTATATTTACGAGCGGCGGCACAGAATCGGATAACCTTGCTGTTATCGGTTATGCGACAGCCCATAAGGAGAAGGGCCGTCATCTGATTACAACTGAAATCGAACATCACGGGATTCTGCATGCTTTTGAGTACCTGGAAACACAGGGGTTTGAGGTTACTTACCTGGCCGTGGATGAGTCAGGAAGGATTACTGTTGAGCAGGTAAAGCAGGCACTCAGAGAGGACACCATTCTCGTTTCTGTTATGTTTGGAAATAACGAAGTAGGAACAGTCCAGCCAATTTTCGGGATTGGGCGTCTGCTGACAGATCATACGGCTGTTTTCCATACAGATGCGGTCCAGGCTTTTGGAATGGAAGAAATCGATGTAAGGAAGCTGAACGTCGATATGATGAGTGTGTCAGCTCATAAAATTAACGGACCAAAAGGAATCGGTTTTTTGTATTTAAAAGCAGGACTGTCTGTGAGCCCGGCTCTTTACGGCGGGGAACAGGAGCGTAAACGCCGTGCCGGTACGGAAAACGTGGCGGCTGTTGCAGGGATGAAGAAAGCCGTACAGCTGACATTGGACAAACGGATTCAAAAACGTGAAACGTACGAAAAATACCGGGATATAATTTTAAATACTTTTGAAGAGCAAGATCTTACTTTCTATGTTAACGGCAGCAGTGACGACCGTATGCCTCATATTTTAAACGTGAGCTTCCCGGGAGCAAATGTTGAATCAATGCTCACAAACCTTGATATAGCAGGGGTGGCTGTATCAAGCGGCTCTGCCTGTACAGCTGGATCGGTTCAGCCTTCCCATGTACTTTCAGCAATGTTCCCTGATGATCCGGACCGAAGTCAGTCGGCCATCCGTTTCAGCTTTGGTGAAGGATTAACAGAAGAAGATGTTTTGTATGCTGCAAAACAGACAGCAAATACAGTAAAGCGTTTAGTAAAATAACAGGAGGTGGCACACGATGGCACAAGTAAAAAAAGCACCTGAAGATACCAGGGTAATTGTAGGAATGTCCGGCGGAGTAGATTCCTCTGTAGCGGCTTATTTATTGAAAGAGCAGGGCTATGATGTAATCGGCATTTTTATGAAAAACTGGGACGACACTGATGAAAATGGCGTGTGTACAGCAACTGAAGATTACGAAGATGTTATCCGCGTCTGTAATCAGCTTGAAATTCCATATTATGCTGTAAACTTCGAGAAGGAATATTGGGACAAGGTCTTCACATACTTCCTTGAAGAATACAAAGCGGGACGCACCCCAAACCCGGATGTGATGTGCAACAAGGAAATTAAGTTTAAGGCTTTCCTGGATCATGCCTTATCACTGGGAGCTGATTATCTGGCAACAGGACATTATGCCAGAATCGGAAGAGAAGACGGTAAAGTGCAGCTTCTCCGCGGCATAGACGATAACAAAGATCAGACGTACTTTTTGAATGCTTTAAGCCAGGACCAGCTTCAGCATGTAATGTTTCCGGTAGGGGAAATTGAAAAGCCCAGAGTCCGTGAAATTGCAAAAGAAGCGAACCTCGCCACAGCTTCAAAGAAAGACAGCACAGGTATTTGTTTTATAGGCGAGCGCAATTTCAAGGAATTTCTCAGTGAGTTTTTGCCTGCCCAGCCAGGTGAAATGCAGACCATAGACGGGGAAGTAAAAGGGACCCATGATGGTTTAATGTATTATACTCTCGGTCAGCGTCACGGCCTTGGTATCGGCGGGGCCGGAGAACCGTGGTTTGTCGTAGGAAAAGACTTGGAGAGAAACGTCCTCCTGGTAGGACAGGGATATGATCACCCTAACCTGTATTCAGATGGATTAAAGGCCATTAAAATCAACTGGATTGAGCCTGTAGAAGGGAAGACGTTAAGCTGTACAGCGAAATTCAGATACAGACAAGCGGACCAGGAAGTAACGGTCGAACTGACCGGCAGCACAGAAGCAACTGTGACGTTTAAAGAACCACAGCGGGCGATTACACCTGGACAGGCTGTCGTTTTCTATGATGGGGACGTATGCCTGGGCGGTGGAACGATAGACGAGGTCATTACAAAGTAATCATTCAACAAGGGGAGAGGCAACAATGACAGACAAAAATCAGCAGGCTGTAAAGGAAATGCAGGAAGGAGATCTTGAGGCTGCAGCGAAATTATTAAACGAAGCGATAGAGGAGCATCCTGAAGATCCGGTTGCATATACGAACTTCGGAAATCTTCTGGCTGCAGTCAAAGAGGATGAGAAAGCCCTTCGATTTTTTGAAAAAGCGATTTCCATCGATGAAAATACAGCAGCGGCCCATTACGGCAAAGGGAATATCTTTTTTAACCAGGATAACTTCGAAAAAGCAATTGAGGCTTACCAGAAGACATTGGAGCATGGCCTTTTGGAGTCCGATGTTTATTATATGCTCGGTCTCAGCTATTACCAGATGAACGATTTATCACATGCTCTGCCAAGTCTGCAGCGGGCGATTGAATTAAACCCGAAGGATATTGATGCTAATTTTCATTATGCTCTTACACTTGCCCAGCTGGAACTTGTGGATCAGGCGGTTGAAGCTTTTAATGATGTCCTTCTTTTGGACCCTGAGCACGCGGACAGCTGCTTCAACCTTGGTGTTGCTTATGCGTATAAAGACGAAGCGGAGAAAGCTCTTAAGATGTTCGAACGGGCTATAGCCATCCAGCCGGATCATGTGCTGAGCCACAATGGTAAAAAGCAAATTGAAGCTCAGCTTAATGGAAATTAAGCTGATTAAGGGTGAAAGATCAAGACCAGAAGCGATAGAAGCTCCGGAAAGCAGGTCTGCTTATGATGAGCGAATCAACTGAAGCAAATTATGCAAAAGGGGAACTTCTTCATTTGATTTATCACAATGAAGAAAGTCTGTATACAGTTGCAAAAATAAAGGTCACAGACTCGAGTCTGGATCTTCCGGACCGTGAACTTACGGTGGTGGGGATTCTCCCTAAACTCGATTATGATGTGACCTATCTTTTTCATGGAGAAATAAAAGACCATCCGCGGTTCGGAAAGCAGTTTAAAGCTGAGCAGTTCCGTAAAGAAGTCCCACAGACGAAACAGGGAATTATTCATTACTTATCAAGTGACCGGTTCCCCGGTATTGGCGCCAAAACCGCTGAAAATATCGTTGAAACACTTGGGGATCAGGCCATTACGGCCATTCTTGAGGATAAAACCCGCCTTTACCAGGTGGAGGGACTGAAAAAGGACAAGGCTAATAAGATCTACGGTACTCTCCTTGAGGAGCAAGGCGTAGAGCAGGTCCTGTTAACGTTATATGATTACGGCTTCGGACTGCAGCTCGCCATGAAAGTGTATCAGGCATATAAACTTGATGCCATGCGGATCATTGAAGAGAACCCTTATAAAATGATTGAAGACGTGGAAGGAATCGGATTCTCCAAAGCTGATGCCATCGGCTACAAGCGTGGTCTCAGAGGAAACCATCCAGATCGTATCAAAGCTGCCGTCATTTATGTACTTACAGAACAGACGATGAATGAAGGTCATGTTTACACGCCCGTTAAGGCTGTTCTGACCGGGGCTCAAAGGCTTCTCAGTGAGAGAGAACGTGTGGATGAAGGAGATATTGCCCAGGCGGTTATTGAGATGGGTGAAGAAGGCAAAGTGATGGTAGAAGAAGAACGGATGTACCTTCTTACCCTGTACTTTGCTGAAAAGGGGATTGTCTCCAATCTGCACCGGCTGATCAGCCGTGGAAAATCAGTAGAGGATTTTCCGGAATCCGAGTTTTTAAAAGCTCTAGGCAGAGTAGAAGAAGAACTGGGAATCGAATATGCAGTTACTCAGAAGGAAGCCATCCAGACGGCTCTTACCTCTCCCGTAATGGTTCTGACCGGGGGACCGGGAACAGGAAAAACGACAGTGATAAACGGTCTCGTTGAAGTTTACGGAAAATTAAAGGGTGTTTCGGTAAATCCCGATGACTATAAAAAAGACGATCAGTTCCCGGTTATTCTCGCCGCCCCAACAGGGCGTGCGGCTAAAAGGATGACCGAGTCTACAGGTCTTCCTGCCTCAACGATTCACAGGCTTCTTGGCTTTAAAGGAAATCAGGACGACTTTGAATACGGTGATCATCATCAGCTTGAAGGAAGCCTGATTATTTTGGATGAAATGTCCATGGTGGACACCTGGCTTTGCAATCAGCTGCTAAAAGCGATTCCTGACGACATGCAGGTTCTGTTTGTAGGAGATGAAGATCAGCTGCCCTCGGTAGGGCCGGGTCAGGTTCTGAGTGACATCCTGTCAACGGAACTGTTGCCGTCTGCTCAGCTGACGGCCATCTTCAGACAGGCTGAAGGCTCCAGCATCATTACTTTTTCCCATGCTATAAAAGAAGGGAAGAACCTTGCAGAGGTAGACCGTAAAAGCAGCGATCTCCGGTTTATTCCATGTGCCATGTCCCAGACAGCTGATGCGGTTAAACAAATCTGTGAAAGAGCAATAGTGAGAGGCTACACCCCGAAAGATATTCAGGTCCTGGCTCCTATGTATCGTGGGGACGCAGGTGTTACAGCTTTGAATGAAATGCTTCAGGAGTTGTTTAATCCAAAAAAAGAAGGCAGGCGGGAAGTGGCCTACGGAGATGTAGTCTACCGGCATGGCGATATGGTTCTTCAGCTCGTTAACAATCCCGAAGAGAACGTATATAACGGGGACAGAGGTGAGATAGTTGCGATTTTCACACCAAAAGAAACGGAGCAGAACCAGACGATGATCGTTATTTCATTTGATGGAATTGAAGTCGCTTATTCAAAGTCGGACTTAAATCAGATCACCCACGCATACTGCTGCTCCATTCACAAATCACAGGGAAGCGAATTCCCTATTGTTGTTATGCCAATTGTGCGGAGCTATGCGAGAATGCTCCGTAAAAATCTGATTTACACCGGTGTGACAAGGGCGAGGGACTTTTTGTTAATGTGCGGTGAATGGCAGGCCCTTGAGCTTGCTGTTGGACGTGAAGAAGGGACCGGGCGGAACACGACCCTTCGTGAAAAGCTGAAAGCGGCATTTATGGAAGTGACTCACCAGCATGATAAAACGGGTGTTACCAAAGACTAAGGAGTGTTCAAGGAGTGTGATGCACTTTGCGAACATTTCAAAAGGTCAAGGGAACACCCGTTTTTTTACTGGCTGATGGATCGAATATTGGTAAAGTGAGCGATCTCTTTGTTGATGACAGCGGCAGTGTGACCGGCTTTTGGGTAGCGGGGAGGAAATGGTGGCAAAGACGTAAATTCCTGCGTTTGGATACCATTGAAAAAACAGAGGCTGCAGCGATTTATATAAAAAGTGATGCAGATCTGTCGTTTGCACCCGAAGCGCTTTTCCGCTTTCATGACGGGAAAAATCATCTTTTTGGAAAGCCTTTGTTAACGGAAGACGGGGCCGTAACCGGGCTTCTGGAAGATGTATATTTTCTTGACGATCTGGGCACGATTGTAGGGTATGAAGTGACCAATGGTTTTATTTCGGACTTTACTGAAGGCAGGCATGTTGTAAAAACTGACTGTCCTCTCAGAGTCGAAAAGGACCAGTTGGTGCTGCGGACTCACAGTTAATGCTTGGAGGAGAGCGAAATGCGTTGCCCAAACTGCAAAGGCAAAGATATTGGAAAAATCGGTTCAAATCAATTTTACTGCTGGAACTGTTTTATTGAACTCACCTTGTCAAACGGACGATTATCATTACACCAAGTAGAAGCAGACGGGAGTTTAAGTTCTCTCGATGACCTGTTTGCAGAAGAGGAACGTCGTGTCGAAACAGACTTCTGACTGGTGGTGACAGACGAATGAGGTATTTATCTTTAATGGCCATCGGTGCCGGCGCTGCTGCCTATGCCATGAGCATGGACAAAAAGACCCGGAGACGATGGAAAAAACGGATGGGGAACGTAAACTTCCTGGAGGAGTTTGACCTGGATGACTACATCCCAAGCAAACGCCAGATGAAACGTTACCAGCGACGTTTAAAGAAAGCAATTTCGTAAAACAAGAACCGGCAGACTTTCCTGCCGGTTTTTCAAATTGTCGGGGGTCTGTCCCCGCATAATTTTGTGCGGGGACAGACCCCCGACAATTTTGTGACTAAAAGGATGGATTTGGATGCACCCTAAATGGATGAGGGGGTGTATGCGATGCACGAGAGGTATGTGAGAAGACTCGTTAAGCTTGGGGCTGTAGTTTTGTTTTTAGTCATCATTGCAGTTCTTTATATGATGGTTGTTGAGCTTAAGGAGCTCTGGATAAAAGTCGGGCGAATTTTTCTCCCATTTCTCCTTGCTGTTTTTATCGCATATTTACTTCATCCGGCTGTGGTGTGGCTTGATCAGAGGAACGTCCGCCGTCCCTATTCGATTCTTCTCATCTTCGGGTTATTTTTAGCTGTATTTGTCACTGCCATCGTTAAAGCAACACCGTATTTTATTCAGGAAGGCAGGGACTTTCTCGATCAGCTTCCGGGGCTCGCAAATACATACCGGGGGTTTATGTCTGATTTTCATGAGCAGACGGAATGGCTCCCTGACAGCTTTCAGGTTAAAGCAGAAGCGTGGCTTCAAAAGGGGGAAGCCTTTACTGCGGATGCTCTTCTCGGGCTGGTCGATTTCCTGAGAACCGCCCTTGATTTTCTGTTTTTGTTTATCGTTATTCCGTTTATCGTCTTTTACCTTTTAAAAGACATTAAACTGATTCATAAAGTAGTCTGGTATTTTACACCGAGACGTTTTCGGAGTGAAGGGAAACAGCTTCTTGCAGACGTAGATGAGTCTCTCGGAAATTACATCCGCGGCCAATTGCTTGTCTGTTTTGGAGTAGGTCTGGTTGCTTTTATCGGTTTTTGGATCATCGGACTGCCTTATGCATCCTTAATTGCCCTGTTTATTGCCGTTACGAATATCATTCCGTACTTCGGGCCGGTTATCGGTGCAGTTCCTGTTTTGCTAATTGCTCTCACAGAGAGCATAAACCTGGTGGTTTTCGCTCTGGCAATTATCATCATCGTTCAGATAGTTGAAGGAAATATCCTTGCCCCGCTTATTGTAGGGAAATCTCTTCATATGCACCCGGTGTTGATTATTTTTGCCCTCGTAGTAGGCGGTGAGCTTGCAGGAATCATCGGTCTTATCGTAGCTGTTCCGTTACTGGCTGTGCTGAAAGTGTTTATTATTCATATTCGTAAGCTGTTACGAGAAAAAAAAGAAGTGATCGAACGCCAGGAATATTGACAAAGCTTTAACCGATTTCTATAATGACAGGTAGACAAGTGATTCCACATGAAAATTGTTGAAGGAACGGAATCGTTACAGCCCATCACAAAGAGAGGTACCTCCCAGGCTGAAAGAGGACCACGATGAAGAGTAACGGTCGGCTACTCCGGAGAGCAGGTTAATCCCTGCCGGCTGACACACTGTTATTGTGTTGCGAGGTGACAGACAACAAGTCTGTAACCAGGGTGGTACCGCGTGAGAACTCTCTCGTCCCTGATTTTCAGGGGCGGGAGTTTTTTGTGTTTTTAAGAATCTTTTTTAAAAAATGTTGACGAATGCACGACACACGTGGGGAAACGGAGAGCGAGGGAGCGTCAGCATTACATGATCCAAGTCAGATAAGACCAAGTGATTAATATGAAGGAGGAAATAAACATGAAACGATTAACATCTGCAGAAGTAAGACAGAAGTATCTTGATTTTTTTAAGGAAAAAGGACATGACGTGGAGCCGAGTGCCTCCCTTGTCCCGCACGAAGATCCATCACTTCTTTGGATTAACAGTGGTGTTGCAACACTGAAGAAGTACTTTGACGGCCGGGTGATTCCGCAAAACCCGCGGATCGTGAACGCACAAAAGTCTATTCGTACAAACGACATTGAGAACGTAGGAAAGACAGCCCGCCACCACACGTTTTTTGAAATGCTGGGTAACTTCTCGATCGGCGATTACTTTAAAAAAGAATCAATCCATTGGGCTTGGGAATTCCTCACTGATGAGAAGTGGATCGGATTTGATCCCGAGAAGCTTGCCGTGACCATTTATCCTGACGACGATGAAGCCTTCCAAATCTGGCACGAAGAAGTAGGACTGCCAAAAGAGCGGATCATCCGTCTTGAGGAAAACTTCTGGGACATCGGTGAAGGGCCTTGTGGACCAAATACTGAGATTTTCTATGATCGCGGTGAAGCATACGGCGATGACATGGACGATCCGGAAATGTTCCCTGGAGGAGAGAATGAGCGTTACCTTGAAATCTGGAACCTTGTTTTTTCCCAGTTCAATCACAACCAGGATGGCAGCTACACGCCTCTTCCAAAGAAAAATATTGATACGGGTATGGGTCTTGAGCGGATGGTAAGCGTGATTCAGGACGCCCGTACGAACTTTGATACGGACTTGTTTATGCCGATTATCGAATCTACAGAAGCTATTGCAGATACAAAATACGGTAGCGCTTCAGAAACAGATACGGCATTTAAGGTAGTAGCAGACCACATCCGTACCGTTACATTTGCTGTGTCTGACGGCGCGTTACCGTCCAACGAAGGCCGCGGCTACGTTCTACGCCGCCTTTTACGCCGTGCGGTACGCTACGCAAAGCAGATCGGAATTGAACGTCCGTTTATGTATGAACTCGTGCCGGTAGTTGGTGAAATTATGGAGCCGTTCTACCCTGAAGTGAAACAAAAAGAAGCGTTCATTCAAAAGGTCGTTAAAAACGAAGAAGAGCGTTTCCACGAGACACTTCATGACGGGCTTGCAATGCTTAATAAAGTCATGGATCAGGCTAAAGTAAATGGTGTTTCTGAAATTTCAGGTGATGATGTTTTCCGTCTTTACGATACGTACGGCTTCCCTGTGGACCTCACAGAAGAGTATGTGACAGATGCGGGCTTTACGGTTGATACTGAAGGCTTTGAAGCTGAGATGAAAAAGCAGCGTGACCGTGCCCGGGCAGCAAGACAATCTTCAGGGTCCATGCAGACTCAGGATGAAGTACTCGGCAACATAAAAGAGCCAAGCGAATTCATCGGCTATGATGTCCTTGACATTCGGTCCGTCGTAAAAGTGATTGTCAAAGACAAGCAGCTTGCTGAAACAGTAAAGGCCGGTGAACAGGCACAAATTATCGTGGACCGCACACCGTTTTACGCAGAAAGCGGCGGGCAAATTGCCGATAAAGGAACATTCGAGACTGAGGGTGTTAAAGTGAACGTACTGGACGTTCAAAAAGCTCCAAACGGCCAAAACCTTCACTCGGTTGAAGTAGTAGAAGGGACTCTTGAGCTCGATATGGGACTGAGCGCCAAGGTCGATCAGACAAACCGCATCGGTGTTATTAAAAATCATACAGCTACACACCTTCTCCATCAGGCACTTAAAGATGTCCTTGGTGAACACGTAAACCAGGCAGGTTCCCTAGTTGAAGAAGGACGACTCCGTTTTGATTTCTCCCATTTTGGTCAGATTCAGGAAGGAGAAATGAAGGAGATCGAAGAAATTGTCAATGAAAAAGTATGGAATGCCCTGTCGGTGCACACGATGTATAAGAGCTTAGCCGAAGCAAAGGAAATGGGTGCCATGGCTTTATTCGGCGAAAAATACGGAGACGAAGTACGCGTCGTTAAAGTTGGAGACTACAGCCTGGAGCTCTGCGGAGGATGTCACGTAAACAATACAGCTGAAATTGGTTTGTTTAAAATTGTTTCTGAAGCAGGAATCGGAGCGGGTGTCCGTCGAATCGAAGCACTAACCGGGAAGAATGCCTACATTCACATGAATGGTCAGGTTAATGTATTGAAAGAAGCAGCTGTAAGCCTTAAGTCGAATCTTCAGGACGTTCCAAAGCGTATCGAACAGCTGCAAAAACAGTTGAAAGAAAAGCAAAAAGAAAACGAATCCCTTTCAGCCAAGCTCGGAAACATGGAAGCAAGCAGTGTACTGGACGATATTCAGACTGTGGACGGGGTTAAAGTATTAAGTGTAAAAGTAAACGCATCTGACATGAATGGTCTTCGCCAGATGGCAGATTCTTTGAAAGACAAGCTTGGATCGGGTATCCTCGTGTTAGGAACGAACCAAGGTGAAAAAGTAAGCATTGTAGCCTCTGTTTCACAAGATCTGATCAAAGAAGGGTATCACGCAGGCAATATCGTCAAGGAAGTGGCTGCGCGCTGCGGAGGCGGTGGCGGTGGCCGTCCTGATATGGCCCAGGCCGGCGGTAAAGATCCTTCCAAGCTTGAAGGAGCTCTGCAGGCAGTACCGGAGCTTGTAAAAAGAAATTCCTTATCGTGATTGTTTCGTGTACAATGAAATTAGGTAAATTCTCCACTTTAAGTGGGAGAGACTGGAGAGGTGTTTGTGATGAGTTCAATGGATAATACAATGAAGTTTAACTTTCACGATGACTCAATGGATGCTGACGTAAAAGAAGTTCTGCTTACGGTTTATGCGTCCTTGGAAGAGAAAGGGTACAATCCCATCAATCAGATTGTCGGATACCTGTTATCCGGTGATCCGGCTTATATTCCCCGACATAATGATGCCAGATCATTAATTCGTAAAATTGAGCGGGATGAATTAATCGAGGAATTGGTGAAATCCTATTTATCACAGCACAAAGAGGAGAAGTAATGAAATCGTTAGGACTTGATGTAGGTACGAAAACCATCGGTGTAGCAGTCAGCGATGCGTTTGGCTGGACAGCTCAAGGGGTAGAGACCATCAGGTGGAAAAAAGGTGATGAAGAATCGGCCATTAAACGGATCGAACACTTTATTGCTGAATACGACGTATCTACCATTGTAGTAGGTTTACCAAAGAACATGAACGGAACCGTCGGTGAACGGGGAGAAGCGTGCCTTGAGTTCGCTGATCAATTAAAGGAACGAACCGGACTTGAGGTTACAATGTGGGACGAGCGACTGTCCACAGTAGCTGCTGAGCGTATGCTCGTCTCAGCGGATGTGAGCCGGAAAAAGAGAAAAAACGTAATCGACAAAATGGCAGCCGTGATGATCCTGCAAGGGTATCTCGACCGCCAGCAGTCGGCAAAGTAAACTCAAGCGCACAAGTTGTGCCTAAAAATGAGAAGAATTGAGGGTTTTACATGAGCGAATTTCGTATGCAAAAACCAGAAGAACAAGAACAAATCGTAATCCCGGATGAAACAGGGGAAGAGCATCTGTTTGAAGTGCTGTTCAGCTTTGATGTAGACAGCACAGGCAACTCCTACATCGTCCTTGCCCCGGCGGGCGCTTACGAGACAGACGACGAAGAAATCGAGGTTCATGCGTTCAAATACGAAGAGCCGGAAGGCGAAGACATCGCTCTTTTCCCAATTGAATCAGAAGAAGAGTGGGCAATGGTTGAAGAACTGTTGAACACATTCACAGCTGAAGAAGACGAAGTGGAATAATCATGAAACCGCCCAGCAGGGCGGTTTTTTAATTTGAATACTATGTTTGCTGCTGTCATACAGCCAGGCCACCGAGTCGGACGAATAGATCTGTCGAATATAAGCTGGTAAAAATAAGAATCAAATACGGTTATACAGGACCTCCCATTCTTATTTATAAATTCAGTCCTGCGGATATTTGATTTCATCCGGGTCAGCGCGGCTGTTTTTACACTTAGGCTCTGAATTTTTACGTTTAGGATGGTGCATTTTACACTTAGGGTCCCAGTTTTTACGTTTAGGATCTGTATTTCAACGTTTAGCCACATACACAACTCAATCCGTCAGAATAACACCTCAAACGGATTTACTTTCTCCATGACTCCATAACCCGGTCCGTCCCGCTCCATGCTGCAACCGACCAAAGCCATAGTGAACAGATAAAATACCGCAAAAGCATCGATAATTTGTCGGATTATAGTATAATAGAGGACGTATGGAAGGGGGAAAAAGATCTTGTCCGATAAGAAAGACCAACACAATCATGAAGAAAATCAAATAAGCGGCAAATTAATTGAAAAACAAAAAGAAGCGAGTTTGGTGCGAAAGATCGTGCTGATCTGCTTTGTTGTAATTTTACTATCCGTAGTAGGTGCAGCAGCGGGTACATATGTTTACATTACAAATGCAATCGGACCGGTGGATGAAGAAGCTGAGGAAGCAACATCAGTTGAAATTCCAATCGGCTCTTCGACTTCCGGTATCGGAAACATCCTGGAAAGCGAAGGACTTATCAGTAACGCAACCATCTTCCGCTATTATGTCCGTTATAAAAATGAAGGCGGATTTCAGGCGGGAGAATATGAGCTGTCTCCGTCCATGGATATGGATGAAATTATTGCGGCATTAAAAGAAGGCCGGGTATATCAGGACTATGAGTTCAGCTTTACAATTCCTGAAGGCCGCTGGCTGGAGACAATTATCAACCACATTGCCGAAAACACAGAGCATGAGTACGACGAGTTTATGGAGCTCCTCTCTGATGAAGATTACCTGAGGGAACTCATTGATGAGTATGCCATGCTGGACGAAGAGATTTTGGAAGACGATGACATCCGTCATCCGCTTGAAGGGTACTTGTTCCCGGCACGGTATGACTTTACAGAAGAAAACCCTGAAATGGAAGAAATCCTTACAACCATGCTGGACAGAACCCAGGGAATTCTGGCTAACATGGCTGATGAAATTGAAGCAAGTGAATACACTGTTCATGAAATATTGTCGATGGCTTCCATCATCGAAGCAGAATCGATTGGCGATGAGGAACGTGAGACCATTTCAGGTGTTATTCATAACCGCCTTGAAGATGACATGCCATTGCAGATGGATCCTACGATCGCGTATGCCCAAAATAAGCATATATCACGTACAACCAGGGATGATACACAAACAGATCACCCATACAATACGTATGTGAACAGAGGGCTTACTCCGGGGCCGATTAACAACCCGGGCCAGAACTCGATTATCGCTGCCCTTAATCCTGAAGATCACGACTATCTTTACTTCTATCATTCAGAAGACGGACAGTCTTTCTTCTCTGAAACGTATTCAGATCATCAGGATGTTCTAAGGGAGCACCGTGACAACAATTAAAATGACTTCAGAAAGGGAATGCCCCGTGCATTTCCTTTCTTTTTATGTTAAAATAAGTCGGTGTTTATAACTGAATGCGCATAATTTATAACCGATGGCACCCAAAAAAGGAGGCCCTTTTTTTATGAACGATCAAAAGAAAACAGAACACTATATAGAAGCTTTACTCCCGGAAAGAACCGGGATTTTATCTGAAATGGAATCTCTGGCCCGTGAAGAACGGGTGCCGATTATGGAACAGACAGGACTCGAAGCGATGCTTTTGATGATGAGTCTTCACAAGCCTAAGCGGATTTTGGAAATTGGAACGGCAATCGGCTATTCTTCTCTCAGAATGGCAGACCGTCTTAAGGATTCGACAGTCGTAACAATTGAACGGGACGAGGATCGTATCCGTCAGGCAAGAGCGTTTCACGAGAGAGCGAATGCACAGGACCGGATCACGATTATTGAAGGAGATGCTTTGGAAACAGCGAACCAGGTTTCTCAGCTTGGACCGTTCGATGCACTGTTTATCGATGCGGCTAAAGGGCAATATGAACGTTTTTTTGAGCTTTATGAGCCGATGGTTAACGACGGAGGAGTTATTTTCTCCGATAATATCCTTTTTAAGGGGTTTGTACCGGGTACAAGAACACCTGAGAAAAAGCGTATGGAGCAGATGGTAAAACGTCTGCAGCAGTATAATGAAGCCCGCATGGCAGACGGCCGTTTTCAAAGCATGATCTATCCTATCGGAGACGGATTGATGGTAAGTATAAAAGAACCCCGTAACAACGGATAAGAAAGGCTGGTGCAGATATGACAAAAAAACCGGAGCTTCTTATAACACCTGCTCGTGTTGAAGATATTTCTCCTTTAACTGAAGCTGGAGCGGATGCATTTTTGATTGGTGAAGAACGTTTTGGCCTACGCCTTGCCGGTGAATTTGGCAAAGAAGCAGTAGAAAAAGCAGTCGAAGCTGCTCACGCAGGAGGAGCTAAAGTATACGTAGCTGTGAATGCTCTGTTTCACAATGAGATGCTGCCTCTGCTCCCGGAATACCTTACCTTTTTAAACGAAGCCGGTGTGGATGCTGTCGTTTTTGGAGATCCGGGTGTACTGATGATTGCCAGGGAATCAGCACCTGATATACCTTTGTTCTGGAGTACGGAAACAACCGGGACAAACTGGTATTCTGCCAATTACTGGGGGAGAAAAGGTGCCCGCCGTGCTGTGCTCGCTCGGGAACTGAACCTTGATTCTGTAGTGGAGATTAAGGAAAATGCAGAGGTTGAGATTGAAGTTCAAGTGCACGGGATGAGCTGTATGTTCCAGTCCAAACGCACATTGATTGGAAACTATATGGACTTCCAGGGGAAGGATCTGAAGGTGGAAGGAAAGAGTAAAGACCGCAGTCTTTTCCTGTTCGACCCTGAGCGTGATTACAAATATCCCGTCTGGGAAGACAAGAATGGAACTCACATTATGAGCCCGAAAGATATGTGTATGATTGATGAACTGGACGAATTGGTGGATGCAGGGATTGACAGCTTTAAGATTGAAGGCATCCTGAAAAGTCCGGAGTACCTTGTGAAAGTCACAAAGCTTTACAGGGAAGCAATCGACCTGTATGCGACGGATGCTGATGCTTACTTTGATAAAAAAGAAGACTTTCTATTACGTGCTAAAGAAGTTCAACCTGAGAACAGGGATCTGGATACTGGTTTCTTCTTTAAGGAAACCGTGTATTAAGGGGGAAAAAGTATGGCCGAGATATCAGTTAAAACAGCGGATGGTAAGCGTGTCATTACAAAAAAGCCGGAACTTCTTGCACCGGCAGGAAATCTTGAAAAATTAAAAATTGCTGTTGAATATGGTGCGGACGCAGTCTTTATCGGCGGACAGGATTTTGGCCTCCGTTCCAATGCAGGTAACTTTTCCATTGATGAAATGGCAGAAGGAGTTGCCTATGCAGACAAATTCAACGCCAGAATTTATGTAACGACAAATATATTTGCACACAACGAAAACATGGACGGGCTTGAGGGCTACTTGAAGGAACTGGAGCGTGTAGGTATCAGCGGTATTATTGTCGCCGATCCTCTAATCATCGAAACGTGCAAGCAGGCTGCTCCGAAACTGGAGATTCACCTGTCTACCCAACAGTCACTCACAAACTGGCAGGCAGTTAATTTCTGGAAAGAGGAAGGGCTTGAACGTGTCGTTCTTGCCCGTGAGGTGGGTCTGGAAGAAATGCTGGAGATGAAGCGAAACGTGGATATCGAAATTGAAACGTTTATTCACGGAGCTATGTGTATCGCATATTCCGGACGCTGCGTGCTGAGTAACCATATGACAGCCCGGGACTCCAATCGTGGCGGATGTTGTCAGTCCTGCCGCTGGGATTACTTCCTTTATGAAGGGGACGCTGAATCTGCAGATCAAACTGCCCTGTTTAATGATGGAGATGCTCCATTTGCCATGAGCCCGAAGGATTTAAACCTGATAGAAGCCATTCCGAAGCTCGTTGAAGCAGGTATTGACAGTCTGAAAATAGAAGGCCGTATGAAATCGATTCATTATGTAGCAACAGTTGTCAGTGTATACCGGAAGGTCATCGATGCGTACTGCGCTGACCCTGATAACTTTTATATCAAAAAAGAATGGCTTACTGAACTTGCAAAATGTGCAAACCGGCCTGCTGCACCGGCATTTTTTGAAAATACGCCGGGGTACGAAGAGCAGCTGTTCACAAATCATAAAAAACAGGCTTCACATGACTTTACAGGGCTTGTTCTTGACTATGATGAAGAAACGCAAATGGTGACACTGCAGCAACGGAACTATTTTGAGCCCGGTGATGAAATAGAGTTTTTCGGACCGCAGATAGAGAACTTCACCCAGAAGGTAGGTACCGTCTGGAATGATAAAGGAAAAGAGTTAGATGCAGCAAGACATCCGCTGCAGGTTGTGCGCTTTAAAGTTGATCGACCTCTTTATCCTGATAATATGATGAGAAAGGGAGTATTATAATGGATAAAAAGCCGATCATCATCGGTGTAGCAGGGGGTTCGGGCTCCGGTAAAACAACGGTGGCAAACGAGGTTTACCGTCAGTTTATGAACCAGTCAATCGTTATGATTGAACAGGATGCATACTATAAAAATCAGGACCACCTGCCGATGGAAAAGCGACTGCAGACCAACTACGATCATCCTCTCGCTTTTGATAATGACCTGCTCCTTGAGCATCTGAAGCAGCTGAAAAACTCAGAGCCTGTGAATAAGCCTGTTTATGATTACAAAAATCATACAAGAAGTGCAGAGGTTATTCCTGTTGAACCGAGAGATGTTATCATTCTTGAAGGTATTTTAATTTTGGAAGATGAGCGCCTCCGTGATATGATGGATATCAAACTATTCGTCGATACAGATGCTGATATCCGGATTATCCGCCGTATGATGCGCGACATCAATGAGCGTGGCCGGACGATTGACAGTGTTATTGATCAGTACACGAGTGTAGTCAGACCCATGCATCTGCAATTTATTGAACCTACGAAACGCTATGCAGATGTGATCGTGCCAGAAGGTGGCCAGAACCGGGTCGCCATTGATTTGATGGTCACAAAAATTAAAACCATCCTTGAAGAAAAAGCTATTTTATAATAGGATTAGAAAATAAGGAATCATTTGGCAAGCGACTAAAAGTTCAGTGTCCGGGTACTGACCATGTTCCGGGCACTGGGCGTTTCTTTATATGGCAGAGGGACGGGCTTTTCGTATAATATTTGCGTTTTGGCTTCAATACCTATATATTAATACGTATTCATAATGAATGAGTGGCGGATCGTTACCTGATTATGTAATCATATTTTCACATTTAGTTCATATGACTTAGTTACAATCCTTTGTCCTTTAACGGGTCGCCCATTGATCATGATTAACCAGCCTTAAACAAATGAAAGCGTTCGCTAAATGAGTAAATTGTTTGGAGGAGTGAAAGACATGGCAGAAGAAAAACACTATATGACACATGAAGGTAAAGAAAAGTTAGAAAAAGAAGTAGAGTACTTGAAAACAGAGCGGCGTAAAGAGGTCGTTGAACGTATAAAAGTGGCTCGCGACTTTGGAGATCTCTCTGAGAACTCCGAGTATGATTCTGCAAAAGAAGAACAGGCCTTTGTAGAAGGCCGGATCAATCAACTTGAAAAAATGATCCGAAACGCTGAGATCATTGAAGCAGATGCTTCTGACTCCAGTGTCGTATCCCTCGGTAAATCCGTGAAGTTCAAAGAGCTTCCTGACGGAGAAGAAGAAAGCTATCAGATCGTCGGCCGTGCCGAGGCTGACCCGATGGAAGGGAAAATCTCAAACGACTCACCTATGGCACAGAGCCTTCTCGGTAAAACGATTGGCGAAAAAGTCAGCGTACAGACTCCGGGCGGAGAAATGGAAGTTGAGATCCTCGAAGTAAACTAATTTAGAATACACAGTCAGCGTGTAATAACGCTGACTGTGTTTTTTTAAGGCTGTTTTTTGCAAGAAGATGAGACTGCAGAGCGAATAAGGGTAGCGAAAAAGTCTCGGCTGTTGCATTCAGCATTATGTAAAACTCTATTAGAACCGCCAAAGAGTAGAATTGCACCTCGAAATATTAGAGCAAATGGGCTATAATATCCATGTGTAATTTGAGCGTATGTGAATAAGGAGGTCTTGTAATTGGCTCAATACGGGAATTATGGTGGCCCAAACAGGGCAGATATGAAGAAAAAGCAACGTATTAACCGTTTGTTAAACGTAGCAATAGGCGTCGTAGTTATCACGATCTTTGTTGTGGCAGGGATGACCATTTTTGGCGGAGGATCATCTCCGGCAACGACGGAGGAACAACAAGAGCAAGAAGATCAGACCACAGGTGAATCAGACAACGGTGATCTCAACATTGAATCAGAAGAAGATGCCGAGCAGGATGGAACAGAAGAGGAAGCTGAAGAAGGCAGTGACAGTGAGTTTGATGAGAGTGCCGATTCTTCCGACCTTGACGAAGCAGGCAATGAAGATGGTGACTCCAATGAAGCAGATGAAGAATCATCATCAGAAGAGGAATCATCATCTGAAGAGGGTACAGAAGACGAAGACGAAGGAACTGAAGAAGATACGTCTTCTGACGATGGAGAATTTCGTCCGGTAGGAACTTCGCAGAGTGAACCGTTTGCGATGACAAGTGAACATTACAGCCGTGACCACGTAAACTGGGGCGAGATGATGCAGGCTGTTGAACAGGCTACAGGATTAAATGAAGGAAGCGACGGTGTCACCCTCTGGCGTATCCAGAACGGTGGAGACCCTCAGAGCGCAGTAGCCGTAATCAGCGAATCATCTGAAGCAAACACCCCGTTTGAAGTCCGGATAGAATGGGTAGAGAATGAAGGATGGAAGCCTGTATCTGTGGATCAGCTATCGTCGAATCCTTATAATTAATAACTCAATGGTAACGCCCGCTATGTCTTTCATAGCGGGCGTTCACACTAGTAATCATTTTTAATTTTGAGCTTTAAAGTGGACAACTGCGGTGTAAACTAAGTAGCCCTTAGGATGAGTTGATACCTGATGTGATACATGATGCACACTGAGCATAATTGCCTGGTTGTCCTCTATTTTCTGCTGGATTTGTTTTTCGAGTGCTTTTAAGCTGCCCGCTTCAAAAAATTCAATTTTGTCTTTGAACGCTTCTGTATGTAAGAACATGTTCCACACCCCTGCTAATTTTCTACATACTAAGCATACTAAACGTTGCAGTCAAACAACAAGAGAACGGCCAAAAAGTAAAAGAATAATTTCGATACATCTTAGAGATTGGAATCACTAGTAGTCGAGGGAGGGGACAGCCATGTCACCGGAAATGATTGGTCTTAGTTTTATCTTATTAGGTTTGTTCATTGTTATTGGAAAGTGGATCCGCGTTTTTTCACCACTTTTGCAGAAGCTGTTCTTGCCAACATCCATTATTGCAGGATTACTGGCATTAGTATTAGGGCCGGAGATTTTAGGGCGGATTGTGGCTTTGTTTACGTCAGATGATTATATACTTACAAACGGATTTGTACCGCCTGAAGTGGTGGAAGTCTGGTCCGAACTGCCCGGACTGTTTATTAATATCGTTTTTGCGTCATTATTTCTGGGTAAGACACTGCCCAGCCTGAGGAAGGTATGGATCATCGGGGGTCCGCAGGTCGTTATGGGTCAGATGGTTTCCTGGGGACAGTATGTTGTCGGTTTGCTCTTAGCTGTTTTCCTGCTGGCGCCGGTATTCGGCGTAAACCCGATGGCAGGTGCCCTCATTGAAATCAGTTTCGTCGGTGGTCACGGTACCGCCGCCGGTCTGTCTGGTACATTTGCAGATCTTGGATTTGAAGAGGGTGCTGACCTGGCGATCGGTCTTGCCACAATCGGTATTTTAACCGGTGTGGTTGTCGGTATTATCCTGATTAACTGGGGAGCAAGAAAAGGATACGCCAAGGAAGTAGGCGGTCAGCAGGGATTGTCCAGTAACGGACGTAACGGAATCGTTGAACTTGAAAACCGCGACAGCGCAGGAGAGCTGACGACCCGTCCGGAATCAATTGAACCTTTGTCTCTGCACATTGCTTATGTGGGAATTGCAATCTTTATTGGTTTTATTCTTCTTGAAGGATTAATCCTGCTGGAAGCATTCACTTGGGGACCTTGGACAGACACGTACCTGATGATTTATGTTCCACTCTTCCCCCTTGCCATGGTCGGGGGGATTATTACACAGCTTATTTCGGATAAATACGATAAATTCCGTCTGATTGACCGTAAGATGGTTAACAGGATATCAGGATTTTCACTTGATGTGTTAATTGTGAGTGCCCTTGCAACGGTTTCTCTTACAGTCATCGGGGACAACCTGGCTGCCTTTGTCACACTTGCTGTTGCAGGTGTTGTATGGAACGTATTTGCTTTTGTTGTACTTGCACCAAAAATGATCCCTCAATACTGGTTTGAACGAGGTATTGGTGACTTTGGACAGGCAACAGGTATTACAGCCACTGGGTTACTTTTAATGAAAGTGGCAGACCCGGATAACAAAACCCCGGCCCTTGAAGGTTTTGGGTACAAACAGATAATGTTCGAGCCGTTTGTAGGAGGGGGACTCTTTACCGCCGCATCGCTGCCGCTGATATTCCAGTTCGGTCCGGTTGCAGTATTAATCTTTGCTACCATTGTTACGATTGGCTGGCTCTTATTCGGTTTGTTATACTTCGGAAGAAAATAGTATCTTGTTCTTGCACCACTCCTGTACTATGATAAAAGTTGTGAATAAGTGAAGGGCTGCGGCCTGGATAAAAGGAAGGGAATGCCTTATGATAGTTGGAATAATCGGTGCAATGGAAGAAGAGGTTGAACTTCTGAAGAAAAAGATGAATATCAGAGAAGAACAAGTGATTGCAGGCTGTGAGTTTTACTTTGGGAAATTACAGGGTGTTGAAGTGGTTGTTTCTAAATCTGGAATCGGCAAAGTCAATGCTGCGATTTGTACAACACTTATGAATCAGCTTTATCATCCCGATGCCATTATTAATACCGGTTCTGCCGGAGGCTTTCATAAAGAGCTTGCTGTGGGAGATGTGGTCATTTCTACAGAAGTCCGATATAACGACGTAGATGCTACTGTGTTTGGCTACGAGTTTGGCCAGGTACCGAGAATGCCAGCGTTCTATGAGCCGAATGAGGAGTTAAAATCAATTGCAGAGAAATGTGCCGGAGAAGTAGGGGTTCGCTCTGTTCCCGGTCTAATCATATCAGGGGATTCGTTTATGAGTGATCATGTCCGTGTTGAAGATATCCGCTCGCGGTTTAACGACCCTTATTGTTCGGAAATGGAAGCAGGGGCTATTGCGCAGGTGTGTCACCAGTTTCAATGCCCGTTTGTCATCATTCGTTCTCTGTCTGACATTGCAGGGAAAGATGCGAAAGTTTCCTACGATGAATTTTTGGAAACAGCATCTGTAAACTCTGCGAGAATGGTCATTGCTATGCTCGAAGAAATCAGACAAAAGCGGTAAATTTGGCATCTTTGGTGGGAATTTCTAACCAGATTCCTCACACCTTCATGATATAATAGAGTTGCTTTGCAAGAGAGAGTTACTCTATTCGTGAGGTGATGCTCCATGTCACAACAGCAGGTTGAAACATTGAAAGCCAAGGTTACGGATTATAGACGATACGCCTTTGTGATGCTGGCGTTAAGTATATTTATGTTTGTCGGTATTCTTATTCCCAATGAAGCGCTGGCGGCAGAACACCAGCCCATTCTGATGGGAATGAACGTTGTAGCCCTTCTTGCAGCCGTTGTGTTTCATAGAATTGCAATGGGTACAGAGAAGAAGCTCCATGAAGATGAATAGGAAAGTGATAAAAGGACGTCCATTTCGGGCGTTCTTTTTTTAGAAGGCTCTGTTAACCTCACGTGTAGATTTACTCTCATTGCAGTGAAGGCGCAGGTGAGCCTCCTGAAGGGTTTACCTGTTTCTTCCTCTACCAGTAACGCTATCTTTTGCTTTTTAAGGACACTGTATTCCGTTCAACGAAGCTGAATTTCAATAAAGGCTAGTAACACGCTTCCTAATTGTTTTTCAAAGGAGCCCTAAAGAATCGCTATATCTGCCAAATGTTTATTGGTACTGGACAAAACCCGTCTGTACTGCTCATTGAAGAAGACATGATATAATCAAACTTAAAAAAGAATAGTCTGTCGGAGGGGTATTATGGGGAGCAGTAAAAGAAGGCCTCTTATTTTGGCGTGCGTCATGCTTGCGATGTTCATGAGTGCAGTTGAAGCCACGATCGTTTCAACAGCAATGCCAAGTATAGTCGCTGATCTTGGCGGTTTTTCGTTATTCAGCTGGATTTTTTCTACATACTTACTGATGCAGGTCGTGACAATTCCAATCTACGGAAAACTCTCAGATATGTTCGGAAGAAAAATCGTTTTCGCCACCGGTGTAAGCTTTTTTCTCATCGGGTCGGTTATGTGTGGGTTTGCTCCTTCCATTGAATGGCTTATTGCAAGCCGGGTGATACAGGGAATCGGAGCTGGGGCTGTACAGCCGATTGCAACGACAATTGTAGGGGATATATATACAAAAGAAGAACGGGCAAAAATCCAGGGTTATTTAGCAAGTGTGTGGGGAATTTCTGCCGTTATGGGACCTGTCCTCGGGGGACTGATTCTTCAGTTTGCCCACTGGCAGTGGGTGTTTTGGATTAACATTCCAATCGGTATTATCTCTGTTACTGGAATTATCTTTTTCCTGAAAGAGAAAGTAAAGAAGGAGAAAAAACAGATCGACTATGCGGGAACAGGATACCTTCTTGTCGGGATCACAGCACTTATGCTCGTCTTTATCCAAAGCGGCACAGCCTGGGCGTGGGCTTCTCCTCAGACTGGAGGCCTGTTGGGGGTGTTCGTTTTCAGTCTCCTGATGTTTATCCGTCAGGAAAAGCGGGCCAAGGATCCGGTTATGACTCTTTCAATCTGGAATGACCGGTTAATTGCGACGGCGAATGTGGCTTCTCTTACTCTCGGTGCCGTTTTGATCGGTGTGTCGAGCTACCTTCCTACCTATGTGCAGATTGTACTGGGAGAGTCGGCAATGACAGCAGGATTTACGCTCACTATGATGAGTGTTGGGTGGCCGATATCGTCAACACTCGCAGGGCGGCTGCTTGTGCCCCTTGGCTCGAGAAAAACAGCCATGCTCGGCGCGTGCAGTCTATTGATCGGTGCGACAATGTTTCTTCTTCTGTCCTATGTTCAGCAACCACTCTGGGCAGGGGCAGCTTCGTTTTTTATCGGAGGAGGTATGGGATTTACTACAACAACATTTATTGTGTCAATCCAGAGTCAGGTTGATTGGAACGTGAGAGGAACAGCGACAGCTTCAAACATGTTCATGCGGATCCTTGGAAGTGCCCTTGGTGTTGCTATGCTCGGAGGTCTCTTAAACAACCGGCTTGCAGGTTATCTTAAGGAGGAAGGCGCCGGAATTGACCTTCCCCAGACTCTTGATGCAGCTAATCTCCTTTTAGATCCTGTAGAACGGCGACGGTTTTCTGAAGAGGAATTGAACGTCCTCTCCGACGGGATTGCCTTTGCGTTGAACAGTGTGTATCTCGGGGTGTTTATCATGGCCTTAATCAGTATCGGGCTGATTGTTTCTCTGCCGAAAAAGGACAAAGGGAGCAATTAGGGTAAGAAATGAAGAACATGTTTTAAAATCCGGGCAGTGAGCCCCCATATGATCCGCCCCTCATATTCATAAAAATGCTCGTGAACAACGCCGGTCCGCCAGTTGTAGTTTTCTCCTCCTGGTATGAGGTGATAGGGAAACGTTTCTTCCGGCTGTACTTCCAGATAAATGTTGTATGTTTTCACTTCCATGTCCTTTAGAGCCTGCACTGGCACCGTAAAGACCTCCTCGACTTCAGTGCGGTTGATGTTCATCTCTGCTTGAGGGTGGATTTCACCTATGAATGGAAAAATGTTAAACCGGTAAGGGGTGATCATATAATCAAGGGGACCGTAGACGACTACATCTTCATAAGTGACCCCAATCTCTTCTACCAACTCCCGGACGGCAGCATCTTCTGCACTTTTATCATCCGGGTCTACTTTCCCCCCGGGGAAGCAGATTTCTCCCGGCTGTTTGATATTTTTTCCCCGTACCTGAAACAACAGGTGAGGCTCGTCATTTTTATAGATGATCGGTACAAATAATGCAAATGAGCGGTAATGCTCCTGGTCAAGAAGACCGGGCTTTCTGTCACGAAAGAATGCGCTGATATTAGTGCTTGTAGGTTTCATACATGTCGGACTCCTTTATGTTCAGCTTTAGTAACAGGCAGGTGGATAGAATGGTGGTGCCGGAATAACAACAGGTTAAATTTCGTATATATACGTTCATTTTATCAAAAGGGGGGCTTTAAAGAGAAGTCCCGAGGTCTTCTCCTTCGGGGGGATAAAGGACAAAGGGATGCTCCTTTAACAGCCGCTATATTTTTAATTGTAATTAAAATTGAAGCAAATTATAATGATAATTAGAAAATGGAGGAGGCGAAACCGATGAAACTTACAGTAAACAAACCGATTTTTGCAGAATCAGCAAGCACACTCGTTAATCTGGCGTCCCAGTATCCGTCAACCATCCTTATTAAAAAAGACCACTGGGTGGTCGATGCCAAAAGTCTGCTTGGTGTACTGGCACTTTCGCTTCAGCCTGATCAGGTAGTGGAAGTAGAAGTTCAAGGCGAAGATGAAGATGATTTTACAGAAGAACTGATGGGAACCGGATATTTCTCACAAGCCTAAGACAAAGAGCGCTGCCGTGCAGCGCTCTTTACTGTTTTTTATAAATACTGGTTAAACCAGTTTTCAAGCTCTTTTAAACGGGCGTAGCGAAGCTTAGGAGGACCGCTTCTTGACAGCTCGTGATTGGCATTAGGGAAGCGGACGAAACGTGTCTCTTTCTTCTGATGCTTTAAAGCAACAAAAAGCTGCTCGGCCTGTTCTACAGGACAGCGGAAATCACGTTCCCCGTGAAGAATGAGAAGAGGCGTGTTAATATTCTTCACGTATTTCAGCGGTGAGTGATCCCACATTTTATCCGGATCCGTAAATAGATCAGCGCCAATCTCCCACTCTGTAAAGAAATAGCCGATGTCACTTACGCCGTAGAAACTGATCCAGTTGGAAATGGAGCGGAGCGTCGCTGCGGCTTTAAATCGGTCTGTGTGGGAGACGATCCAGTTTGTCATAAACCCGCCGTAACTCCCGCCCGTAACCCCGAGCCGGTCTTCGTCAATATAGTCAAACTGCTCCACAGCCTGATCCACGGCACTCATAAGGTCTGTATAGTCTTTCCCGCCGTAATCACCACGGCAGGCATCTACGAATGCCTGTCCGTAACCGTGTCCGCCTCTTGGGTTTGTGTAAAGAACAGCGTATCCTTTGGCTGCAAGGAACTGCATTTCATGAAAGAATGAATTGGCATACATAGCGTGAGGTCCACCGTGAATTTCAAGGATTGCCGGATATTTTTTTCCTTCTTCAAACCCGTACGGTTTCATTACCCATCCGTGAATGTTCCAGCCGTCCTCTGCTTTGAAGTTAACTTCCTCAGGAAAAGAAACGTGGACTTCTTCAAGAAAGGCACGGTTTACATCGGTCAGTTGTGTCTGCTCTCCTGTGGAGAGGTCAACTAAAAACGCATCTCCTGGATTCACAGAAGTGCTGATGGCAAGAACGGCTTTCTGCTGTTGTGGTGAAATATCGTACCCGTATATATGATGAAATCCTGTCACGAGCTCTGTCACTTCTTTGTCCAGTGCGACACTGTACAGGTTCGTGCTTCCGTATACACTCGCTGTAATATACAGCTTCTGGTTTCCAACATCCCACACCGGGCCGGGGTTCGGGTGTCCGGAGCGGAGATCACCGATAGCGGTGTCCCCAAGGTTTACATCCCAGTCCTTTGTCAGACAGGTTGCTTCACCGGTAGACATATCCATTACCCATAGCTTCATATGAGTGGCACCCGAATACTCTTTCTGGTGGCCGTAATAGGCAATCTTAGCCCCATCATGACTGAAAACCGGGAACGTATAAATTCCTTCTCCATCGGTGAGGAGGGTTTCTTCTTTTGACTCTACATCCAGAACATACAAGTCTGAAATGATGTGGTAATCCTGATCCTCTTTTTTGTTGGCAAAAAACGTCACCTTTGTGCCGTCTGGTGACCAAGTGCCGGGCTCGTGATTATAATCTCCCTCAGTAAGGAGAATGGCTTCGTCAGATTCAAGGCTGTAGCAGGCAAGCTGCTTGGTTTTGCTGTCCAGAAAACCACTTGCATCGGATTTATACTTGAGCCGGGTCACAACAAGAGGCTCATTTTCTTTATCCTCAGGCTTTTCTTCAGGTCTTGAGAGAAGGTCTTCCCCGGGTTCAAGGGTAGTTGTAAAGAGAATGCGCTGACTGTCCGGTGACCAAGAAGGCTGCATTGCCCCGTTTTTCAGGGTAGTAAGCTGTTTGGCTTCCCCGCCGTGTGTAGAGAGCAGAAAAAGTTGGGGCTTTTCAGCGCGGTTGGATAGAAAAACAATCCACTTTCCGTCCGGAGAGAAGCGGGGATAGCTGACCCGCTCTTCTCCAAATGTCCACTGTACAGCTTGTTTTTCGCCCGTTTTCTGAACAAAAAGTTGAGAGACGTATTCGTCTTTTTCACTGATTGTCTGTTTTATGTACGCAATTGTTTCACCATCAGGAGAAAGCTGAGGTTCATTTAATGTCGTGATTTTTTTTAAGTCTTCAATTTCAATCGGCCGTTTCATAATCAACTCTCCTTTTATTCGAATGGTTTAAGTATAATGTACGTTGTCTGAACCTTCAATCAATTCGAACCGTAAAATACTGTTTGAAAGCGTATGCATGATATGCTAGAATCAGTGACGTAAACGTTTACGTTCAATTGCGGAGGTGACCAGGGTGGCTGTAACAATTAAAGACGTTGCAAAAAGATCCGGGGTCTCCATCGCTACTGTATCGCGAATTATCAATAATCAGACCGGATATTCAAACAAGACAAAAGACAAAGTCCTGAAGGCTGTCAAGGAGCTTGGCTACAGTCCTAATGCTCTGGCCCGGGGTCTGGTCGGGCAACCGACAAGAACGATCGGCGTACTCCTGCCGAATGTCTCAAGTCTCTTTGCAGGCAAGCTTTTTGAAGGAATTGAGGGAGCTGCAAAAGAACGTGGGTACAGCGTAGTTGTCTGTAATACCGGGACCGCCGGGAAGCGGACGATTGATTATTTACAGGTTTTAAAGGAAAAACGTGTGGAAGGAATCATTTACGGCAGCGGGGAGCTTACTGAGGATCAAAATGATGCTCTTCGTGATCTCGACATTCCAGTTGTAATGGCAGCCACAAAACCGGAAGATGAGTGTTTTCCATATGTGAAAGTTGATGATGAAAAAGCAGCCTGTGACGCTGCACGGTACCTTCTTAATAAAGGTCACACCCAAATCGCCTTTATAGGAGGAGATCTGGATGACCCGATAGCCGGCAAACCCCGCTACAGGGGGTTCTTAAAAGCAATGGAGGGAAGAAACCTGATTCCTGACCCGGCTCTTATTAAGCTGGGAGACTTTAGTTTTAACTCGGGGAAAGAAAAAATGATGGAACTTCTTCTAGGAAAGACTTCGTTTACCGCGGTTTTTGCAACAAGTGATGAAATGGCGGTGGGTGTTCTTCATGCAGCATATGAATCTGGGATTTCAGTACCGGGTGATGTATCAGTAATTGGCTATGACAATACCCTTGCGGCTGAGATGGCCATACCACCTCTTACAACGGTGGCACAGCCTTTGTATGACATTGGGACGCACGCGTTTATGACACTGGTTGAAAATAGGCAGGGCGAAAGTCTGATGAACCATGCCATTATAGAGAGAAAAACAGTCAGAAAGTTTAATGAGGAGGAATTGTAAATGACAAAACAATGGTGGAAAGAAAGTGTCGTGTATCAGATTTATCCAAGAAGTTTTAATGACAGTAACGGAGACGGGATCGGTGATCTAAAAGGAATTACGGAAAAGCTTGATTACTTAAAAGAACTTGGCGTAGACGTCCTCTGGCTTTCTCCTGTTTATGACAGTCCGAATGATGACAACGGGTATGACATTCGCAACTACAAGGCCATCATGGACGAGTTTGGCACAATGGAAGACTGGGAGGAACTCCTGGCAGAAACCCATAATCGGGGCATGCGTCTTATAATGGATCTTGTTGTCAATCACTCTTCTGATGAGCATGCATGGTTTGCAGAATCAAGAAAATCAAAAGACAATCCGTATCGTGATTACTACATCTGGCGTCCGGGTAAAGAAGACGGAACGGAGCCAAACAACTGGGAATCTGCCTTCAGTGGGTCAGCCTGGCAGCATGATGAAGCTACTGATGAATACTACCTGCACCTTTTTTCGAAAAAGCAACCTGATCTGAACTGGGAAAACCCTACCCTTCGTGAAGAAGTGTATGAAATGATACGCTGGTGGCTCGATAAAGGAATTGATGGCTTCCGGATGGATGTTGTAAACTTCATCTCCAAAGTAGAAGGCCTGCCGGATGCTAAGCCTCAAAAAGGGAAAAAGTATGCATCAGGTGGAGAATACTTTATGAATGGTCCGCGTATTCATGAATTTCTACATGAAATGAATCAGAAAGCAATGAAAGGCTATGATGCCATGACTGTGGGAGAAATGCCAGGTGTCACTCCGGAAATTGCCCGTAAGTATACAGACGAGGAGCGGGAAGAAGTGAACATGGTGTTCCAGTTTGAGCACGTAGACCTTGATTCCGGTCCGGGCGGCAAATGGGACCTTCGTCCGTTAAAGCTCCGCGACTTAAAAGACAACCTCACCAAATGGCAGAAAGCCCTTGAAGAAAAAGGCTGGAACAGCTTGTATATGAACAACCACGACCAGCCCCGCATGGTCTCCCGTTTTGGAAATGACAAAGAGTACCGTGTGGAGTCTGCTAAAATGCTGGCCACTCTTCTTCACATGATGAAGGGAACCCCATTTATTTATCAGGGGGAAGAGCTGGGAATGACAAACGTTCGATTCGATTCAATTGACGACTATGAAGACATCGAGACGTTGAATATGTATAAAGAAAAGCGTGAAGAAGGCGTTTCCCACCAGGACATCATGAGATCGGTTTATGTAAAAGGGCGGGACAATGCCCGTACGCCGGTTCAGTGGAACGACGAGCTAAACGCCGGGTTTACAACGGGAACACCCTGGCTTAAGGTGAATCCGAACTATACTGATATCAATGCAGAACAGGCTGTCAACGACCCGGGTTCCATCTTTCATTATTACAAAGAGCTGATTGATCTCCGCCATAAACATGACATTATCGTCTACGGAAGCTACGATCTTCTTGCTGAAAAAGACGAAAATGTCTTTGCATACGAGCGTAAGCTGCACGGGGAACAGCTTCTCGTAGTCTGTAACTTCTACGGTGAAGAAACGAGCTTTGAGGTCCCGGCTCACGTTAGCGGAAATCAAGGCGCCATTCTGATCAGCAACTACGATAACGAAGGTGTACGTGAACTTCCAGAGTCGATCCATCTCCGACCATTTGAAGCTGTTGTCTATAAGGTTTAATCTGAAAGGCCGTTTCTCAATTCGGGAAGCGGCTTTATTCGTTTTACAATGGGGCACTCGAGGGTAAAGTGAAGGTATCATCCAAAAACAAGGAGTGCTTTCAATGCTGTTTTCTTACAGAAGAATGATGAAACCATTTAACGTGATAGGAACAGAAGGAGAAATCGGGTCTGTAAGTGATCTTTATTTTGACGATCAGAGATGGACGGTACGCTATATTGTTGCAGACACAGGTGGTTTGTTTGATGGAAAGGAACTGTTTATTTCACCAGCCAGTATACAGGGTTATTCCATTGAAGAAGAGAGACTCCATGTATCCATTTCCGAGAAGGAAGCCAAAGAAAGTCCGTCCCCTGGAAATGAGCCGGTATCAAGACAGTTTGAACGTGAATTTGCCCAATTTTATAACCTGAATCCGTACTGGATGGGAGGCGGCCTTTGGGGCGCAGGTATGATGCCCAGGGATTTAACGAGTGAAGGGTACGAGGGAATTCAGGAGATTCACGAAAGTGATTCCAATGTTTTAAGTGTAAAAGATGTTGAAGGAAAAGAGCTTGCAACCGCTGATGAGAGCTTCGGGAAAGTGAAGGATCTGATTGTAGATGATAAATCCTATACGATCAGATATATTGTTGCAGATACGAAAAGGTGGCTTCCGGGAGGAAAGGAAGTTCTCCTATCAACAGATTGGATTGATGACGTAGACTGGGCTGAGTCGTTTGTACGTGTAAATGTAACAAAAGAGCAAATAAAAAATGCTCCGGAATATGTTAAGGGCTCCTCAATTGACCGGGAGATGGAGACAACTGTGTTTAAACATTACGGTAAACCGAAATATTGGAATTAATGAACAAACGGCCGGAACTGGTTTCCGGCCGAATTTTTTATGGGAAAAAAATTAAGGGATATGGGTAGACAAACAGCGTTGTTTTTCTATATAATGTGGTCAGTGCTCAAAAAGTTTCCTTAGGGAAACTTTTTGAGCTTGATAAAAAATAATAACCTACAGGAAAAATAGTTTTAGGACGGCACATTTTGTAATAGGTATACATATAGTGTGTTTAGTAAAAGAAGGGAGCGGAACAAATGATTAAAGATTGGATTAAGAAGGTGGCAGGAGTGACCGTTCTTGCATTAGGTACAGCGGCTTTGGCAGCTTGTGGAACGGAAGAAGAAGAAGGAGAGGCTGCAGAGGGATTGGAAATAACAACCAGCTTTTCTATTCTGGGAAACATCATTGAAGAAGTGATCGGGGACAGAGGATCTGTTGAGTACATTGTGCCGATTGGGGAAGAACCTCACGAGTATGAGCCTGTGCCAAGCGATTTTCGTAAAGTAAGTGACAGTGATGTATTTTACGTAAACGGCCTTGGTCTTGAAGGGTGGCTCGGCAGGATCGTATCCAATGTATCTGATACAGAAATGATTGAGCTTGCTGATGGAGTGGACATTATTAATCTGGAAGGCAGTAGCGATGAAGTAGACCCTCACGCCTGGTTAAGTCCTAAAAATGGAATTATCTATGTTGAAAACCTGGTGGAGGACCTGATCGAACGTGATCCTGAAGGAGAAAACGTATATCGTGAGAATGCTGAAAGCTACATTCAGGAGCTTGAAGAATTAGACGCATCTATTGAAGAAGAGGTTGAAGAAATTCCGGCAGATAAACGTGTGATAGTTGTAAGTGAAAATGCCTTCAAATATTTTGGAGAAGACTACGGATTTGAAACAGTAGGGATTTGGGAAATGAACTCACACGAAGAAGGTACCACATCACAAATAAATCGGGTAATTGACCTTGTACAGGACAGAGAAATTTCATCCGTTTTCGTTGAAAGTACAGTTGATCAGCGGTATATGGAGACCGTGTCCAATAATGCCAACATACCAATTGCAGGTGAAGTGTACACCGACGCCCTCGGCCAGGAAGGCTCAGGTGCAGAAACGTATATTGATATGCTTCGTCACAACGCTCAGACGTTTGTGGAAGGTCTAAAAGAATAAACGAAAAACGAGGCTTCCCATCATCCGGGAAGCCTTGTTTTATTTATGTCATACACTTTTCATTCATGAGGCCACAGTTATCTCCACCCAACTCCAGTTACTATACAAAATGTTGCTGCAATTCCCGGTAGACCATCATCGGAAGCGGCTGATGAGGACAAGAAAACAGGTTGTTTACTCCTAAGATCCAACATTCATCAACATCTTTTGGCAGTTCTTTCAACTTACTTTCCCCCTCCAACAGTCAAAACTTTTCATGTACACGCACATGGGAACTTTTACGGGCATATAGATGAAGATAAGATGCCCAAAAGGAGGTTTATCGATGTCAGGATTTTTAGCGGCCATCACATACCTCGTAAAAGAACTGTTCGTATTTGTTTCTTTTGTAAAGAACAATGCGTTCCCCCAGCCGTTAAAGGAAGAAGACGAACGGAGATACTTAAAGCTCATGAAAGAGGACGGAGATGCAGACGCCCGGAACAAACTCATTGAGCACAACCTCAGACTCGTCGCCCACATCGTTAAAAAATTTGAGAACACACGTGAAGACACCGAAGATCTCATCTCCATCGGCACGATCGGATTAATCAAAGCAATAGAAAGCTATTCATCCGGTAAAGGAACGAAACTTGCCACCTACGCAGCACGATGTATTGAGAATGAAATCCTCATGCACCTGCGCGCACTGAAAAAGGTTAAAAAAGACGTCTCGCTCCAGGACCCGATCGGAACGGATAAAGAAGGCAATGAAATCACCCTCATTGATGTCCTTCAGGCAGAAACGGTGGACGTAGTTGATGCAATTCAATTAAGCATGGAGAAAAAACAGATTTACGAATTCATACATGTCCTTGACGAGCGGGAAAAAGAAGTGATTGTAGGCCGGTTCGGGCTGGATTTAAAGAAAGAAAAGACCCAGCGTGAAATTGCCCGTGATTTAGGTATATCCAGAAGCTATGTCTCAAGGATTGAGAAGCGCGCCCTCATGAAGCTGTTTCATGAATTTTACCGCCATCAGAAGAATGCATTGAAACAAGAGCCGAATAACTGACAAAACACCACCTGATGAGGGTGGTGTTTTGTTTACTATGACTAGGTCCATGTCCCGTATTCCTGATCATTTCTGTGGCTTAATTCAGGAGGAGAGACATATATATCCTAAAGAACAGGCAAACAAGGATGGAGGATGCGGATGAACAATTTACTGATGAAGAGGGAATTGTCAGGAGAGCAGCTGTCAATCATCGCAAATGAGTTTGACAAGAAGAAAAAGAGCAAAGGTGTTCTCTATGTACTCTGGCTGTTTTTCGGCAGTATTGGTGTACACCGGTTTTATTTAGGAGATATCGGCTACGGTATTGGAATGATTGCGGTATGGATTGTAAGCTGGTTCTTAGCTTTCGTGCCGATACTTATATGGGTACTGGTTGATGTCTTTCTTATCGGGAAGCGCCTCGAGAAGATAAATGACCAGCTGGAGTTTTCCATTATTGAAAATGTAAAAAGCTATCAGAATTAAAAAAAGCTGACTGGCTATATATAATAAGAAGGTTTCACAACAACCTGTTGGAAACCTTCTTTTATTTTACTTTTGTCCTTTTTCTCATGGTGAAACAAACCATATGAGAGGCTTCAGAAAGCCGGCTGAGGGGCGCATTGTCGATGATGGTTTTGGATAAAGAGGAGGACCGTTTACGTTTACGGAGAGAAAAGGAGTTAATAGCACCTTTGTCATCACACGTAAACAGGATGCTGTATACGTATTTATCAGGGTGAAGGGGATCGATGAAGATGTGACAGTCCCTTGGGTTGAGTCGTTTCTTTACAATGGGATAAGCTCTCAGAACAACACGCCTGTTTTCTGTAATGCGGAGGAAATTGTTCAGGTTCTGATAAAACAAGTCGCGATCGTCAGGAAGAAGACGCCAGGTAAATGACTGCCCCATATAGGTTACGGAAAGCTGTGAAGGGTCTTCGGTTCTTGAAACCAAAAAAGTGGTGGAAATCAGAGCTGCGTTAATGATAAGAGGCTTTTTTAGGGTAGTCTTTGATCTTGTATAATCACGGCGGAACAGCAACCTGTACATATGGATAAAGAATGTCCTCACCATCAGCACCTCCTATATATGTATATGCTGATAAAGTGAAGAAAGGAATGTAAAAATCCACAGCATACAGGATAGGATATGATACTATCATAGTAGAGGTGGTCGATTTTTACAGAAAGGGAGTGGTTGAACGTGGTATTTACTTCGACTGTCGCTTTGCTTTTTTTCGTTAATCCTTTTTTTGCATTTGTGATCGGGTTTATTGCATGTATGTCGGGGAAAAAAGCTGCAGGAAATCCTGTTGTTGTATTTTTGTGCGTTTTCATCATGAGCATCCTGGTGATGACTACGGTTCAACGGATGACTATGGCACCTGAGCTGTACGGGTATGCTGCGTTTAACTCGTTTATTGGCTTGGCCGGGTTTGCCCTCGGACTTGTGGCAAAAAAAACTGTGCATACGGAAGATTAAAAGGAATGACGGCCGTTCATATGGCACTTGTCATTCCTTTTTCATGTCAGTTAATGATCCCGTGAGAAATGATTTCTACTGTCACATTCGGTTTGATAGTAATGTCCGGATAGACCTCATTCCAATCATTTTCTCTCCAAAATTGATTGTGGAAAGCAATGACGCGTCTCCCGATTCCGAGAGCATCGCAATTTGCTTCCTGAAGCGTTTCGAAGATCTGTTCAGCCTCTGCTGTGAATGCTCTCCCAAGCCTTTCATTCAGCATTGCCACATTTGCAGGGTCGTGAAGTTCGTCTTTTGGATATTCGATAACCTTTACTTTCATTGTAAGGTTTACCTCAGCAGTGACAGATTTCGCAGCATGATTGACATCTACTTTTAAGTTGCGGTCTGCCTCTCTTACAAGGAGTGTGATAAACTCTTCTGTCTCTGCATTTTCCTCAGATACTTTCTCGGTCAGAAAGGTATTCCTGCCACGAACGTTTTTCATTAAATTTAACAGAACCGAGTCTTCCGGTGAAAGTGTCCCTGTCATCTTTTCACCGTTAAACAGAGCATTTCCAACGAGAGAACTTTCATCTTCCTCATTTAACTCCATTAATGGAATTACCATGTCCTGCCCCGGATCAAACATGATAGGACAAATCAGCTGAACATTAAGGTTTTCCACAATTGAATTCTCTTCCGCTGTTTCAAGAAGGTCGGCAATAAATTCACTTGTCCTGGGTTTATCAGGCAGATCCTTACTTATTATGTCTTGAGCCATCCCGTTAAAGATGGCTATTTTGGCTCCGAGAGATCCGCGGGGATCCCGGTACATGACATCAATAGGATTGTATAGAGACTCCTCAGCCAAATCGCGGCCTATAACAATCACTCTCAACCTTGCAATGTCAATACGCTCTGAAACTTTATTATCCAGAGCCATTCTGGCTTCACGTACCGTATGTCCTAGTCCGCTGACGACTTCTGTCCGTTCGGGGGCTTCACGTTTACTGGGAACAGGTGAGGAGAGCGTCGATTGGTACAAACCATCTTCCATAAGATCAAGTCCGGCGCTCTTGGCAATCGTAATGTCACGCAGCTGCCTGGAATCCCAGCACCCCGAGAGCAGGATCAGACAAAGGATACACAGACTAAACTGACGGACTGTTTTCATTCTGAGACGCTCCTTTCCCTGGTGGTTTACGTATGAACGACAAAAGATATAAAAACAGGGGGATTATGAGCGTCATGAGGATGCTGAAATAGTCTACACCTTCTGAAAGCTTATGGACAGTCAGCTCGTTTGACGGTCCGATAGATACGAGAAATACCCCTATTGCAACGACAGTAACGAGTTTTTTACGGGGCACACCTTTGATAAGCTGAGTTGCAGATAAGGAAGCCAAGTACATATAGCTCATTAACGATGTAGTCACACTTACAATCCAAATCGCAGTAAAGATCAAATCAAGCCTGTCAATGATTTGCGTACTGAACGTTTTTAACATATATAAAATAGGCTGGGGAACAAGTTCAATTTCAGGCGGGCTGAAAAACATAAATGTAATGAGTACGGTAATACCGTACAGGCACGTCGTAAATCCATTTGCAAAGCTTGCTGTAATGAGAATTTCTTTTTTCTTTTTCACATCAACATATGGAAAGATGTAAAGGAAGACACCAAAGCCGAGCATCGCTTGCATCGAGGCAAGCACGCCTTTACTGATGGCCTTAACCCCGCTCGCACCAACAGGAAGGATGTACAAAGGATTTAAATTTGGTATTGCAAATAACAGAGCTCCGATGACCAGGATGAAAAGACTGCTTACAAAAACATAGAATCTGACAACGATGTGCAGTTTTTCCCGTGTTAAGTACCAAGCAGCAGATACTAGCAGAAAAATGATAACCCAGCCCGGTGTCTGGGGGAAAAGCCAAATTTCAATGATGTGGGCATACACTACGAGAATTAGAATACACACCGTTACAAAATAAAGAGTATAGACTAGATTAATGATATGCCCCACAAACTTTCCTGCAATGAGGGGTACTGCCTGAAAAAACATATGCTCCGGATTCCGGTTGGCAAGGGCATACAGAAGAAAGATAATAAGCTGAATGAAAAACCCTCCAAGGAATACGCTGATCCAGCCGTCCCATTCTGCTTCCTGAAAAACAGCAAATGCCATTGAAAGTATGCCTACTCCGACTTGTGTCTGTACGATAAAGAAGAACAGTTGTGGTTTTGTTATAAGCAGTTTATCATTCATGATGCGTATACTCCTTATGATGAGGAAGAATGGTTGTTCTTGCCTTCCTTTTGTTCATTCTTCACCTCTACAGTGTGAGGCAGCCGGACAAACCGGTTCATTAAGCCCTTCCAGTCAAAAGGCGCGAACGGATAAAAAAAAGGTTTTCCTATACTTGTGAGCTTACAAAGGTGAATCAGGTAAACTGTCAGACAGAATACGATGCCCACGAATCCTAACAAAGAAGCCATGATCATGATCGGATACCGCAGGAGCCGCATAGCCATACTCATTTCGTGAACAGGAACGACAAAAGACGAGATCGCCGTCAAGGCAACGACGATGATCATAATGCTTGAAATGAAGCCGGCGTTTACCACGGCATCACCAATAACGAGACCCCCTACAATACCTATGGTCTGACCGATCGGCGTCGGCAGCCGGATACCGGCCTCCCGGATAAGCTCAAGGGTAAGCTCCATGAAGAGGGCTTCAACCAGCGGAGGGTAGGGTATATGTTCAACCGCGTCTTTTATGACAAAGGTCATTCCAAAAGGGATGATTTCGTAATGATAGGTAATGATCGCAATATAAATCCCTGGAAGAGTCACGGCAAGCAAAAAACTGATGACACGGATAAGACGGTAAAAGTTCCCTGCCACCCACCGGCTGTTGTAATCATCCGTTGACTGGAAGAAAGAGAAAAATGTGACTGGCAGCACCAGAGCAGTAGGGTCGCCATCAGTGAGAATAATAACCCTCCCGTCAATCAGGTTTAATGCTGTACGGTCGGCCCGTTCTGTCGTAATGAACTGGGGGAATAGGGAATAAATGTTATCCTCCATATACTCTTCAATGATTCCTGTATTCATCAACTTGTCTACTTTAATCTTTTTAAGCCTTCTGTGAATTTCTTCAACTACAATAGGATCTGCCCGACCATCCATGTAGATGACAGCCGATTTTGTTTTTGAAACTTCTCCCAGGGTGGTATATTTGACCACAAGTGACGGATGACTGATTAAATTACGGACGAGCTGGAGGTTTACACTGAGATTTTCCACAAATCCGCTGTGGCTTCCCCGGATAACCTGTTCGTTATCCGGCTCTCCCACATCCCGGTGAATAACGCTCGTTGTACTTAATAAATAGCAGTAGTCGGTATTTTCAATGAGCACAAGACTTTTTCCCGACAAGATCTCGCTGATCGCATCGCTTAAATGAACGAGCCTGGCTGAATCCATATCACTGAGAGTACGGTGCAGATTCTCGTCACTCCGGATTTTTCTCAGCTTCGAATAAAAATACTCATGCATATCTTTCGTGTCTGACAGGGGCTCAAGGTACAAGAAATAAACCGTCTTGTTATGACCGGTGGTGACTTTCTTTTCCACCAGATCCTCTGTGTAATGAAGGGTACTTTTGACATAAACCCGGTTTGTATCAATCTCAAAGGACACCGGGAAGGTTGGTGTTTCCGGCGGTTCAAGAATTTTTGTGTCCGCTTTTTGTTTTTTTTGATTTTCAAAAGCCTTGAAAAATGATTTCATAAACGGCACGGGAACACCACTCCTATCTTTTGGTAATATGCTTAATGTCTCTCAATTCTGGTGGATCATACACGCCATTTCAGAATTTATGGAACGAGGAGGGAGTTGTGGTAAAATTGGAATGATACGATTTATTAGGAGGCTGTTACGATGCGATTTATCAGCAATCAAAACATTACTGATCCAAGATTAAACCTTGCGATTGAGGAATACGCCCTTAAGCACTTGGACAAAGAGCATACATATCTGTTGTTTTACGTTAACGAACCATCCATCATTATCGGCAAAAACCAGAACACGATCGAAGAAATAAATAAAGACTATGTTGAAAAGAACGGCATTCACGTCGTCCGCAGGCTTTCAGGCGGAGGGGCTGTATACCACGACCTCGGCAACCTGAACTTCAGCTTCATCACAAAAGACGACGGAGAAAGCTTTCACAACTTCCAGAAGTTCACGCAGCCGGTTGTGGATGCCCTCCAGAAAATCGGCGTTGACGCCAAACTCACTGGCCGTAACGATTTGCAGGTTGGGGAGCGTAAAATTTCAGGTAACGCCCAATATACAACAAAGGGCCGTATGTTCAGCCACGGCACGCTCCTTCTTGATTCCGAGATGGAGAACGTAGTGGATGCATTGAATGTGAATGAAGAGAAGATCCGATCTAAAGGAATCAAATCCATTCGCAGCCGTGTCGCCAACATCAATGAATTTGTGGACAAGCCATTATCCATGGAAGAATTCAAGGCATTGTTGTTACGCTATATCTTTGACGGGGCCGAGGAGATTCCTGAATATAAGCTTACAGAGGAAGACTGGAAGGGAATTGAAAAAATATCCGCTGACCGCTACAGCAACTGGGACTGGAACTACGGCCGCTCACCAAAATTTGACCTTAAACGTTCCAAGCGGTTCGCCGCAGGAACTGTTGATATCCGGTTGAATGTTAACAAAGGAACGATCACTGACTGTAAGATCTTCGGTGATTTCTTCGGCGTCGGGGAAGTCACAGACGTGGAAAAAGAATTAATCGGCTGCCGCTACGAGCGGGAAGAACTGGACAAAGCACTGGACAAGCTGCAAGTGAAGCACTATTTCGGTGCTATTACAAAGGAAGAAATTGTGGAGCTGGTTTATTAAGTATTTGTGCCCCCCTCGCATGTTGGTGCGAGGGGGTTAATCCTAATGAAAGCGTGAAAAGCCCGGTTAAAATTATAAAAAGCCCGATTAAATGTTACATTTTACCGATTAAATCGAAAAGGTCAATATTTTAAGCTAATAAGAATTAAGGAGGATTTTTAACAATATTGTCGAATCTTAACTTCGTCACAAGAAGAAAGGAGTTCTCAATTGATAGTAAAATCCCTTAAACCTCCTCAAACAGTAAGGAAACTCAAAGCCCTCTTGAATCGATTACCATTAACTCATCCCAAAAGATTTAAAATTGAAGTTGATCACGGCAGCTTTTATTCCGGCTATTTAGGCGAAAAATCTCTTTTATATTTCCTTCGTTCTTTCTCGTATCGCAAAGACCTGTACATCTTTCACAATGTCAGGCTTATACAATATGGCTATACTTTTGAAATAGATTTACTTATTATTTCCACTAAGAATATTATTCTAATTGAAATCAAAAACACACAGGGGAAGTTATCTCTAAGACGGAATCAGTTTAGCAGAGAAAAGATGAAAGAAACACTTGAGATAGAAGTATTCAAAGAGCCGGTATTACAAGTGAAAAGCCAAAAGAAGGATTTTATAAGCTGGATGCAACGACTAAATATACCATACCCCTCTAACATTGATCATTTTGTGGTCCTGACACACAAAACTGCTTTTATTGAGCCTGCGTCAGACAATAAAGAAATCTTCGAGTACGTTTTCCGCTCTGAAAACCTCCCATTTAAACTGGAAGAATCATTGAAAAAGCCTTATCATAAAGAAATTTCTAAATTTCAACTAAAAAACCTTAGTAATAAAATAATGGAAAATCAAAGTGAATCAAATTGGGATGTTTTGAAGAATTATAACGTCCATCCCAGTGAATTGAAGAAAGGGATTCGATGTCCTGGTTGCTCTATGGTTCCAATGATCAGGATAAAATCAAAGTGGTTATGCAGACGGTGCAAATACAAATCTATGTATCCTTTAGAGCAATCTTTGGAGGACTATGCTCTACTCGTAGGAAACACCATTACCACTGAACGTTTTGCTGAGTTTATGTTAATCGAGTCCTTGGATCGGGCTTATAGATACCTAAGTAAATTAGGTTTGGAGAAAACGAATGCAAAAAAGAACAGAAAGTACTCCTTAAATAGATACATTGTGAAGTAATCCTATAAAAACACCGATTAAAAAAACAAAAGCCCCGAACAAATGCACAAATATCCCGGTGAAACCATCTTTACACGAGACTCTAGCCATGGATTACAAAAAAACAGACCCCCCACCCGGAGAGCCTGCCTCTTTTACACTAAAAATCATCCCGAAGTCATCCCAAGGCCACCACAAAATCATCCCAAGGCCACCACAAAATCATCCCACAATAACCCCAAGATTCCCCTGAATTAACTGCAATGCACCCTTACTCGGCTTCAATCGCAGCAGTCAGGGCTACGTCTACCATTTCGTTGAATGTTTCCTGGCGTTCCTGGGAGCTTGTTTCTTCACCTGTGACGAGGTGGTCACTCACCGTCAGGACACTCAACGCGTTCACGCCAAACCGGGCTGCGATCGTGTAAAGTGCGGAAGATTCCATCTCTACTGCAAGAACCTGGTGATCAGCGAGCTTTTGCACCTGGTCTTTGTAATCGTTATAGAACACGTCTGAAGTAAAGACATTACCGACACGTACGTTCAGGCCGCTTGCAACGGCGCCGTCATAGGCACTTTTTAAAAGACCGAAGTCGGCTGTTGGAGCGAAGTCAATTCCCCCGAAGTAGCGCTGGTTTACACCTGAATCGGAAGAAGCACTCATGGCAAGAATGACGTCACGAACTTTGACATCTTTTTGGAATGCACCGCACGTACCGACGCGGATCAGGTTTTTAACTCCGTAGCTGTTGATCAATTCGTGAACGTAGATGGAGATGGAAGGGACACCCATTCCTGTTCCCTGAACAGAGATACGCTTTCCTTTATAGGTCCCCGTGTAACCAAGCATACCGCGGACTTCGTTGTAGCAGGTGACATTTTCAAGGAAGTTTTCTGCAATGTATTTTGCTCTCAGCGGGTCGCCCGGAAGCAGAATGGATTCTGCGATTTCGCCTTCTTTTGCACCAATATGTACACTCATAGTAATAAGCCTCCTAAAATAAAATACCAAATCATTCATAGCATATCGGAAGTAAACGGACAAAGTCAACTTTCACAAGTTTTAGAAATAAGATACAGAGGTCTATAGGACTGAAAATGTTTTTATAAGGTTACTAATACAGGTAAAAATACTTATGATATAGTAAGATAAATGTCATATTATTGAAGTTTATGTAAGAGAGGTGTAGAAGTGGTGGAAACGATACAGCTTAATGCCAGTAAAAAAACAGTTACCGGGCGTATCTTAGCCAAAGAAATCATTTCTCCTAATGGACAGTTTCTTCTCAGAAAAGGGATGGCCCTGTCGAAATGGCACCTTGAGATCCTGCTTAATCACGATATAAGAGAGATTGAGGTTGAAAAGCTCTCTTCCCCTGATCTGGTAGATCAGTTCCGTACTTTTTCCCGGGAAAAAGAAGAAGTAATGCGTCTTTATGCTGATAACGTTGCTGAAGTAAAGCGGCTGTTTGAGGCCGCGGTGACAAGAGAAACTCCGAGTGTTCAGGATTTTATGAAACCGTTTACAGGTTTGCTTCATAAAGTACTGACAAGAACAAATATCTTTCTTGAGCTATACCATATTAAAGGCCACGATGAGTATACATACCGCCACAGTATCAATGTCGGGCTTCTTGCAGCTACGATCAGCAAAATGCTCGGTCAGACTGATGAGGAGGTTCTCGAACTTGGTAAAGCCGGCTTTTTCCACGATATCGGAAAGATGCAATTATCAAAGTATCTGTTGAATAAAGAAGGTAAGCTTACTAAACGGGAGTATGAAGAAATAAAGAAGCACCCTGTTTACGGGAAAGAACTTCTTGAGAGAATAGACGGCGTCAGTTATACGATTGTTCAGGGAGCGCTCCTGCATCATGAAAGGCTTGATGGGTCCGGGTATCCCTTTGGTCTAAGAGGCGGGGAGACGCCTTTTTTTGCCCAGATATTAGCTGTGGCAGATATTTATGATGCCATTTCCTCAGACCGGGTTTACCGGGAAAAGTTTTCTCCATTCCGGGCGCTTGAAGAGCTTGTGAATGAAGTTTATAAAAACAAGCTTAATGGTCAGATCGTGTTTCCATTTGTGCAGCATGTGATTAATGGATATATGAACTGCAGGGTGTTGCTGGAAAGCGGGGAGGAGGGGACGATTGTCCACCTGCCAATCGAAGAGATAACGCGGCCTCTGATAGCGGTAGGTAAGGAATACCTGGATCTTAGAAAAAACCGCAGCCTCAAGATAAAGAATGTACAACTCGACCAACAAAATCCGGTGGAAATATAATATATGCAAAATGAAAAGAGGAACCTTCAGGTAAAGACCTGCGGGTTCCTCTTTTTATCGATACGGTGTTCAATACCAAAATCAATTTTATTTTCAAACCACATGTGGTCAGTTTATTTCTCCTCGTTACCAAGCACGCGGTTTACACGCTTGCGGAGCATCTTCATACCGCCGCCGCCGGCCTGGAAGTGGCGTAGCTTGCCTTCTGCATCGAAAACATAGTAGGCAGGCACGTATTGGTTTTCAAAAGCATCTGTAAGCTTGTGCTCGTTGTCCACGAAAATTGGCTGAGAGATGTCGTGGCTAAGTGCCATGGCTTTAATGACACTCATGTCCAAATCTTTTTCAGAACGCGGCATGTGTACAGCTACGACGTTCAGCTCGTCTTCAAATTCGTCACGGAATTCATTTACATCCGGCATTGCTTCTTTACAAAGTCCGCAGCTGACAGACCAAAAGTGGAACAGGGTTGGTTTGTCTCCTACAAGGTCTTCTTTTGTTAATTCATCGTTTAACCATTCAGTAGCACCGGTTAGCTCCGGCATTTCAGATCTTAGTTTCATTGTAAAATCACTCCTGTTTTAGCGTAGTTGTTATATGTTTATAGAAGAGGTGACCCAAAAGGCAGGTTAATGCCTTTTGGGGCATCCCCGAAGCAATGAGTGAAGCCGCTGTCTATCAGCTTTTCGCTTTTTAAGACACCCTCATTAATACGATTTACAGGGTAGCCTGTCCAGGCTTCCAGTTTGCAGGGCAGAGTCCGCCGGTTTGAAGAGCCTGAAGGACACGCAGTGTTTCGTCTACGTCCCGGCCGATGTTGTTGTGATTTACAACAGAGTACATTAGCTCTCCTTCAGGGCTGATGATGAAGAGACCGCGAAGAGCTACACCTTCATCTTCAAGAAGAACACCATAATCACGTGCAACACGATGGTTCGTATCGGCTGCAAGTGAGTGCTCCAGTTTACCGAGTCCGTTGTCGTCACGGTCTGTGTTGATCCAGGCAAGGTGAGTGTGAATAGTGTCGGTAGAAACACCGATTACCTCTGCATCCAGATCGTCGAATTCGTCCTGCCGGTCACTCAGTGAAGTAATTTCTGTCGGGCACACGAAAGTGAAGTCCATTGGATAGAAGTAAAGAACAGTCCACTTGTCGTTTTTCATATTTTCTTCGAGGGAAACTTTCCCGAAATCTTTATTTGGAAGTACTGCGTCCATTTCGAAACGAGGTGCTTGTTTTGCTACCATGCGCTTGTCAGTCATAATAAATCGCTCCTTTAATTAGAATGATTATTGTTTAATACAAATTATATTTTAACAAAAATCCGATCGTTGTCAACAAATTAATTATAATTATTTTAAATAAATAATTACACTCGTCTGGACAACTGTTTTCTATTATAACGCACCAAAAATGAGTTACAAGAAATATGCTCACCCGAACACAAACAGGTGAGCATGATTATTTTCTCAGTATATACGTTTATTTCTCAGCCGCGCTGTCTGAAAAAACATGACGGGCATATTCAAGCAGTTCTTCTTTACTGAGAGAAGGATTTTCGATTTTACTTGCTTCAAGCTGAAGAAGCCATGTTTTAAAATGGGGACCCGGTTTAAACCCTAAATCAATCAGATCAGTTCCTGAGATGGTATGGGTAACACTGTCTCTTTTTATAAGGTATTCGGTTCCCTGTTCAACGATAAAGGAGTCGTGGTGGCAAAGTGACAGACAGACAGTTATCGCCTCAAGACTAGCTTCAGAGCAGACAGCATGCCAGTCGTAGAGAGAATGGAACTTAAAATCGTATGTCTGGTAAAGGCGGTATACTTCTGAAAGGAGTTTTTCATCCTGTTTATTTTTCGCAAAACCAAGACATTCTTCGAAGGCTTCCCGGGAAAGGTCTGTCATTAGAAGAAGAACACCGAGCCAGTGCGAAGGGTGAAGCTTATCTCTGGTCAGGCGGTCTCTTATCTCATTAAAACACTGGAGACGCTTTAAGACAGTCACGGTGTCTTCATGTGTGTTCAAAAGGTGGAACAGAAGGTCAAGTTCTGATGCTCTTTTGACAAAACGGATTAGGTCTTCTTCGGTAATAACCTTTTTTACTTCATTGGCCAGTCTCGGCTTTGATACAGATGAAAGCATTTTTTTATGGGTTTTTGCGAATTCTTCGGTTTCTTTATCCATTTTAAATAAGAAACGGTTCTCAAATCTGAGAGCACGTAAAATCCTTGTAGGATCTTCGAGGAAGCTCAAATTATATAATACTCTGATCTGCCCGTTCCGGATGTCCTCATAGCCGTGGAAAAAATCAAGAAGAGTACCGAAATCGCCGGAGGATAGGGACATCGCCAGAGCGTTAATTGTAAAATCACGTCTGTAAAGGTCTTCTTTAATATTGGACAGTTCAACATTGGGAAGAGCTGCCGGGAAGTCATAGTACTCTGTCCGTGCACTTGTAAGGTCAATTTTCAGACCGTCATGATGACTCCATGTTGCCGTCTTAAAGGTTTCATGCGAGCGTATGGAACCTCCGTATTCACCTGTAAGAGCCTCGCCGAGGACAATGGCATTGCCTTCGACCACTATATCAATGTCTTCGTTTGGCCGCTCGAGGAGAAGGTCTCTTACGATGCCTCCGATCAAGTAGGCTTTCATCCCCAGCTTATCTGCCTGTTCACCAATAATTCTAACAAGGTTAAATATGTCTTTATTGAAATGGCTGGCAAGAACATCCGTAAGATCGATCTTTTTGTTCACCGTAAACTCATCAGCTGTATTATTTAAAGGTTTTGTGTTTTTATTGTGGATCGTTCTAATTACATCGGTTCTTGATACAATGCCTGCCACTTCACCGTTTTCCAGGACAGGCAGTCTTCCGACGTTTTTATCTATCATGATGGACTGGATATCAGAAACAGACGTATCAGAGGTAATGAAAACCGGATTATTGCTCATATAGCCTTTCACAGGAGCGTGGCCTAACCCGTGATGGAGTGCTTTGTCTGCATCCCTTCTTGAAATAATGCCAACAAGCTTTTCTTTATCCACGACAGGAAAACCAGTATGGCCGTACCGGAAAAGCATTTTTGACACATCTTCAACGCTTGTATCCGGAGCAACAACCCTTACCGGGCTGCTCATGATCTCTTTAGCTGTCTGGGTCGAAGAAATTAAGGAAGAAAGCTGTAATTCAAGTTCTTCAGCAAGCATCACCGGGTCGGTGTCTTTTCGCATGGCTGAGGCAGCCTTTTGATGGCCCCCCCCTCCCAAGGCTTCAATGACCGGTAAAACACTGATTCTGTCGGATGCCGCTCTGGCTGTAATAAACGTTTTATCCTCCATTTTCACAAGTGCAAAGAGGGCATCAGCACCGGTAAGTGACATCAGCTTACTCGCAATTCCTGCGAGGTTCCCCGTATAGTGATTCTGTTTATGGCAGGTAATAAGGACACTTGTCCCATCGAGCTCCTTTCGCTTGCTTTTATTCAGAAGTGTTCTGAAGAGATGCTGCTCTCCTTCACTGAGAGGCGTATCTCTGAATTTTTCTGCCACATCCAGGCTCGCCCCTGATTTCAGCATGTGGTAACCAGCCAGGAGATCTTCAGGTTTAGTCGAGTTATATGTAAAGTTTCCTGTATCTGCATATAGGCCCAGGGTAAAGAGTGTCGCTTCAAAAGCACTGACCGGTAAGCTTCTTTCCTGAATTTGTTCAAGGAGAATAGTGACACAGGCACCGTAGGGTAGGTACGTGCCGGGATATTGATGAGTACTGGCTTCGTGATGATCAAAACAGATTACATTAATATTTTCCGGTAGTTTTTTTGCAATTCTTCCTGTTCGTTCAAGTGTGGAAATGTCCACAAGAATGACGTCTGTAACTGTACCCCAGTTCACGCGGTTTTCATGGGTAAATGAAAAGGTGTCTTTATAAATAGCTAAAAAGTGTTCAACTGATTCCTGCAGTTTTTCAGGGAGAACGGTATGGGCTTCGGGGTATAGTTTGCCCGCGGCAACCATGGATGCAAGGCCGTCAAAATCAAGGTTGGTATGAGATAAAATAACTTGCATGGGAACCCCCTTTACAGATGGTATTTGAGGAAGGAGGGATAGAGCAGTCACTCCCATGAGCCTCGAATTTTTAAAAGTGAAAGTATAATCCTATTCCTTTCCATTTTACTCTTTCATTATAAAAGGCGGCAAGGCTGAAGAAATAAAAAAACAATGGCCTCAGCCGGCTGCACACCCTGAATAGAAGGGAGGGCAGAGGCTTCGTTCATTGTTTTTACAGACCGGAACGACCCGGACAGAATGTATTACATTTTACGAACACGGAAAGTACTGATCATTAAGATAGACAGTGCCAGTGTAATCCACATAAAGGCCGGCGCTGCGATCGTGTCATTCAGTAAGTGGCTGACAGTCAGAATACAGCCGGCAGCTGTAATCGGCAGCCCTACAAAGAAACCTTCCTGTTCTGTTACGTTGAATCTGGCAAGACGAATGGCACCGCAGGCAATAAAAATGATGGTAAATACCATACCAGCTGTCGAAAACTGGTATAATACAGATTGATAAACTAATAACGCAGGTGCTACGCCAAATGATATAATATCACATAATGAATCCAATTGTTTTCCCATGTCTGACTCTATATTTAACTTGCGGGCCACTTTTCCATCAAGCCGGTCAAAAATGGCAGCGAGGCAGATAAACGCAACGCTTATGCCATATTGGCCCTGAAGTACAGCCAGCATCGCAAAGCCACCGAGACCCAAGTTCAAAATCGTCAGCAGATTGGCCGTCTGACTGCGGAACTTCCGATACGTATTGTCAACAAGGTGTTGTAACAACGTCAACGACATCACCCCTTTTTTCGGTTTTATCGGTTGGCTTTCTTATATTCAGTCATTTGAAAGCGAACTCTGATTAAATATTTATTTTACCATAACTTTGACTGAGAAACTACTAATATATGTCACGATTTAAAACATATATGAATGTCGATTTTGGAGGAATCTGTTTTGAAGAAAAAAATTTACCGATCATTAATGGAATTAACGAAAAGCCCGGTACAGTCCTGGGGCATCAGAAAATTTACAACCTCAAGGGTGAGTAAGCCTCTCATCCGTTCTTTTGCGAATGTGTATAAAATTGATTTGAATGAATCAGAGAAAAAAGTAACCGAATTTGATACACTCCAGTCTCTGTTCATCAGGGAACTGAAACCCGGGATCAGGCAGGTAGCACCAGGTGATGAAACCATCGTCAGCCCGGTAGATGGTACTTTATCAGAAACCGGCCTCATTTCAGAGGATGCCACATTTACGATTAAGGGGCAGACATATGATGTAAATGAGCTCGTAGGTTTGGAAGACACGGGTAAACGGTACCTAGGTGGAAGGTATATGCTTTTTTATTTGAGTCCTACTGATTATCACCGGATCCACAGTCCCGTTGAAGGGGAAATTGTTAAAACGTGGGCATTGGGTACCCACTCATCACCAGTTAACCCACTGGGGCTTTCACTTGGGGACAGAGTGCTGGCTAAGAACTACAGACTTCTTACCGAAGTGAGTACAGAAGATGACCACCGGGTATGCGTCGTGAAAATCGGGGCATTAAATGTAAATAGTATTCACCCGGGGAAAGCGATGGCAAACGGCACCGTTTCAAAAGGAGAAGAAATGGCTTATTTCTCATTCGGTTCAAGTGTGATGCTTCTCTTTGAAAAGGGCATGGTGGAAAAAGAGATCCTCAATGGAAAAGTAAAATACGGCGAGGCCATAGCAACGATTACTAAATAAATGATTGTGATGAAGAGGGAGACTCATAAATTATGATTCTTCCTCTTTTTTATAACGTTTTTTTCCAATAGAATGCATGCTTGAATTCTGTATATTGAGTTATCTTGTTTCATCAGCAGTGGCCATAAACAGCTGATCATGAGACCCGGAATCCTTGGGGAAATGTGTCCTGAAGCAAAAAAACCGGCACTGAAGTATATGCCTTAAGCAGCTACTCCAATGCCGGAACCAAGTATTATTGACTTTTTTCCTGTTGTTTATACTTCTTTAAGTCTCTTCCAAGGTCGTCTTGAGTGCTCTGATCCCACATCTTAACTTTAACGTTATAAGCTGATTTGGCAATCATAAATCCGGCTACAGGAGCCGTCAGGAAGACGAAGAGAATAGTGAGAAGGAATTTCCCTACGAAAAGTCCCTGGACAATCAAAAAGTAAAGAAAAATCCCGATCATAATACTGATTACACCCAGAGTAGCACTCTTGGTTGCTGCATGGAGCCTGCCGTAAACATCGGGGAAGCGGATGATGCCGATCGACCCTATAACACTTAAGCCGGCACCGGTAATCAGGAAAATACTAACGATCACCTCGGTCAATGACGACACCCCCTTCAATAAATTTGGCAAAAGCTATAGAACCGACAAAGGCAAGAATGGCTATTACCAGGATAACTTCTGAATAAGCGATCGTGTTCTGAATCAGCATAATGATCCCGATAAAGCCGATCAGGTTAATACCGATTGTATCCAATGCCACCACACGGTCTGAAAGGGTTGGGCCGATAATGACCCTGATAAACAAGACGGCGATGGAAAGTGCCATTAATACGAGGCATACATTTGCAATAGTATACAGCATTAGTGGGTCACCTCCATAATCGCTTTTTCGAACGAAGAGTGAATCTCTTCAATCGCTGCTTCCTTATCCGGTACATGGATGGAATGAATGTAAAGGATCTTTCCATCCGGAGAGAAGTTCATTGACAGTGTACCGGGTGTAAGGGAGATTAACGTTGCAAGAAGGGTAACCTCCCAGTCGGTCTTCAGCTTCGTTGGAACCGCGATAATCCCCGGCTCAATATCCAGCTTCGGACTTAAAACAATTTTAATCACATCGATGTTGGACAATATCAGTTTGTAAATAAACAAGAACAAAAGCTTGAAGATCGCAATTACGCGGCTGAAGTAAAATCTGAACTTCAGGAAGCGCCTTAAGAAAAACAGAATCAGAAGACCGACGATATATCCAATTCCGAATTCTATAAGAGAGGCTTCGTTTCGTAAAAGCATCCAAATAAACGCGATTGCGATATTAATTAATATTTGAAAAGCCATTTTACCTACTCCTTAAGAACAGAATTAATATACTCTGACGGCTCCAAGAGCTGATTAGCTACTTCCATTGAAAATGCGAAAATGGGCTCTGCTCCGATACCGAGAATGATCGTCAATGCAACCAGTGGCAGAATAGGTGCCAAGAGAGGCATGATTGGTTTATTCTTATCCTTCTCCTCAAGGGATTCTTCGCCCCAGAATACATAAATGAAGATCTTCATCATGGAGAACAAAGTCAGTAATCCGACAATCAGACTGATAAATACGATAAAGTAACGCTCCTGTTCAATACCGTTCAGAATGAGGGCGAATTTACTGAAGAACCCGCTTAAAGGCGGAATCCCTGCAAGTGAGATCGCTGACACCAGGAACAGCCAGCCCAGAACAGGATAAGACTTTAAGAGCCCGCTCATCTTCTTCAAATCAGTAGTACCGGTTATCTTTTCAGTTGCTCCACAGAACAGGAACAAGGCTGATTTTACGATAATGTGGTGGGCAATATAGTAGATCGCCCCGGCAATGGCCAACTGAGAGTAAAGCCCCAGTCCGAGAGCCATGTAACCAACCTGACTGATAATGTGAAAGGACAGAATGCGTTTAAAGTCAAACTGAGCAACCGCCCCGAGAACTCCGAAGAACATCGTACCTCCGGCCAGAATTAAAATCAGGTTGTGTGTAAAGCCCGGATCGTGAACAAAGATCAATGTAAATGTACGGATGATGGCATAAATACCAACCTTCGTAAGCAGTCCTCCAAACAATGCTGCAATAGCTGAAGGCGGTCCGAAATAGGAATTTGGCAGCCAAAAGTACAGTGGAAACAAGGCTCCCTTCATTCCGAAAACGACAAGGAAGAGGACAGCTATGGCGTTTAGAACGCCTGTCTGTTCAATTTCGGCTACTCTCACAGCGATATCCGCCATATTGAGAGTGCCGGTTATTCCGTAAATATAAGCAATACCGACAATAAAGAAGATGGAAGCAAATACGTTAATGACAACGTATTTAAAAGACTCCCTCAGCTGATACTTCGTTCCCCCGTGAACAATGAGAATGTAGGAAGCAATCAGCATAACTTCAAAAAATACAAACAGGTTAAATAAGTCACCAGTCAGGAATGCACCGTGTACACCTGCAAGCAGGTACATGTAAAACGGGTAAAAATAAAATTTTTCACGTTCTTTGGAGATCGTCTGGAAGGCGAAGAATAAACAGACAACGCCAACGATGCTCGAAAGGATAACCATGAGACTTGCAAATAAGTCTGCGACAAGTACGATTCCAAACGGAGGAGCCCAGCCGCCAAGTTCAACAGTCTGGATGCCATCCACATACACAACGTACGTAATGTAAAAAGAGAAGCCTAGCATAACCAGGGCTGTTACGGCACTGATCCACCGCTGTACTGTCGGGTAGGACTTAAACAGGATGAGTATGGTCCCTATGAGGAAAGGTGCCAGAACTGGTACAAGTAATAAATTATTCATCTGCATGACCCCTTAATTTATCCAGTTTATCAGTTTCATGTGCTTTGTATGTTTTGTAACCAAGTACAAGAAGAAATGCTGTTACACCAAAACTGATTACAATAGCAGTTAGAATGAGCGCTTGTGGCAGGGGGTCCGCATAAACGCTTGCTTCTTCTCCAAGTAGAGGCGGTGCCCCTTCATTAAAGCCTGACAAAGTCAGTAAGAGAAGGTGGGCACCATGGGAAAGCATGATAATCCCGAAGATAACTCTTAACAGACTGTTTGTCAGAATGAGATACGTACTGACGGAGAAGATGATGCCGATAAGAAGAATCATGAGTAGTTCCATTATGCTTCATCCCCCGCAATCGTTAATATTGTGAGAAGTGCAACGCCAACAACAACAAGAAAAATAGCAACGGCAAAAGGTGTGGTTGTTGTAAGAGCAACTTCACCGAACGGCCAGATGTTGAAGTAATCAAAATACATCGTAAAGAACGGGTCACCGAACAGCATTGAATTCAGTCCGGTGCCAAGTCCGATAAGCAGGCCGATGGCAATGACTTTTTCAAAATCAATCGGCAGGACGGTCTGGATTTTATTCAGATCAAAACTCAAGTAGAGAAGGAGGAGTCCGCAGGCAAACATGAGACCTCCGATAAAGCCACCTCCAGGTGTATAGTGTCCTGCAAAAAACAGATACACCGAAAACGAGAGAATAATCAAGGCTACGATTCGTGTAATGGTATGAAGCATTAAGTAGTTTGTCTTCACACGTCTTCGCCTCCTTTAAAGCGCATTTTAATAAGGGCAACGACGCCAAGTGCCGCAATCCCGAGAACGAGCACTTCCAAAATGGTATCCAGAGCCCGGAAGTCATCGAGGATCATATTAACCATGTTTTTCCCGCCGGTAAGTTCGTACGTGTTTTCGATAAAGTACTCAGAGATACTTTCAAATTGTGCTGTGTCTGACAGTGCCAGAGTACTGATCCCGATAAGAGACACAATCAAACCGACAGAAATGGAGATCACAAGATTAAGCCATCTGAAACGAGGCTTGAAATCCTCTTTTTTGAGCTCCGGCAGGAAATAGAAACAGAGCAGTAAAAGAACAACCATCACAGTTTCTACAAGAAGCTGTGTAAGAGCAAGGTCGGGTGCCCTGAATACTACAAACAACAGAGCAACGAGGAATCCGACTACACCGAGAACGATAATCGCTGACACCCGGTGGTGAATAAACGGAAGGCTCAGGGATACAATGGCTGTCAGAGCCACGATAATGGCTGCAAACACCGGAATGGAAGCCATGCTGTCAGGATCCACTGCAAACGTAAAGGCATCAAACCAGTACATCGTTACAGTAAGTGCCCCAACCATAAACACGATCATATATGCAAAGTAATCGCGTAAAAGGCCTGTCATCTGAACATTTGTAACTCCCTGGGCACCGGTAATCAGACCGTCCAGCCCCCGGTCATAAACCTGGTTAAACGGATCTCTCTCACGCAGGAAGAAATACGTTTCCTGCCATCTGCCAAGGTTCATGTAAATCAATGAACCAAACACGATAACACCGAGAGTCATAAACAACTCTGTATTCAGTCCGTGCCAGTGATACAGGTTCACATCAAACTGGAAGCCCGGGAGGATTGAGTTCATCACCGGCTCAATCAGAGTATAGGAAACAATATTAGGAAACAGCCCGATAATCACTACGAGTGAGATTAAAATGATTGGAGAGATAAGCATTCCGATTGGTGCTTCGTGTGCTTCTTTCTCCAGTTTTTCCGGCTGATAGTTACCGAAGAATGTTTTAAACAGCATTATCAGACAGTACAGGAATGTAAAAATACTCGCGATCCAGGCAAACACCGGAAAAATCAGACCGAATGTCTGCATGTTGAATACTTCAAGCCCTGTCGCATCAAGAACTCCTGTAAAGAACATTTCTTTACTGAGGAACCCGTTGAACGGCGGGAGTCCTGCCATAGATGCGAGTCCGATCAGACTGATTGTGAATGTAATCGGCATAAGCGCCATCAGTCCCCCGAGCTTACGGATATCCCGCGTCCCGGTTTCATGATCAATAATTCCGACAGCCATAAACAGACCGCCTTTAAATGTTGCGTGATTAATTAAGTGGAAGACAGCAGCCATGGTGGCAACAGTATAAACCTGACCTTCCTCTGCAACATCAAAGTACAGAGCTGCTGACCCAAGCCCCAAGAGTGACATAATCAAACCGAGCTGACTGATTGTTGAAAAGGCGAGTATCCCTTTCAAGTCCTTTTGCCGTACAGCAGAAATTGATCCCCAGGTTAGTGTAATGAGCCCGGCAAGGGATACGACCCAGAACCAGATGCTTGTCCCGCCGAATACAGGTGTAAATCTGGCCACAAGATAAATTCCCGCTTTAACCATCGTTGCTGAGTGCAGGTAAGCACTGACTGGTGTTGGTGCTTCCATTGCATCAGGCAGCCAGATGTGAAACGGAAATTGAGCAGATTTTGTAAACGCACCAAGAAGGACAAGGAGAACAGTTGGTACGAGTAATGGACTTTCAATAACAACCTGGCTTTGCTCAATGATTCCCTGAATACTGAAAGTTCCGGTAATCACGTACAAAAGTGAGAAACCGGCAAGCATTGCAAAACCACCCGTTACTGTAATAAGCATGGATTTCTGAGCTCCGTAACGGGATTTCTCTTTATGGAACCAGTAAGCGATCAGTAAAGATGATGCTAAGCTTGTAAGCTCCCAGAAGACGTAAATGACAATGAGGTTGTCAGATAAAACAACACCGAGCATTGCCCCCATAAACATAAGAAGATAAACATAAAAGTTGTTTAAAGGCTCGTCTTTTTTATTTGCAATGTAGAAAATGGAATAAAGAACAACCAGTGCCCCGATCCCTGTAATAAGCAGGGCGAACAGGAGACTGAGTCCATCGAGATAAATGGTGAAATTTATACCGAGTGACGGTACCCAGGGTACAGTTTCCATTATCGGTTCGAATCCGAGACCTGGTCCGGCAGAAACAAACTGGATCAGGTACAAAAACAGGAGAACCGGTAATGGAAGGATGAACCACCCTGTATGTACGTTTCGGAACCATTTATAAAGAAAAGGAATAAATAGAGCTAAAATAAATGGTGACAAAACAAGTAAATGCAATAATGACAAGTGAGTTACCTCCTCTATTTCTTTGTTAGGGCTTGTATTTTTTGCTCTGTCCTCAAACGTAAGTAAGATTATAATATAAAACCAGTTGCCTTGCATCCTTCGTATACCCGGACTTTTTGTGAATTTTCCTGATTCTTAAATAGGAAGAAACACATCTTTCAAGGCGAATATTTTTTCTTTTTTGAAACTTTCGGAAACGACAAAACGTGCTTTGCTTTCAGGTTATTTTGCGCTAAACAGCCGGTGTGTATTAGCCATGGTAGGAAAATTCGACTTCTTTTTTACCGGATTCCCTTTTTTGAAAGAGTCTTAAACCTGTCAAACCTAAGAGTGACTTGGTTTTAGAGTATAAAAGGGCAAAAAAAATACCACCCTAATAAGTAGAATAGGAGTGGTGATTTGTGAAGAAGAAAGTCGGTTTTTCACTAGGAATCTTTACAATTTTATGTTTAGCCATAGTACCGTTTCACCTGGAAGCAACCAAAACAATTGTGGATCGCCAAGCCCACCTGTACGACAGGGATACAATTGAAGGCTACCAGCTTGATGAGGAGCGCCTGCATGAATTAAAGTTTCATCCGAGAGAATATATCAGAATTCAGCGACGGTCTGAATAGAAACGCTTAATGTAATTTCTTTAGGTGCGCAGATCGATCTGCAATCGATCTGCGCTCAAGCTCCTGAGTAATAAGAAATATGAAATCATCGTTTAATTCAAGTTCACACGCCTTTTGGTATGTTTCCAGCAATAAATCATCATTGAGATGTCGCATTGCCCCATGCCGCCTCATGGCAGCTTCACCTCCTCAATTCTTTGACTACTCCTCAATTTTAGTCTGTTCCGGGTTCACTGAACTGCAGCAGTTTTAACTGACCGGTGAGTATTCCCGTGTAAAAACCGGTATACTCGTTTATTTGTTTTGATATTATCAGAAAACTTTCTGTGGAACAACCGTTCGTGTTATCCACATCAAGGGGTGGATAACTTGTGGATATCCTGTTTATAACAATGTAAATATGTGACTGCAGAACGTTGGAAAATGTGAATAGGTTTTTCCACAGTCTTTCGATTATGGGAAAAAATGTCGAAAAGTATTTGTTCTTTTTTTATTTTTATTGATTTCTTGTGTTATTCGACATTAAATCTTTCTAAACATTGAAATATAGCTCAGAATAAGGGTATTATGAAGGGTAGCGAAAATATGAGGTGTGCAGACACACAAATATGATATGGAGGGCTTTCATTGTTCAAGCGATTCGTACCTGATCAATACGTACCTTCGATTTTTGAGATTTCCGTGAGTGAATTGAAAGAACGAGGGATTAAGGGAATTATAACTGACCTGGATAATACGCTTGTCGAGTGGGACAGGCCTGATGCAACAGAAGAATTAATAGCATGGTTCAAAGATGTGAAAGCGCAGGGCATTGATATTGTAGTTGTCTCAAACAACACAGAAAAACGTGTCAGGCACTTTTCCGATCCCCACGAACTCACGTTTATTCATAGTGCAAAAAAACCAATGACCCGTGCGTTTAAAACGGCCTGTAACATTATGAATATTGAAAAACATGAAGCGGTTGTAGTTGGAGACCAGTTGCTTACAGACATACTGGGGGGGAACAGAGGAGGCTTCCATACGATCCTCGTGGTACCAGTTGCCCAGACAGATGGTGTAATTACCAGGTTTAACCGCCGTATGGAACGATTAGTATTTCAATGGATGAAACGAAAGGGGCTTATCGAGTGGGAGAAAGACAAGAAAACCAACCAGTAATCTGTGCAGGGTGCGGGGTGAAGATTCAAACAACCGATAAAAGGGAGTTGGGTTATACACCGCCCCAGGCGCTTGAAAAAGATGTTGTCATCTGTCAGAGGTGCTTCAGGCTTAAGCACTATAATGAAGTACAGGATGTATCACTGAACGATGATGACTTCTTAAGAATCCTTACAGAACTGGGATCGAAGGATGCGTTGATTGTTAAAGTCACAGACATTTTTGATTTCCACGGCAGCTGGCTGCCGGGACTTCACCGTTTTGTAAATAACAACCCGGTCCTGTTAGTGGGAAACAAATCAGACGTACTTCCAAAATCGATTAAGCACAGCAAAATTGTACAGTGGATGAAACATGCTGCAAAAGAAAATGGCCTAAAGCCAGTGGATGTCCACCTTATGAGCGCAGTAAAAGGGGACGGCGTTATGGAAACGGCTGACCTCATTGAGAAGTACCGTAAAGGCCGGGACGTGTATATTGTCGGATGTACAAACGTGGGGAAATCCACTTTTATCAACAGGTTAATAAAAGAGTTCGGAGGGGACGAGGAATTCCTGATTACAACTTCAAATGTTCCGGGAACCACACTGGACATGATTGACATTCCTCTTGATGACGGTTCCTCTCTTTATGATACACCGGGGATTATTAATCATCACCAGATGGCCCACCTTGTAGATAAAGAAGAACTTAAAATCATTACACCTCGTAAGGAAATTAAAACGAAGGTGTATCAGCTTAAGGAAGGTCAGACATTGTTCTTTGGCGGTCTTTCCCGTCTCGATTTTTTCAAAGGTGACCCGCAGTCATTTGTTGTACACATGTCCAACGAACTGAATATTCACCGGACAAAAACGGAAAAAGCGGATGAATTGTATAAAAATCACCTCGGTTCATTATTAACCCCTCCGGGAGAGGGAAGTAAAGAGAATTTTCCCCCTCTTGAAAAGCATGAATTTAAACTTCCTTATGAGAAAACAGATATTGTATTCTCAGGCCTTGGATGGGTAACCGTTCACGGAAAAGGTACGATTGTCCGGGCCTATGTGCCAAAAGGCGTCCAAACAGGGACCCGCCCATCTTTTTAATGATTTTCAAGGAGTCGATACTATGAACTTAAGAATGGGTGTGTTTGGCCACCCTATCGGGCATTCCATGTCACCTGCCATGCACAATGCCGCTTTGGCTGAAGTTGGTCTCCAAGGCAGTTATGGGGCGTATGACATTCACCCCGAGGATCTTGAAGAAGCTGTGAGGAGTCTTAGGGAAGACCAATTCAGGGGTGTAAACGTTACGCTGCCTCATAAAGTAAATGTAATGCCTTTTTTGGATGAAATTTCGAGTGACGCCAGGACGATTGGGGCAGTTAATACGATCGTTCAGGAAAATGGAAGGCTCATTGGATACAATACAGATGGTCAGGGCTATCTTGACTCTCTGCTGACAGAGTCCGGAGAAGAACTAAAGAATAAAAAGGTATTGATCATCGGTGCAGGGGGAGCTGCCAGGGCTGTTGCGGTTTCACTTTTAAAATACGGAGTTCAGGTTCTGGCGATCACGAACAGAACCATGAGCAAGGCAAAAGAAATTGCACGTATTTGTGAGCCTGTAGGTCCGGTATCTGTTTTACCTTCAACAATTGCACAGGCAAACCTTACAGGTTTTGATGTGATCATTAACACCACTTCCATAGGGATGGCACCGGATATTGACCGGATGCCTTTTTCCCTTGAAACATTAAAGCGCGATTCGATCGTTTCGGATCTTATTTATACGCCATTGAAGACAAGATGGCTTCAAGTGGCGGAAAACAAAGGGGCCAAGACCATTAATGGTCTTGGGATGTTTATTAACCAGGGAGCTATTGCTTTTGAGTTATGGACAGGCAGGAAAGCTCCCCGTGAAAAAATGAAACAAACGGTATTAGACGCACTGAAAAAGCAGGAGGCACCAAAATGAAAACACTAACAGGAAAACAAAAACGATTTTTAAGGTCAAAAGCGCACCACTTGAAACCGATTTTTCAAGTCGGCAAAAGCGGAGTTAACGATAATTTAATCATCCAGGTATCTGAGGCACTGGAGGCCCGTGAGCTGATTAAAGTAAGTATCCTCCAAAACTGTGATGAAGATAAGAATGAGGTTGCAAAAGCGCTAGGCAAAGGTGCAAAAGCGCATGTCGTACAAGTAATTGGAAGTACGATTGTATTGTATAAAGAGTCTCAGAATCAAAAAACAATTGAACTTCCTTAGTACAACCCGGGAGTGATTGATATGGATAAAAGAATCGGTCTGATGGGAGGTACTTTTGATCCTCCTCATATCGGTCATGCTATACTTGCGGAAACGGCACGGATTTCGCTTAAGCTTGATGAAGTGTGGTGGCTGCCGAATCAGGTTCCCCCGCACAAAGAAAAGAAAAGTGTGACATCAGACGAAGAGCGGATTAACATGGTCGAAATGATCTGTGAAAAGCACGGCCCTTTTGTCTGCAACCTTATTGAATTCGAACGTAAAGGTCCTTCCTATACTGCAGATACGCTAAAGCTTCTGAAGGACCAGCATCCGACCCATGATTTTTACTTTATTATTGGCGGAGACAGCGTGGATGCTCTCCATACATGGAGGGATATTGAAACGATCGGGGAGCTTGTCACCTTTGCCTGGATGAAACGGCCGGGTTACCGGGGTGAGCCGCAAATTGATGTGCCGATGACTTTTATAGAAGGCCTCTCTCTTGACATATCATCTACAGCCATTAGGCAAGCTGTAAAAGCCGGGACGTTAAACTCATTTTTATTAACTGAAAATGTGGCATCATATATTAAGGAGAACAATTTATATGAATGAACAACGTGCATTTGAGGCTGTAAAAAAACAGCTCAAGCCGGCAAGGTATGAGCATACGTTAAGAGTTGTCGAAACGGCAGAGGAACTGGCGGGGAAATACCATGCCCGGTTGGAGAAAGTCCGTCTCGCAGCTATTTTGCATGATTATGCTAAATACCGCCCAGCAGGTGAAATGAAGGAAGTCATCAGATCCGCGGACTGGCTTTCGGATGAGTGGTGCAGCTATGGTGAAGCCATTCTTCATGCTCCTGCCGGGGCAGCCCTTGTCCGTTCAGAGCTTGGCATAACAGACGAGGACGTCATTCGTGCGATTGTTTACCATACCACAGGGCGGGCAGGGATGACGCTGATTGAGAAAATAGTCTTTTTAGCAGACTATATTGAACCGGGCAGAAAATTTCCCGGTATCGAAAGTGTCCGGCAGGCGGCAGACGATTCGCTGGATAGAGGCTGTTTACTCGCCCTGGCCAATACGATTGGTTTTTTAACGAGTAAAAAACAGCCGGTCTTTCCGGACACTTTCCACGCTTATAACGAATTAGTAAAGCTGACAATGAGAGGATTGAAATCATAAATGAACGCAAAAGAATTATTGGATATAGTGGTTAATGCCGCAGACGATAAAAGAGCCGAGGACATTATTGCACTCGACATGGAGGGCGTTTCCCTCATTGCGGATTACTTTGTCATTTGTCATGGTAATTCCCCAAAGCAGGTTGAGGCGATCGCACATGAAGTGAAGGCCAAAGCTCAGGAAGCAGAGATAGATGTAAAAAGGCTTGAAGGAACGGATGAAGCGCGCTGGATCCTTATTGATCTGAATGATGTCATTGTCCACGTATTTCATAAAGAAGACCGCAATTACTACAACCTTGAAAAGCTTTGGGCTGATGCGAAGTACGTCAATATTGATGCTGTTTTAAAGCCTTAAGGCGGGAAAGGACAGGTTATGACTTACCAGCATTTTGCCTATATTTACGACCAGCTTATGTCTGATGCTCCCTACGATGAGTGGATGACTTTTGCGAAGGATAGAATTCCGGAAGGTTCAGCGATTCTCGATGTCGCTTGCGGTACGGCGACATTTACGCTAAAAATGGCTTCTGAGGGTTACAAGATGACAGGGGTGGATCTGTCAGAGGAGATGCTGTCTGTCGCAAAACAAAAAGCGGACGCTGCAGAGGAGAACATTACGTTTATTAAACAGAATATGCAGAAGCTGACGGGGTTTCACGAGATGGACGCCGTAACCGTTTTTTGTGATGGGATGAACTACCTTATGGATGAGGAAGAAATCCGCTCAGCATTTTTATCGATCCATGAAGTACTGAAAGAAGATGGTATCCTTCTGTTTGATGTACATTCATCATATAAGATGGAATCAGCTTTTGATCATCAGGTGTATGCAGAAAACGACGACGACGCCTCGTATATCTGGTTTGCTTCCCCTGGTGAATATGAAAACAGTGTCATTCATGATTTGACGTTTTTTATAAAAAAACATGATGGCTCATATGATCGAGTCGATGAATCCCATACACAGCGGACATTTGATTCATCTGTCTATGCTTCTCTTTTGGACGAATGCGGATTTGATATTGTTGAAATCTCATCCGAGTTTGGAAGCAAGGCTCCTATTCATCAGACTGACCGGATTTTTTTTCACGTAAAAAAAAGAAGGAAATAAGCGTTTGGTGTCGAATTAACAAAGGAGCAAAGGGTCACGAACCCTTTTGCTCCTTTTCCAGCTGTTTTTGTATAAAATACTTATCTTCATCAAACTTCTCATGAGTCTTTACGAATAATTTATGAAACATATCTCCCGTTTCTTCGTTTAATACCTTCAATCCTTCTCCTGTTACACCACCGGGAACAGTTACCCTTTTTTGTAATGTTGAAAGTGTGAATAATTTCTCCTGAAGCAGAGCCCCGTACCCGATAAGCATATTCTCGGCAATATAGGTCGCTTCTTCTTTTGTAATGGTTGTTTCTGCAACTGCCGCTTCAATGAGCTTTTCTACTAAAAAGCTGATAAAAGCAGGACCGCAGCTTGCAATATCAGAAGATACCCGCGTAATGGACTCGTCGATCTCCAACGGGGATGAAAAGCAGGATAAAAACTCTCTTAATGATTTCTTCTGGTCTTCCTGTGAAGACGTTCCATAAGTGATCAGTGATGGTCCGCATCCTGCGCGGTTTACAATGCTTGGAATGAATCGCACTGTCTGGCAGTTTACGATCCCTTCAAGCTGATCAAGAGAGAGAGGACTGGTGATTGAAATCAATGTTTTTTCAGGCGTGAGATAATCTTTATATTCTTTTAAAATTGGTATCATCTGCAAAGGCTTGACGCATAAGAATATCCAGTCACACTTCTTTATCAGCGATGGTAAACTGGCTGAAACTGTGATGCCTTTATACTCCTCTGCGATGGCGCAGGCTTTCTCAATCGTGCGATTATGAATGGTCATTTGAGTGGGTAACGCTGCTTTTGATTCCAAGATTGCTTCAATGAGAATGCGCCCCATGCTGCCGGTTCCGATAAACCCAATTTTCCTCAATCGAAGCCCCTCCCTTTCACCCGTATTTTCCATTCATTGTATGACCCTTCAATGTTAATTATGAACATTACTTAGGAACGGCCAGGTGATAATATGACGGTTTTGCAAAAGTACAGACAATACCTTCCTTATGCGGTTGGAGGACTTGCCGTATTTATTTTTATTCTTTATCACGCTATTCCTCAGGAGTCACAGACAGCCCTGTCAGAAGATAAAGAGCTGGAGTTCACTTCTCATGAGACAGAAGAAAATGAAATCGTAATTACAGCAGAAGTGTATGTAGATGTAAAAGGTGCTGTATTCAAACCGGGGGTATATATGCTGGAAGAAGGAATGCGGGTAAAGGATGCTTTGTTGAAAGCCGGGGGCGTGCGGCCGGAGGCGGATCAAAACCGTGTGAATCTTGCTTTAATGCTTCAGGATGAAATGGTCATTTACGTCCCTGAAGAAGGTGAGGAAGGACAGGGGGATTTTGGAGGTTCCGCGTCTCAGGAAAGCGATCAGGTGAATCTTAATACAGCTGATCTAAGTGAGCTTGAATCTCTGCCGGGGATCGGACCTTCCAAAGCCCACGCTATTATTGCCCACAGGGAAGATCATGGTTCGTTTCAAAACGTAGAAGATCTGACCAATGTAACAGGAATTGGAGAAAAGACGCTTGAAAATCTGAAACCTTATCTCAGAGTAAATTAGAAAGTAAAAACTTGAAAAGAACCGTATGCATGTTCAACAGTTTAAAAAGGCGATTGACGCATACGGGAGCTCTTGTCTACACTTAATAAAGGATTAATCATCATTTAATTTAGGAGGGACTCACGATGGATAGGATATCCTGGCATCAATATTTCATGGCTCAAAGCCATTTACTTGCCCTCAGGTCTACTTGCACCCGTCTTATGGTTGGAGCAACAATCGTCCGGGACAAGCGGATTATTGCAGGGGGTTACAACGGCTCTATATCCGGAGGAAAGCACTGTGCTGATGAAGGCTGTTACGTTATCGATAATCACTGTGTGCGCACGATACATGCAGAAATGAACGCTTTACTTCAATGTTCCAAATTCGGCGTTCCAACTTCCGGAGCCGAGATTTACGTGACCCATTTTCCTTGCCTGAACTGCTGTAAAGCGATCATACAGGCTGGAATTGTCAAAGTATACTATGCAAAAGCATATAAGAACCACCCGTATGCCGAAGAACTTTTTGAGCAGGCAGGGGTAAATGTTGAACAGGTGGAACTGGAAGAAATGATTCTTGATACTCAAAATCACGAAAAGCTCGCCTTTACTGCAGACTTACTCGGCATGCTCGAGTCCTCAGGCTTGGAAGAAGAAAAAATAAAGGAATTAAGAGAGAAAGCAAACGAACTGTACACTTCCTCAAGCTGATACCTCTACTGCCTCCGGTCCGGCCGGAGGCACCTTTTATCCCCTTAAAGCTACTTATATGAAAGCAGGTTCCCCAATGACAAATAAAAGTTATCTCTTTGCTTTTTCGGTCTTAACGGCCGTTCTGTGGTCTCTAGAAGGAGCGGGCTTCTGGACGGTTACACAGACCGTTTTTTTCACGCTGCTTCTATATCTTCATAAAGTAACCCTTAAAATGGCGTTCATTTTCGTTTTCGTTATTGTATGCGTGTTTTTATGGTGTGAGATTACTGCTTCTCCTGTGTCATCATTAAACGGCAACAGTGAGGTGCTGGAAGGAAAAGTGGTGACCGATCCTGTTCTGATAAGGGATCAGTACCGTTTTCAATTGAAAACGATCTCGGGGGAAAGGGTGATGGTCTATGTGGAGACACCTGTACCGGGTCTTCATCATGGTAGCGCCTGTGCAATGAAAGGAACGTATAAAAAGCCTGGTCCGGTTTATCATACCTATGGATTTGATTACGCTCTTTATTTAGAAAGACAGGGTGTTTTCTGGATATTTTATACAGACACTTCCGATCAAATCGTATGTGAAGCAAGAACAAGTGTTAAACAGAGCCTGCTTCACTACCGAAATAAAGGGATAGAAGGGATAAGGGAGTTGGGGGTGAAGAAGGGGGACCCTCATACAGCAGCCGTAATGCAGGCTCTCGTGTTCGGTGAGCGTGGAGACCTGCCGGAAGATCATCGTGCTGCCTATCAGGTGATCGGAGTGAGCCACCTACTTGCTGTATCCGGTCTTCATGTGGGCCTTGTCGTTTTAATGATACTCTTCCTTTTGAAGCGCTCAGGCTTCACGAAGGAGACTGCGACAAACACTGTATTTATCCTGTTGCCTGTCTATATTATTATTGCAGGAGGAGCCCCTTCGGTAGTCAGGGCTTCGCTTATGGTCATGTTTGCAATTGCCGCCTTAAAGATGTCCGGAAAGGTGAAGCCTTCAGACAGTATCGTCGGTGTGTTTATCGTTCTTCTCTTGTTTGACCCCTCGTACATTTACCATCTGGGTTTTCAGTTATCATTTCTTACAAGTTTTGTTTTGATAACTTCAGGAAAGATTCTTGAACAGGGAGAGACGGGAATCTCGATCCTGTTTCGTGTGACTCTCCTTGCCCAGGTGGTATCTCTCCCGATTATCCTCAATCAATTTTACGAATTTTCCCTGTTGAGCCTCCCGTTTAACCTCCTGTTCATTCCATTCATATCCATTTTTGTTTTACCTGTTTCTATTGCTGCTGTACTCTTTTTGCCGGTATTTCCTTTATTGTCTGAACTGTTGTTTAATGTTATTTCTAATCCTCTGGGGTGGCTTCATAATCTTTTGTTCTTTCTAAATGATCTTACCCTTTTCCGCTTACATACCGGCAAGATTTCTTCTGAATTTATGGCGGTTCTGATGGCCGTTACTGTGCTTCTCTTTCGTGCGTGGGAAAGACGGGCTTTAAGTCAGCTTATTCTTCTCACATTGTGTTTTTGCGGGCTGATAGGGTTTAAGATGCTGGCTCCTTATTATACTAAATACGGGACTGTGACGATGCTTGATGTGGGACAGGGAGATGCAATCCTTATTGAACTCCCAAGAAGAGAGAAGGTGTATTTAATTGATACTGGAGGGGTTGTTACGTGGGGAGATGAGAAGGAATTTCAGGGGCCGGGTCAAAGGGTCATTCTTCCCCACCTTGCTGCAAAAGGGATTACACAAATCGATAAGCTGATCCTTACACACGGTCATACCGACCATATTGGGGAAACGTGTGTTCTTTCCCATAACATTAAGATAAATCGGGTGCTGTATCCTTCCGGTGAAATGCTCTCGGATTTGGAAAAGGAAGTGCAAGCCTGTCTTCATTATAAAGGGATTCCCATTGTTGAAGCGAAAGAGGGGCTGTGGTGGGAGGCTGGGGAAAATCGCTTTAGGGTGATTTCTCCTTCCGGCTCAGAAGCATCAGAAAATAATCGTTCCATTGTCCTGCTGGCACGAATGGGTAAGGCGGATTGGTTATTTACAGGAGATATTGAAGAAGAAGCGGAGAGTCGGATAGTAAGAGACTATCCGGGCCTTAAAGCGGATGTCCTTAAAGTCCCTCACCATGGAAGCTCGAGCTCGTCAACTTCTGAATTTGTGGAGCTGGTCAACCCGGCAATCGGGATAATTCCGGTAGGACGAAACAACAGATTTCAACACCCTGGCAGTGAAGTAGTTGAACGCTTCAGGGAGATGGGGACTGACATCTACCGTACGGACATTCACGGGGATGTTACCATCAGGTTTCACCAGTCAGGCGGTGGGGTTAAAGTGATCACCGTTGTTACTGAATGAAAGAAATGCAGTTGACGCAAAGGTCATTGCTTTTTGCAAACTAAAGCCGGCATGCCCCTATGACATCTGGGGCATGCCGGCTGCTATATTTTATCGAAAATAAAACGTTGTTTCGTATGAATTGTTGCTCTTCGTACTTCCTTCAGAGTACAGAAAAAAAAGCTGAAGACTACGTGCTCTTCGCTTTGAATGGCGGTGCCGGCAAGCCTTGAAATAAGTACCCCTGCTTTTTCCTCTGCCAGCAGCGCTACACAGCTTTCTGTGTCGATGCAACTCGAAGCTGGTTCCTGATGTATACGCTCGTCACTGCCACAGTACTTCAGCTTCATTTCCTTCTTCAGCAAAAGCAACATTTTTTTTGATAAACAGACATTAATGCTAATTTATTCCTGCCATGACGTATGAAAATAAACATGGGGGTTTTTAACAAGGTCATCTTTATCCTCATGTTCTCAACGCATTAGGCGGAGCTGGACGGAATACGCGAGACAGGCGAGACCCCGCAAGGGCAAAGCCCTGAGGAGGCTCGGATCAAGTCCGTGGAAAGGGAGGGTATTCCGTTTAACGAAACTAAATTTCAATTCTTTTTAAAGGTAGCTAAATAAAAACACAACGCTTTAAAGGCGTTGTGCGCAGGTTGTTTATATGTAGTTCTTACCAGATCAGGTCAATCGCCTGGGCAATGACGAAAATGATCGCAAAAAATAAAAAGGACACGACAAATGCGACACCGCTGTCAATCGCATCATTTCGTTTTGTTTGCACATTCTTTTCAAACTCATTCATCTGAATCCCTCCCGTTTCAAGTCTTAGTATACGTTACCAGGTTGAAAAAATCCAGAAAAAAATCCGGAAAAAAGCTTATTCATAAGTGGTACTTTCCTAATTTATTGTAAAGAGTTGTCACCTATATCACCATCAAGCATAGGATATCATAATTAACACGGAAATGAAAAGGGATTATCGTCACTGTTCTTCATCCGCGGGGAAGCGTAGTGGCGTTTATCATAAATGAGGCTGTCTGGCGGGTAGTTGCTACCTGCTCAGGGAGCCTCTCTTCAATGTTTTCTCGTCTTACCGGGTATGGTAAAATGGAGCGTATGAGTATGAGAGGGGCGGTAAATGTGTCGTATTTTGACATGATGAAGCATATAAAACGCGAGGAGCTGAGTGGTCTTTACTTGTTGTATGGAAGTGAATCCTTCATGGTCTCTGACACACTGCAGAAGCTTACCGGATCAGCTTTAAGTGAAGAAGAGATTGAATTTAACCTCTCACAGTTTGATATGAAGGATACTCCTGTGGAGCTTGCCATTGAAGAAGCGTATACGTTTCCTTTTATGGGTTCAAAGCGCGTGGTTATCTTAAAAGAAGCCTATTTTTTTACCGGTATGAAAGTTACGGCAAAAGCAGAGCACGACTTGAAGAAGCTTGAAGCCTACATACAAAATCCTGCACCTGAAACGGTGTTTATCGCAGTTGTACCTTCGGAAAAACTTGATGAACGCAAAAAAATAACTAAGCTCTTTAAAAAGCACGGAAGAGTGATGGAAGGCAAGCCTTTTGAGGAAAAGGAACTTTTCTCCTGGCTGGATGAAAAAGCAAAAGAGCAAAATGTCACGATTGACCGTGAAGCAAAAGGGCAGTTGCTCATGCTCACTGCTTCCAACCTGATGCTGATCAGTTCTGAGCTGAGAAAGATGGCCATTTATACAGGGGAAGGAAATACGATTACAAAAGAAGTTGTGGATGAACTTGTTGCACGATCACTTGAGCAGAACATCTTCGCTCTTGTGGACGGGGTAGTGAAGCAGAACCTTGACGGGGCTTGGAGGATCTTTGATGATTTGCTTAAGCAGAAGGAAGAACCGATCAAAATTTTGAGCCTGCTTGCAAGACAGTTCCGGATTCTTTATCAAGTGAAGCAGTTATCCGAGCAAGGGTATTCCCAAAAACAGATGGCTTCACAGCTTAAACTTCATCCGTATGCGGTCAAACTCGCTGCGGGTCAGGCACAGCGTTTTGAAGACAGGCACCTCCTTACAATCCTTGATCAGCTTGCGGAGACAGATTTTAAAATTAAAACAGGGCAGCTGGATAAAAAACTTGCTGTGGAATTGTTTTTGGCAAAACAAAAGCAGCCGGCATACTAAAAAACCCGGAGGAAATCCTCCGGGTTTTTTAGTGGAAAATAAAATGGCATCCTGCAGGTGTGAGGGTGCCAGATTATCGTTTCAGTTCCATTATTACGCTTGTACACCGTTAAGTTGTCTTTGCAGACGGGACTTTTGACGGTTAGCTGCATTTTTATGGATAAGACCTTTATCAGAAGCTTTATCTAACTTTTTGGTTGCCACCAAGAATGATTTTTTTGCAGCTTCTACATCTTTAGCTTCAACTTGTTTTTCAAATGATTTCACAGATGTACGTAGATCAGATTTGAATGCAGCGTTTTGCGCACGACGCTTTTCGTTCGTTTTACCGCGCTTAATAGCAGATTTAATATTTGCCATGCCTTTCACCTCCTTGATGCAACCGTATCACGTTTTTAATCGTTTTCGGTTTGTGTGCAACACTAAGGATTGTACCAAATGGTTTTTTAAAAATCAACATAAGAATGAAAGGAAGACAGATTGTTTATGCTAAACATATCCAAATTTGTGAGTAGAGGTGACTGACATGAAAGAACAAGAACTTGACTTAAGCCAATATACAGTAAGGACGGACCTTGCAGTGGAGGCTCACGAAATCGTCCGTGAAGAAGAGCAGGGTGGTCAGCCTGACCAGGAAAGCCAGCAGCAAATCGAAGGGGTCATTATTAAAGAGCGTGAGGAACAAGGAATTTCCATTACTCGTGTAGACATCGATGAGTCCGGTGCTGAACGCATGGGGAAAAAACCAGGAAAATACTTAACTCTTCAGGTCCAGGGCATCCGTGCAAAAGACAGTGAGCTCCAGGATAAGGTGGAGGAAGTTTTCGCACAGGAATTCAGTCATTTCCTTGAGGAACTTGGTATTGACAGAGACGCGAGCTGTCTCGTTGTGGGGCTGGGTAACTGGAATGTGACTCCTGATGCCCTCGGACCTCTTGTTGTTGAGAATTTGTTGATCACAAAGCATTTATTCGAACTTCAGCCTGAGCAGGTCGAAGATGGTTTCAGACCCGTAAGTGCGATCACTCCAGGGGTTATGGGGTTAACGGGAATTGAAACAAGTGACATCATTTACGGAGTCATTGAAAAATCAAAGCCTGATTTTGTAATCGCGGTGGACGCTCTTGCTTCGAGGTCGATCGAACGTGTGAATACGACGATTCAAATTTCTGATTCAGGGATTCACCCGGGATCGGGTGTAGGAAATAAGCGAAAAGCCATCTCAAAGGAAGCTCTCGGAATCCCCGTCATCGCCGTTGGTATTCCTACTGTTGTGGATGCTGTTTCCATTACAAGTGACACCATTGATTATGTATTGAAGCACTTTGGACGTGAAGTCAGGGAAAAAGACGACCCGAAGCGTTCTCTCGCTCCGGCAGGAATGTCTTTTGGTGAGAAGCGTGTCCTTACAGATGACGATCTTCCCGGTGAACAAGAACGCCAGCAGTATATGGGCATCGTAGGAACGCTTGAAGAGCACGAAAAGCGTAAACTGATCCAGGAAGTACTCGCTCCTCTCGGCCACAACCTGATGGTCACACCAAAGGAAGTAGACGAGTTTATCGAAGACATGGGTAACGTTCTTGCTTTAGGGTTGAACGCAGCCCTTCACGGGGGAGTTAACCAGGGCAACGTTGGCGCATATACGAAGTAATAGAGGCTTTGCGAAAAAGAGGATCTCAAGCGGTTATCGAGGCTGTCCCAAAAGGTTAAAACCGACCTTTTGGGGCAGCCTCTTTTTGTGCTGGTTCTACTTGGAGCCTGTCCTGCATACGTTAGGGTAAGAGCTCGGACAGGAAAGGGTGGTTTCATTGAGAAAACGTCCATACAGACGGCCGAACTCAGCGTCGTGGAATCGGACAAGCACATTAAGACAGTATTTTTTCACCTCGGTTACCGGGGTTTTATCCATTTTTATTGTAACAGCCATTATCACTGCATTCGGGCCGGGATACAGCCTGACCTCAGCATCGTTAAAAGGGTTCAGTGAACACCTTTCAGACGAAGTACTTATTCATTTGATGGGAACGGAAAACACGTACTTTACCCAGGAACTACCGGAAGAGAGTAAGCCGCCGCAGGTAACATCGCTTGTTTTTGAACTTGCGACAAGTATTGATCCGAATGACCCGAGAAGCCTTCTGGGAAGAGAGCTTCCGGGGATTAATTTCTTTGGGGGTGATATCCTTGTAGCCGGGCAGGGATCGGACTTTACGAACCTTCCGATGGAATCATCGCCTCCTCCGGAAGTGATAGCCAAGGAGCGGGAAGCTGCCACAGAGCGTCTGGAAGAAATGGATCAGATGCGTGAAGCCATTGCCGAACTTACAGCTGGCAATGAACCGCCTAAGACGGTTCATATTATGCATTCCCACAACCGTGAATCGTTTCTGCCGGAGCTGAAGGGAGAAGACAACGCCAATGGCGCGTTTCACGACAGTGTAAATATTACTCTTGCAGGTGAAAGGCTGGGTCAGGAACTGGCGAAACGGGGGATTGGATCGGAAGTTGATACTTCAGACGTTTACACGAAGCTTGGAGATAGAGGCTGGCAGTACAGCAGGTCTTATGATATGTCCCGTGAAATACTGGAGAGCGCTATGGCAGAAAATGAAGAACTTGAATTCTTCTTTGATCTTCACCGTGACAGTATGCCAAGAGATGTTACTACCGTTAAGATCAACGGAATTGAATACGCAAAAACCGTTTTTGTTGTCGGTACAAAGCATAATAATTATGAGAAGAACCGGGACCTTGCCGAAAAGTTGCACGCAAAATTGGAAGAGGCGTTTCCAGGTTTAAGCCGGGGGGTTTATTCACCACTGTCAGTGGGGGCGAATGGAATTTACAATCAGGATCTTTCTGAGAATGCGCTTGTCGTTGAATTTGGCGGAGTGGATAATTCACTTGATGAAGTGTACCGCTCAGTTGAAGCATTTGCTGAGATTTTCGCAGAGTATTATTTTGAGCAGGATGGGACAGAAGAAGAATAATTGCGTTTATCAATTAGTTGAGGAGGAGAAAAGGAATGGGACCGTTTTTACTTAGGTGCTTTTTTATCACCACCGTATTTTTTGGAGGATTTGTATTCGGAATCGTTTACGTGAATCATTTAAGCGGATCATTCGGGACCCTGGAGCCCTCTTCTCTTCAGCTTTCTGCAGCAGAAGAACCTCAGCTGGTTCAGATAGAGGACGGCGATCATCTCGTCATCTATGAAGAAGATGACGAAGGGATAAAAGAAGAGCTGGTAACAACTGCGGATGTCTACCGGGAACTGGCTGAAAAGCAGAGCGGATCAAAAGAGAGAGGATCAGTCAACCTGTTCTCAGAAGTAGGTCTCAGACTTGCGGATACATTTGAGGCTATTTTCAAAGGAATATATGGCGGGTTAGGATAGAGGAACGCTGCTTATGGCAGCGTTTTTTGCTGATCAAAAAGGAATGATCCCTATGAAATGATCAAAAACCCCGATTAACAGCTCCTCGCGGGCAATCCTCCCAATTGACAGACCACTCAGTATAAAAAAATCTTTCTTTCTGGACAAACCAGACACCTCTTTAAATTGTACACGCATATAATACAGGGGATTGTCTGGATTGAATTTATGTTTGTGACTGCTGTTCTTTATTGCTATAATAAACGTTAGTCTGATTATAGTATGGATAAATGTGGCTTTATACAGCTCATATCATGAATAAAACAGGAATACGAACAAGTGACAAGCCATTTTTCTTTATTTTAGTAGGAGTGAAGACGTGATGAACAACGAACAACGCATTCAGCGTAGAGAAAAAATCCGTAATTTCTCGATTATTGCTCATATCGACCACGGAAAGTCTACGCTTGCTGACCGAATTCTTGAAAAAACGAGTGCCCTTACCCAGCGCGAAATGAAGGATCAGATGCTCGATGCCATGGACCTTGAGCGGGAACGGGGAATTACAATTAAATTAAATGCCGTTCAATTGAAATATAAAGCCAACGATGGTGAGGAATATATCTTTCACTTGATCGATACACCGGGACACGTCGATTTTACATATGAAGTTTCCCGAAGTCTTGCAGCCTGTGAAGGAGCTCTTCTTATCGTTGATGCAGCCCAGGGGATTGAAGCTCAGACCCTGGCAAACGTATACCTGGCCCTTGATAACGATTTGGAGATAATTCCTGTAGTTAACAAGATTGACCTTCCGAGTGCGGAACCTGAGCGGGTCATGCAGGAAGTGGAAGACATTATCGGACTTCCAAAAGATGATGCAATTATGGCTTCAGCCAAGAATGGCATTGGTATTGATGAGATTCTTGAAGCAATCGTTGATAAAGTACCGGCGCCACCGGGAGATCCGGCAGCTCCGCTTAAAGCGATGATTTTTGACAGTCTCTACGACCCATACCGGGGAATTATTGTATATATCCGTATCGTTGAAGGTACCGTTAAGCCTGGAGATAAAATCCGGATGATGGCAACGGAAAAAGAATTCGAAGTACAGGAGCTTGGTGTATTTACTCCGAAACCAACTGTACAGGATGAACTTACTGTAGGAGACGTAGGCTACCTCGTTGCCTCTATTAAGAACGTGAGCGACAGCCGTGTGGGGGATACGGTTACACATGCAGACCGCCCCGCTTCTGAAATGCTCCCTGGTTACCGAAAGCTGAATCCGATGGTATTCTGCGGTCTTTATCCGGTTGATTCGAATGACTACAATGATTTACGAGAAGCTCTTGAAAAACTTGAGCTTAACGATGCTTCTCTTCAATATGAAGCAGAAACATCCCAGGCCCTTGGTTTTGGTTTCCGCTGTGGTTTCCTTGGTCTTCTTCATATGGAGATTATTCAGGAGCGTATTGAGCGGGAATTTAACATCGATCTTATTACAACAGCACCAAGTGTTATCTATAAAGTCCACACGACAGACGGAGAGCTTAAGGAAATTGATAACCCGTCCAAAATGCCGGATGCGCAGAAAGTGGATCACGTTGAAGAGCCATACGTTAAAGCCGAAGTGATGGTGCCAAACGACTATGTCGGAGCGGTAATGGAACTTTGTCAGAAAAAACGCGGGGACTATCAGGACATGAAGTACCTTGATGAAAACCGTGTTGTGATTACGTATGAGATTCCCCTATCTGAAATTGTGTATGATTTCTTTGATACATTGAAGTCCAGTACAAAAGGATATGCATCCTTTGATTATGAATTGATCGGGTATAAAGAGAGCCGTCTTGTGAAGATGGATATTCTTCTTAACGGCGAGCAGATCGATGCCTTGTCGGTCATCGTCCACCGTGACAGTGCATACCAGCGCGGAAAAGTGATTGTAGAAAAATTAAAATCGCTTATCCCGAGACAGCAGTTTGAGGTTCCGATTCAGGCAAGTATCGGTCAGAAGATTATTGCCCGGTCAACCATTAAAGCGATGCGTAAAAACGTACTGGCTAAATGTTACGGCGGGGATATTTCCCGTAAGCGTAAGCTTCTTGAGAAGCAAAAAGAAGGTAAACGCCGTATGAAGAGCGTAGGAAATGTTGAAGTGCCGCAGGAAGCATTTATGAGTGTACTCAGCATGGACGAAAGTGATAAGAAGTAATAATCAAAAACCGCAGGGGATGCCTGCGGTTTTTACTGTAAAAGCGGGGTGGGACCATTGAAACCAAAAGCGGTATATGTTCATGTGCCATTTTGTGAACAGATCTGTCATTACTGTGATTTTAATAAGTTTTTCCTGAAAAACCAGCCTGTAACGGAGTATCTGATGGATTGTGACACAGAGATGGAGCGGACTGTGGAAACGTTCCCTTATGATATTATCCAGAGCGTTTACGTAGGAGGAGGCACACCGACCTCTCTGTCCACAAATCAATTACAGACATTACTCCGGTCTGTCAGGACGCATTTTAACATTAAGGAACCTGAGTCTATCGAATTTACGGTTGAAGTGAATCCGGGGAGTGCTGATGAAGAGAAGCTGACCATGATGCGCCGGGAAGGGGCAAACAGGTTAAGCATCGGAGTGCAGACGTTTGATGAAGGCCTTCTTGAAAAAATCGGACGGGATCATAAACCTGATGATGTTCAGGAGACAATTGACAGAAGCCGGAGAGCAGGCTTTGAAAACATTTCGATCGATCTGATGTTCGGCCTGCCGGGACAGACCATTGAACAGTTTGAGGAAACACTCGAACGGGCGTTGGCATTGAATATCGAACACGTAAGTGCTTATTCTCTCAAAGTAGAGGCAAAAACCGTTTTTTATCAGTTGATGAAAAAAGGAAAGCTGCCACTTCCGACTGAGGACACGGAGGCGGATATGTATGAACGATTGATTGAGAAGCTTACTGGTGGCGGTTTTACTATGTACGAAATCAGTAACTTCGCAAAACCCGGCAGGGAGAGCAGACACAACCTTACCTATTGGGAAAATGAACAGTATTACGGCATTGGTGCAGGAGCCCACAGCTACATTAACGGGGTAAGAAGGCGGAATCATGGCCCGCTTTCGAAATATATGAACGCAATTCAAGAAGGGCAACTGCCTTATTTGGAAGAGCACACTGTCCCCGTTAAGGAACAAATGGAAGAAGAAATGTTTATGGGGCTCAGAAAACGGATAGGTGTTTCTATGGCCCGGTTTGAGGAAAAGTACGGATGCACGATGGAAAGTGTGTTTGGAGGGACGATTGACCAGCTGAAAAAAAGAGAGCTGGTCACAATCAATCAAGGCAGAATTCAGCTCACTGAGAAAGGCCGTTTTTTAGGAAATGAAGTATTTGAACAATTCCTGCTGCAAAGGTAATCCCTCTATAGCCAAAGTGGTGTTAAAGGGCAGCGCTGTGGTTTTGTTTGCAGCGAAGGCGCGACCCTCCGGGAAATACATGATATAAGGACAAAGCTCTGAGGAGGCTCGGCGCGAGTCCACGGAAAAGGGAGCGTGTTCCGTTCAACGGAGCTGCTGAAATACAAGAAAGCATTTTGTGCCCCCCAACCAGATTTTTCAGGTTAGCACAGCTAAAAGTACCTGCTTTTATCTTGACAACAAGAAATGAAGTTTGGTACTTTATATTATAGATTTAGCACTCGGTGGATGGGAGTGCTAACAGGGAGGGTTGTTCATGCTCACAGAGAGACAATTGCTTATTTTAAAGGCGATTATTGATGATTATGTATGTCATGCAGAACCGGTGGGGTCCCGCAGTGTTTCTAAACGGGAGGATATGAACTTCAGCCCTGCTACAATCCGGAATGAAATGGCCGACCTGGAGGAGCTTGGTTTTCTTGAAAAGCCGCACAGTTCTGCAGGACGGATTCCCTCTCAAAAAGGATACCGGTATTTTGTGGATCACATGCTGTCGCCGACAATGCTTACTAAGAATGAAGTGGCAGACATCCGTTTAATGTACGAAGAGCAGTTTGTTGAAGTTGAAAAACTGATTCAGCAAAGTGCTAAAATCCTGTCAAGTCTGACGAGTTATACTTCTATTGTTCTTGGTCCTGAATTGTTTGAGTCAACCCTTAAGCAGATTCAGCTTGTACCCATTTCAAAGGAGAGTGCTGTTGCGATAATCGTGACGGACACGGGGCATGTAGAAAATCAGACCGTCTCCATTCCCGCTGGTTTTGATGTGCGGGAGATCGAAAAGATCGTAAATATTTTAAATGAACGCCTCAAGGGTGTTCCTTTGATTCACCTAAGGCACAAGCTCACAACAGAAATCAGAGATGTCCTTGCAAAATATGTGGATCAATACGACCATTCAATGGAAATGCTCAATCAGATGTTCAGGCAGTCCAATAATGAAAAAGTCTTTTATGCGGGTAAAACCAACATTCTTACCCAGCCTGAGTTTAATGATGTTAGCAGGGTGCGTGATCTCTTTAACATCTTTGAAGAAGATCAGCTTGTTTCCAGGCTGTTCCGTGCAGAACAGCACGGAATCAAGATTAAGATTGGTGAAGAAAACGAGTTTGCTCCTTTTGATGATTGCTCAATCATTACGGCTACGTATTCGATTGACGGAAAACATCTTGGTACAGTTGGTGTGCTGGGGCCTACGAGAATGGAATACCAGCGTGTTGTAGGTGTGCTTGATTTCTTTTCAAAAGATTTGACACAAGTCCTTACAAAACGGTATCAAAACAACAATTAACGGAAATATTGACAAATGTATGAATCGGTATTATTCTCGCATATTGGAAGAGTAAAATAGTCTCTTTCGCTGGTCTTATGCTGGTGAAAGGGGCTGTTCCATGAATAGAAGTAGTTTGTTAGGGAGGTGAACGTAGTGGAACAAGAAAAGAAGGCACGTACAATTGAAGAGGAAGAAATCAAACAGGCAGAAAGCGGAGATGAAGCCGAAGCACAAGACGAAGTGATTGAAGAGGCAGAAGCCGAGCTTGTTGATGAAGACACGGAAGAGGCTGATCAGGTAAAAGAGCTGGAAGTAAAAGTTGAAGAGCTCAATCAGCGCCTCATTCGTAATCAAGCCGATTATGATAACTTCCGCCGCCGCACACGAAAAGAAAAAGAGGCGGATGCAAAATATAGAGCGCAATCCCTTGCTGAAAAGCTGATCCCGGCTCTTGATAACTTTGAAAGAGCAATGATGGTTCAAGTAGATTCAGAAGACGGAAAGAGCCTGCTCCAGGGGATGGAAATGGTTTACCGCCAAATGAAAGAAGCTCTTGAATCTGAAGGTATTGCTGCAATTGAAACAGTAGGTACGCCTTTTGATCCTCATTACCACCAGGCTGTAGCCCAGGCGGCGACTGATGAATATGACTCAAATGTTGTTGTTGAGGAAATGCAAAAAGGGTATATGCTTAAAGACCGTGTCATCAGACCGGCAATGGTAAAAGTAAATGCGTAGGACTACATACGTTTAATAATAGGAGGAATAACAATGAGTAAAGTAATTGGTATTGACTTAGGTACAACAAACTCTTGTGTTGCTGTAATGGAAGGTGGAGAAGCAACGGTCATCCCGAACGCAGAAGGAAGCCGTACAACACCCTCTGTTGTTTCTTTTAAAGACGGCGAGCGTCAAGTTGGTGAAGTAGCAAAGCGCCAGATGATTACGAACCCGAACACTATCGTTTCCATCAAGCGTCACATGGGAACGGACTATAAAGTAGAAGCAGAAGGAAAAGAGTATTCTCCACAGGAAATTTCTGCCATCATTCTTCAAAAGCTTAAAGAAGATGCAGAAGCTTACCTTGGTGAAAAAGTAACAAAAGCGGTTATCACAGTACCTGCTTACTTTAACGATTCCCAGCGTCAGGCTACAAAGGATGCAGGTAAAATTGCAGGTCTTGAAGTTGAGCGTATCGTAAACGAGCCAACAGCAGCTGCACTTGCCTACGGTTTTGAAAAAGAAGAAGACCAGACGATTCTTGTATATGACCTTGGTGGCGGAACGTTTGACGTTTCCATCCTTGAGCTTGGTGACGGATTTTTTGAAGTGCGTGCAACATCCGGTGACAACAAACTTGGCGGGGACGACTTTGACCAGGTTATCATCGACTACCTTGTAGCTGAATTCAAAAAAGACAATGGTATCGATCTTGCTCAGGACAAAATGGCTCTTCAACGCTTGAAAGATGCAGCTGAAAAAGCGAAGAAAGATCTTTCCGGTGTATCCCAGACCCAGATCTCACTTCCATTTATTACAGCTGATGCATCAGGTCCTAAGCACTTGGAGCTTACTCTTTCCCGTGCGAAGTTTGAAGACATGAGTTCCGACCTTGTGGAAAGAACAATGGGACCTACCCGCCAGGCGATGAACGATGCTGGTCTTTCTCCAAATGAAATCGACAAGATTGTTCTTGTAGGTGGATCTACTCGTATCCCGGCTGTTCAGGAAGCAATCAAAAAAGTAACAGGGAAAGATTCACACAAAGGTGTAAACCCTGATGAAGTAGTAGCTCTTGGTGCTGCAGTTCAGGCAGGAGTTCTGACTGGTGACGTAAAAGACGTTGTTCTTCTTGACGTAACACCACTTTCTCTTGGAATTGAAACAATGGGCGGTGTGTTTACGAAGCTGATCGACCGTAACACGACGATTCCAACAAGCAAATCGCAGACATTCTCAACAGCTGCTGACAACCAGCCATCTGTTGATATCCATGTCCTTCAGGGTGAGCGTGAGATGGCAGCTGACAACAAAACACTCGGTCGTTTCCAGCTTAACGATATCCCGCCGGCACCTCGTGGTGTACCTCAAATCGAAGTATCCTTCGATATTGATGCGAACGGTATCGTAAACGTACGTGCGAAAGACCTTGGAACAAATAAAGAGCAGTCGATCACGATCACGTCTTCTTCAGGCCTTGATGAGAATGAAATCGAGCGGATGGTCAAAGAAGCGGAAGAAAATGCTGAAGCGGACAAGAAGCGCCGTGAAGAAGTAGATCTACGAAACGAAGCGGATCAGCTTGTCTTTACTACAGACAAAACGATCAAAGAACTTGGTGAGAGCGTAGAGCAAGAAGATAAGGACAAAGCGGAAGCTGCAAAAGAAAAAGTACAAGAAGCTCTTAAAGGCGACGACATCGAAGCAATCCGTACTGCAAAAGACGAGTTGCAGGAAGTTGTTCAACAACTTTCCACAAAGATGTATGAGCAAGCAGCACAGCAAGCTCAGGCTCAGCAAGAAGCTGAAGGCCAAGGCGGTGCTGAAGATTCAAAGCAAGACGACGACAACGTTGTTGATGCTGAATACGAAGAAGTGAACAACGAAGATAAAAAGCAGTAATGTCACCCGCGTGTTGAAACGAAGTCAAAGTCAAGGGCTCCTTGACTTTGACTTTTTACACGTAATGGGATTTTTTCAACCTGAAGCGTGTTGCAGTAATACCCTGGTGAATGATAAGATAATCGTTATGGATTAGCAGTCGGGAGTGGATACGATGAGCAAAAAAGACTTTTATGATGTACTCGGTGTATCTCAGGATGCATCTGATGCAGATATAAAAAAGGCGTACCGGAAGCTTGCACGTCAATATCATCCGGACGTAAACAAAGAAGCAAACGCAGAAGATAAATTCAAGGAAGTAAAAGAAGCGTATGACACATTAAGTGACTCACAAAAACGTGCGCATTACGATCGATTTGGTCATACGGATCCGAATCAGTTCGGAGGCGGAGGAGCCGGTGCAGGAGACTTTGGTGGCTTTGGTGACATCTTTGACATGTTCTTTGGTGGCGGTGGCAGACGTGATCCGAATGCTCCACGTCAAGGATCTGACCTTCAGTATACGATGACTCTTGAGTTTAAAGAAGCCGTTTTTGGAAAAGAAATGGACATTGAGATCCCACGTGAAGAAACGTGTGATACGTGTCATGGTTCAGGGGCGAAACCGGGAACAAAACCGGAAACGTGTAAGCACTGTGGTGGAGCAGGGCAACTTAACGTGGAGCAAAACACGCCATTCGGTCGTGTCGTTAACCGGCGAGTATGTAACCACTGTAGCGGTACCGGACAGATGATCAAAGACAAGTGCCGTACGTGCGGTGGTCAAGGAAAAGTGAAGAAACGCAAAAAGATTCACATTAAAATTCCTGCAGGTGTTGATACAGGACAGCAGATCCGTGTAGCCGGTCAAGGAGAGCCCGGTGTGAATGGCGGACCTGCCGGTGACTTGTTCGTGGTGTTCAACGTAAGACCTCACGAGTTCTTCAAGCGCGATGGCGATGATCTTTATTGCGAAATGCCATTAACCTTTGTTCAAGCAGCTTTAGGAGACGAGATTGAAGTACCAACGCTAAAAGGGAAAGTGAAGCTTAAAATCCCTGCAGGCACACAAACCGGTACGGATTTCCGTCTAAAAGGAAAAGGTGTAGCGAACGTACGAGGAGCCGGTCAAGGCGACCAGCATATTCGCGTTCGTGTTATTACTCCGAAAAACTTGAATGACAGTCAAAAAGACATTTTGCGACAGTTTGCGGAAGAAAGCGGAACGGAAGTACCTGATGAACAAAACGACAACTTCTTTGCAAAAGCGAAGCGTGCCTTTAAAAACTTTGGCGAGTAAATCATCCTTTGGGGAGCTGGTAGAATAATGAAATGGTCAGAAATTAGCATTCATACAACACAAGAAGCGGTAGAACCTGTGAGTAACATTATGCACGAAGCAGGGGCCAGCGGCGTTGTCTTGGAAGACCCGGGTGACCTTACCCGTGAATGGGACACAACGTACGGTGAAGTCTACCAGCTTTCCCCTGATGATTACCCGACTGAAGGCGTCATTTTAAAAGCTTATTTACCCGTAAACAGCTTTCTTGGTGAAACGGTCGAAGAAATTAAAGAAGCGATCAATAACCTTATCGTTCATGATATTGACTTGGGTCAAAACACCGTAACGGTGAGTGAAGTAAACGAAGAAGAGTGGGCGACCGCGTGGAAAAAGTATTATAAGCCCGTGAAAGTGTCCGGCAGGATCACCATCATACCTACATGGGAAGAGTACGAAAGAGTGTCTGATGAAGAACTCATTATCGAACTTGACCCGGGTATGGCATTTGGAACAGGGACTCACCCGACAACGGTTCTATGTATTCAAGCTTTGGAAAAGTATATGAACGAAGGGGACCGTGTGTTGGATGTTGGAACAGGTTCTGGCGTACTCAGCATTGCTTGTGCCAAATTGGGAGCCAAAGAGGTTTTAGCATTGGACTTGGATGAAGTAGCGGTCAACTCGGCCCGCATTAACACGAAGCTAAACAAAGTCCAGGACGTTGTAACCGTCAAGAAGGGCAATTTGCTCGAAGGTGTTGACGAAAAGCCGGATATAATTGTAGCTAACATTCTGGCAGAAGTGATTGTCCGTATGACCGATGACGCTTTTGAACAGTTGCAGCCCGGGGGTACTTTAATTACCTCCGGAATCATTAAAGGAAAAAAAGAGTTGGTTAAAGACAGCCTGATCAACAGCGGTTTTACCATCACAGAAACAATCGAAATGGAAGACTGGCTGTCGATCGTGGCTAAAAAGTAAGGGTAAAGGTGATGAATGTGCAGCGGTATTTTCTGGATGATACGCAATTTGAGGACAAATATGTTATTATAGCGGGTGATGACTCAAAGCATATCCAAAAAGTCATGAGGATGAATGAGGGAGACCAGATCATCTGCTGCAACAAGGCAGGTGACTGTTATTTGTCGAGGATTGAAGAGATTGAACCCGAAAAGGTAAGAGCATCTCTTCAGAAAGAAGAAGAGCGTATGTGCGAAATACCGGTGCACGTTACAATTGCCTGTGGTCTGACAAAATCAGACAAGCTCGAATGGGTTATTCAGAAAGGTACCGAGATGGGGGCATATGCCTGCATACCATTTGAGGCTGAGCGTTCTGTTGTAAAGCTCGATGGAAAGAAAGCAGCGAAGAAACATGAACGCTGGAACAAAATTTCCAAGGAAGCTGCAGAACAGTCACATCGGAAGCGGGTCCCGGAAGTTCATGAACTCGCTGCTTTTAAGCGGTTGTTATCCGAGATTGATAAGTACGACCACGTTTTGGTTGCTTATGAAGAAGAAGCCAGAAACGATGAGAAAAGCCGCTTGGTTAATACGCTTTCCAAGGCTGATGAAGGAGATACGATCCTTTTGATCTTTGGCCCGGAAGGCGGTTTTTCTGATCGGGAAATTGATGAGTTAGTCAGAGCAGGTGCAGGTACTTGTGCCCTGGGCCCGCGTATTTTACGAGCTGAAACAGCGCCATTATATGCTCTCTCAGCGATTTCTTACCATATTGAATTTTTGAGGTGAAGATGAATGCCTGCAGTAGCTTTTCATACATTAGGCTGTAAAGTAAATCATTATGAAACGGAAGCCATCTGGCAGTTATTTAAGTCCGAAGGCTATGAGAAAACGGATTTTGATCAAACCGCAGATGTCTATGTAATCAATACATGTACGGTAACCAATACTGGTGATAAAAAAAGCCGTCAGGTTATCCGCAGAGCAATTCGTAAAAACCCGGAGGCGGTTATTTGTGTTACTGGCTGTTACGCTCAAACATCCCCTGCGGAAATTATGGCAATCCCGGGTGTTGATATTGTTGTCGGAACACAGGACCGTCACAAAATGATTCCATACATTGAGCAGTTCCGTAAAGAGCGGGAACCGATTAACGGTGTAGGAAACATTATGAAAACCCGTGTTTATGAAGAACTCGATGTACCTGCATTTACTGACCGCACCCGTGCATCTCTGAAGATTCAAGAGGGTTGCAATAACTTCTGCACATTCTGCATCATACCATGGGCTCGTGGTCTGCTTCGTTCCAGAAAGCCTGAGGATGTCCTCACACAGGCGCGTCAGCTTGTAGATGCAGGCTATAAAGAGATTGTCCTTACAGGCATTCATACAGGAGGATATGGCGAAGATTTCAAAGATTACAGTTTAGCAGACTTGCTGCTTGAACTGGAAAGAGTTGAAGGTCTCAAGCGAATCCGTATTTCATCAATTGAAGCCAGCCAGATTACAGACCGGGTGATTGACGTTATTGACCAGTCCGAAAAAATTGTCCGTCATCTTCACGTACCTCTTCAGTCCGGCTCTGACACTGTGCTTAAACGTATGCGCCGGAAGTATACGAATGAGTTTTTTGCTGAGAGGGTCGGCCGTCTTCATAAAGCACTGCCGGGTCTTGCAGTTACAACCGATGTCATTGTCGGGTTTCCTGGTGAAACAGACGAAGAGTACCAGGAAACCTATGACTTTATCCGCGACCTGAAGTTTTCCGAGCTTCATGTATTCCCATATTCGAAGCGTACAGGCACACCTGCTGCCCGCATGGAAGACCAAGTCGATGATAATGTGAAAAATGACAGGGTTCACCGGTTAATCGAACTTTCCAATCAACTTGCTAAAGAATATGCGACTGCATTTGAAGACGACGTTCTAGAGATGATTCCAGAAGAAAAAGCAAGTGAAGGAGACCTTCTTGTAGGGTACACTGATAACTACATGAAAGTGAAAGTTCAGGGTGATGAAAACCTGATCGGTGAGATTGTGAAAGTGAAAATTACGAAAGCGGGTTACCCTTATAACGAAGGGCAATTTGTCCGTGTTGTAGATGAGACGAAAAAGGCTGCTGCTGCAGGTGACTGAATGTAATGAGGCTGTTCTTTAAGGAGTGTGATCCTTAGAGAACAGCCGTTTTTTGTTCGGAAGGAAAGGATGAATTTATGATAAACTGCGAGGTTTGATATTAAATGATTCAGAATTCGACATAAAACAAAAAGTTCATACGCCCTCCTTCAACAGCCTCTTTTCCCATATGCTGTGTTAAATACGCTGATGAGGCTCTTGAACCGCCCGTGCAAAGTGCAATGAGCGCAAATCAGCCCGTGAGTATAACAGAGCCTTTATATAAACAAGTAAGCGCTTCATGAATGAGTTTTCTTCTCTCGTCAAAAAATAGTAAACATGCTATGATTGTGAATGGACATTTATGTTGTACGTACGTCTATAAAAAATGGAAAGAGAGTGTGAAACAAATGAGTCAACAGCTTGCATCACTAATCGACCATACTTTATTAAAGCCAGAAGCCACGAAGGAGCAGATTGTAAAGCTTTCTGAAGAGGCTAAGGAATACAAGTTTGCTTCTGTATGTGTAAATCCAACCTGGGTCTCCACAGCATATGAAGTTCTTAAAGAAACACCAGAAGTTAAAGTCTGTACCGTTATCGGTTTCCCTCTGGGTGCATCCACTCCGGAAACAAAAGCGTTTGAAACAAAAGACGCGATTGACAAAGGTGCAACGGAAGTGGATATGGTTATTAACGTAGGTGCATTGAAAACAGGGGACTTTGACCTTGTGAAGCGTGACGTACAAGCCGTTGCAGATGCAGCAAAAGGAAAAGCGTTAACAAAGGTAATCATTGAAACCGCTTTGCTTACTGATGATGAGAAAGTAAAGGCATGTGAAATTTCAGTTGAAGCTGGAGCTGATTTTGTTAAAACGTCAACTGGATTCTCCACTGGTGGAGCTACGGTTGAGGATATCGCTCTTATGAGAAAAACGGTTGGTCCTGACATTGGCGTGAAAGCTTCAGGAGGAGTCCGTGACACACAAGCCACCCTGGCAATGGTCGAAGCAGGTGCTACCCGAATTGGAGCAAGTGCCGGAATTGCGATTGTTAAAGGTGAAAAATCTGATTCTGACTATTAATTTTATGTAAGGCCCGGCTTTCCATTGAGGATGCCGGGCTTTTTTTGGATTGGGTGGCGGCTGCGATGAGGGTTATGCAGACATTTCATTGATTTATGGAGAACTATCCGGATTTAATGCAGACTTTCCGGCTGTTTATGAAGAATTTCTGACTATTTATGGAGAGTTGAAAATTTAAAGAGAATTAGACACAATTCGACCTTTTGGTCGTCAACCAGTCAATCATCTTCCTCAATTTAGATTCTCATATCCTTCACCCTGTGAACCCATAACAGAAAGCCCGCAAACCGGTCTGTAAAGGGTAGGATAACGGCTGAGGAAATAACATTAAAGACGGTTGCAGCGTGGGCCAGCTGTACTGCAGGAGATTCTGCTGTGTACATAATCAGATCTGAAAACAAGTGAATAAAAGGGAAGAAGAGAAGAGCTCCAATTACATTAATCCAGATATGGGCATACGCAGTTAACCGGGATTCGAGACTGCCGCCGATACTGGCAAGCCAGGCTGTCACACAAGTGCCGATATTTGCCCCGAGCATTATGGCAATGCCTGTCGGGAGTGATAAGATGTTTTCATTCATAAATGACATGGTAATTGCCGAAACTGCCGAGCTGGATTGAATAATACCGCTCATAACAACACCGAGCATGAGGGCTATTGTTCCTTTCTCATCAGTGGAAATGAGCCAGTCATGAACAGATGCAAGAGAAGACAGTGGGTAGGCAAGGGTTTCAAAACCATGCATGGCAACAAAAATACTGCCGAGCCCAAAGGAAAAACACCCGAGACAAAATAAAACCTGGTTTTTTGTCATTAAAAGAGGCAGTCCGATAATGAGAAGGGGAATTATCAGCCAGTTTATATCAAGTGCAACAATTTCGAGTGTCAGGCATGTACCGATATTTGCTCCCAGCATAATCCCGATGGAATGGCGAAAAGAAATGACGCGGGTCGCCACAAGACCGACTGTCATTATCATCACTGCCGAGCTGCTTTGAAGGAGGCCGGTTACAACGGTCCCGATTATCAGACCTTTGTAAGGCTTGTCGATAAAGGATATAAGCAACTCAGACATCCGTCTTCTCTGAAGATTGAAAAGGCCCTGCCTCATCACAGTCATTCCAAATAGAAACAGGGAGATATAGATTGCAAATAATGAAAACAATTCTTTCATGGACAACACCTCAGTTTATGTTTATGGGTGAATGAGACAACCATGACAAGGAATTATTAGCGGATAAATGTTGACCAGGCGGAGCCATTCGTATATAATCATGAAAGACATGCAATTCAAGTGTGTCGTGATTGGTTGTTTGGAGGGAGGGAAACAGAATGGCAGAAACAAAAGTACGTAAAAATGAATCTATCGATGCTGCCCTTCGTCGCTTCAAGAAAACGATGTCTAAAGAGGGTACATTAGCAGAGGTTCGTAAACGTAAACACTATGAAAAACCGAGCATCAAGAAAAAGAAGAAATCAGAAGCAGCTCGTAAGCGTAAGTTCTAAGGAGAGGGTGTTTTTTTCTTGGATCTTCAAAAGCAATTAAATGAAGACATGAAGCAAGCGATGAAGAACAAAGAGAAGCAACGTCTCGTGGTCATTCGTTCCGTAAAGTCAGCTTTGCAAAACGAACAGATCAAACAGGGGAAAGAACTTACTGAAGATGAAGCACTCACCGTTCTGGGTCGTGAGATGAAACAACGAAAAGAATCCCTCCAAGAGTTTGAAAAAGCCAATCGTGATGATTTGGTTGCAAAAATCAAGGCGGAAATGGAAGTACTTGAAACCTATTTACCTGAACAACTTTCAGATGAAGAGCTCCAAAAGATTGTTGATGAAACTATCGTTCAAGTAGGAGCCTCAAGCAAATCAGATATGGGTAAAGTAATGGGAGCCATTATGCCAAAAGTCAAAGGAAAAGCCGATGGGAATCAAGTGAATCGTCTCGTGGTTAAATCCTTGTCATAATAAAACAAGCAAGAGGATGTGCCTGAAAAAGGCCATCCTCTTTTTGTGAATTGCTGTGTTATTGAACTCTTAACAATGTTGACTGCAGCGAATGCAGGACGCTCCTGCGGGACCAGGTAGCAGGTTTAGACACAGGAGTGCAGAGGCGGGCGCTGAAAAATTCAAAGTCCGAAAATATTATGAACAGGAATAAATATTATGAAAAAGTATGAAACTTTCTTATAATGGTATTCGTATACACTAGTACCGCGCTTTCCATCACGATACTTACATAATTGAAAGGGGGGGATGGACGGATGGTGATGAAATCTGTACGGATTTCAATCTATTCAATCTTTTTGCTCACTGCCTTTTTGCTTCTCTTGTTTCCGCCCGCGGCACAAAGTGACGGGGAAGGGAAGCTTGTTTACTATATTCCTGTTGAACAGACAGTAGAGCGTGGTCTTCTTGCTTTTATGGAACGTTCTTTTGAAGCTGCCGCTGAAGAAGGAGCAGACCATATTGTTCTTGAGGTGGACACACCGGGGGGCTTTGTGGATGCTGCCGGGCGTATAGCCAGCTTAATGAACAATACTGATATCCCCATAACAGCCTTTGTTGTCAATGAAGCTCTTAGTGCAGGAGCTTACATTTCTTTAATTGCAGACAACATCGTCATGATGCCGGGAACGGATATGGGGTCGGCAGCTGTAATCGACGGAGCGGGAAATGCCGCAGAGGAAAAATCGCAATCAGTGTGGCTTGCCAGGATGCAGGATGCTGCTGAGAAAAATGACCGTGACCCGAAGTATGCATTGGCGATGGCTGACAATTCGATTGCCCTGCCTGAATACAGGGCTGGTGAAGGTGAGCTTTTAACGTTTAACGCCAGGGAAGCTTTGGAAGCAGGTTATGCTGAAGCAATTGCAAACAACCGGGAGGAACTTCTTGAGTTCCTGGAACTCGAAGGTGCTATTGAAAGAGAGATGGAAGTGAGCTTTGCTGAACAGATTGCCCGCATTGTTACTCACCCGATTGTTGTTCCGATTTTGCTTTCCGTAGGCAGCCTGGGTCTTGTTCTTGAACTGTATTCACCTGGATTTGGTATCCCCGGCCTTATGGGTATAGGCGCATTGCTTCTCTATTTCTTTGGTCATACAGTGGCAGGTTTTGCCGGGTGGGAAACCTATATTTTATTTGGAATAGGTATTGTCCTTGTAGTCATCGAGATATTAGTCCCCGGTTTCGGTATCTTCGGGATTTTGGGGATAGGGGCCATTGTTGCAAGTCTTGTACTCGGATCCTACAGTACGGCGAACATAATGGTGTCTATCCTGATCGCAGCAGTGGTTACTATCGTAGCTGTCATCCTCTTATTTAAATATGCGGGCTACCGGGGACCGATGAAAAGAGTCATTCTGTCAGATTCTACGAACACAGAAAAAGGGTACATTTCAAACGTAACAAGAAATGAACTTCTAGGGGTCACAGGAGAAGCTCTGACCGTTTTGCGACCTTCAGGAACGGCTCTTATTGAAGATGAACGACTTGACGTGGTTTCTGAAGGAGGCTATATTGAACAAGGAAGGAAAGTAAAGGTAATCTCAACTGCCGGTTCAAGAATTGTTGTACGGGAAGTAAGTGACAACGGGTAATTGGATAGCTTTTGGATTATGTAAAAACGAGGAGGAAAAACACATGGCAACAGATCAATTAATGATCCTGATAGGATTAGGAGCAGTTATTATTTTCTTTGTGGTACTATTCACTTTTGTACCTGTTATGCTCTGGATTTCTGCATGGGCAGCCGGCGTAAAGCTTGGCATTTGGCAACTGGTAGGAATGCGACTGCGTCGCGTAATTCCACACCGCGTTGTTAACCCATTGATTAAGGCTGTAAAAGCCGGACTTGATTTGAACACAAACAAACTTGAAGGTCACTACCTTGCAGGTGGTAACGTAGACCGCGTGGTGAATGCTTTGATCGCTGCACAGCGTGCGAACATTGAACTAAGCTTCGAACGTGCTGCTGCTATTGACCTTGCCGGCCGTGACGTACTTGAAGCCGTGCAAATGAGTGTAAACCCTAAGGTTATTGAAACACCATTCATTGCCGGTGTAGCAATGGACGGGATTGAAGTGAAAGCGAAAGCACGTATCACGGTTCGTGCGAACATTGACCGTCTTGTCGGGGGTGCCGGTGAAGATACGGTAATCGCCCGTGTCGGTGAAGGTATCGTATCTACAATCGGTTCTTCCGAGAGTCACAAAAAAGTTCTTGAGAATCCTGACCTGATTTCTCAGACTGTCCTTAAAAAAGGATTGGACTCCGGTACAGCATTTGAAATCTTATCGATCGATATTGCTGATATTGATATCGGTAAAAACATTGGTGCAGGACTGCAGACAGATCAAGCGGAAGCAGATAAGAAGATTGCTCAGGCAAAAGCCGAAGAACGTCGTGCCATGGCTGTTGCGCAAGAACAAGAGATGAAGGCCCGGGTAGAAGAAATGCGCGCGAAAGTTGTGGAAGCAGAAGCAGAAGTGCCACTTGCCATGTCTGAAGCGCTTCGTTCGGGAAATCTCGGCGTAATGGACTACATGAACTTCAACAACGTTAAAGCCGATACAGATATGAGAGATTCCATCGGGAAGGCTACGGATGATGGAGAAGAGGGCGACAAGACAAAACGACCAACAGATCGCTAATGGTCTTTGTACCGCTTTCATGAAGGGAGCGCTGAATAATGGAAGGGTTAATTAATCTGCTGCTCAACAACCCTCTGTTGTTATTGTTCGCGATCTTTGGTCTGATCAGTCTCCTTGGAGGAGCAGGTGCTGCTAAAAAAGGTGATCAAAACCAAAGGCAACGACCGCAACAAAGACAACAGGGCGGTCAGCCGGCAAAAGAAGAACGGGAAGTCGATTGGAAACAAATCTTCGGAGTGGAAGAAGAAGAGCAATACGACCGAAAACAGCCTCGAGCTGAGTCTGAAACATATCGGTCTCCAAGGTCCCTGAATGAATCAGAACCTAAGCCAGGTCAACATGCTGTGGATCAGCAAGGCCGTAAAGAGCTTGCTCAAACCAACGATGCTCTTAACGATCGATATGAAGAAATGAAACGAAGAAAACAGGAGGCGAAACGGAGATCAGGTAAGATTGATGATGATTCTCCGATTTTCCAAAAAGACATCACTAGGAAAGATAAAGTCGAATTGGATTTCAGTTCGATTTCAAGAGAAGATGCAGTCAAAGGTGTCGTCTGGTCAGAGATTCTCGGACCGCCGCGATCGCGAAATCCGAGACGCCAAAACGGATACGGAAGAAGACGAGGATAATACCTCGTCTTCTTTTTTTTATGTACTTACAATCCTCCAACAATCATTTCTTAAGAACAAGGCTGTGTTAAAGATCATTGTTGATTTATTAAAAATATTGATTGGAGCGAACGCACGACACTCCTGCGGGAGAAATAAACGTTTATATCATGAATGAGGTTTCGAATTACTCGGACGCAGAAAGCTGTGAAGCATACCTGGCAGAGGAAGAAGCAGGGGTACATCATATGCATGCAACAAGGCTTGTCGGCGCTCCCGCGGAAAGGGAGTGCGATAAGCGTAAATCAACATCTGAGTTTAACAAAGCCAATAACAAAAAGCCCTCATGTCGATTAGAAAGCGAATACCTTCCCAAAGACGAAAATTCCTTAAACAAGTGATACCTTACTCTTTTTTTACATAGATATGAGTGGAAAGGGGGTTCATCATGAAAAAGATGAGACGATGGGTCAAACAGTGGATGACAGAGAGAATGGAATTGCCTGCTGATGTCATGATGGACCTTCCCCGTATTACTATGGTCGGTCACCTTCACATTTACATAGAGAATCATCGGGGTGTTCTCCGTTTTTCAAAGGAGGAAATGCGTCTTCGTCTTGATGATGGCCAATTGCTTATCCGGGGGCAGGGGTTTGTGATTAAAAACATTCTCCCGGAAGAAATCCTTTTGGAAGGCAGAATTCTAAGCGTTCAGTATGTGTTTGAAACCTAGACGGGCAGGTGGGTGTTGATATGAAAAATATGTGGATAAACACATTTTCAGGCTACGTTCGTGTCAAGGTTGAAGGGACGTATCCGGAGTTGTTCATCAATCGCTGTAACGATAATAAAATCATGATCTGGGATATCAGACAAGCTGGTGAAAAGACCTATGTCTGTTCTGTTTTGCTTGATGACGTGAAGCGTTTACGGAAGGTTTCGAAAGAATCAGGGTGTAAGATCCGCTTTTTGGAACGAAAAGGAGCTCCGTTCTTTATCCGGAAGATGGTTATTAGAAATGGATTTGTAACGGGTACGGCAATTTTTGTAGCGCTTTTGTTTTTACTGGCTAATATGGTGTGGAATATCGAAATTGACGGTGCTTCGCCTGCAATGGAGCATGACATCAGGCAAAAGGTGGACGAACTCGGTATTCAGAGGGGGAAGCTCCAGTTCAGACTTCCTCCACCTGAAGTAATTCAGGAGGAAATCAGTGATGAGATACCGGATGCAACCTGGATCGGTGTTACGATCAGAGGTACCACCTATCACTTTCAGGTAGTGGAAAAGGAACTTGCGGAAAAAGAGCCGGCAGAGGCGCCTGGTCACCTTGTAGCTTCAAGGAAAGCGGTAATTCACCATATGTTTGTTGAACAGGGAAGCGCTGTAGTCGAAGCAAACCAGGTTGTTAAAAAAGGGGACTTGCTTGTTACAGGTCTTATAGGCAGGGAAGGAAAGGAACAGCGGGTAGCGGCAAAAGGAGAGGTGTTCGGTGAAGTTTGGTATAAAGCACATGTGACTGTCCCGCTGGAGCAGACGTTTCATGCTGTCACAGGTAATTATGATACACATCACTATATTAATTTCGGCAGGTTTCAGATGCCTGTGTGGGGTTTTGGAGATTCTGAATTTGAAGCCATTACAGAAGAGGAGTTCACCCGTTCGTTTTCACCATTTGGCTATACCCTTCCGTTTCAGTACAAAAGAGTAACGAATCGTGAAACAGAAACGGTGAATCAAGTACTGGCGTATGAAGAAGCACTCGAAACCGCAAAGGACAAATCGCGAATTGAGGTAATGGAACGGTTTAGTGAGAAAGCCGAAATTATGGGAGAAAAAGTTTTGCACGAAGAAGAGCAGAATGGTAAAGTTAAGGTAACCATACACTATCGAATAATCGATAACATATCCAGAAAACAACCGATCATCCAAGGAGATTGAGACTATTGACAGATATCAGACAAACGATTGATTTACAGGTACAGGACGGGAATGAAGTTCAAGGATTATTCGGTCCGAATGACCGTCACCTGACCCGTTTGGAAGAAAAACTGAATGTTACAATATTAACAAGAGGCGAGCAGGTGACTGTAGTTGGTACAGAAGACACGGTCCTGCTCGTCCAAAATGTATTGCAGATGCTTTTGGATCTGATCAGGAAAGGAACAACACTTCAGGAACGTGATGTTGTTTATGCAGCCCAGCTTGCCCAAAGGGGGCAACTGGATAAGCTTTCAGATTTATTTGATGAAAAAATCACCGTCAATGCAAAGGGCAAACCGATCCTCGCTAAAACAATTGGACAAAGGCATTATGTAAGTTCTATAAGAAAACGCGACATCGTATTCGGAATCGGTCCTGCAGGAACAGGGAAAACGTACCTGGCTGTTGTCATGGCTGTTCATGCGCTGAAAGAAGGGCACGTGAAAAGGATTGTGCTCACAAGACCGGCTGTAGAAGCAGGGGAAAACCTCGGTTTTCTGCCTGGAGACTTAAAAGAAAAGGTAGATCCTTATCTGAGACCGCTTTACGATGCTCTTCATGATGTGCTGGGGCAGGAACAGACAGTCCGTTTACTGGAGCGGGGAACTATTGAAATTGCACCTCTTGCCTACATGAGAGGCCGGACTCTTGATGACTCCTTTGTCATCCTTGACGAAGCCCAGAATACAACAAAAGAACAAATTAAAATGTTTTTAACCAGGCTCGGCTTTGGCTCAAAGATGGTCATAACCGGGGATTTATCTCAAATCGACCTGCCCAGGGGGAAGGTTTCCGGCTTAAAAGTAGCCGCGGGAATTCTATCAAAAGTAAACGGAATTGATTTTCATTACCTTGAAGCTTCTGATGTGGTCCGCCATACACTTGTTCAGCGAATTATTGATGCGTATGATTCGGGAGAAAAAACTGAGGAGTAATCTTTAGGTAAAGACAGTCCAGCCTTTCACAGGGGATCGTCAGGAATATGAGGTGAAAAGAGTGGGGAAACGTTCATCACCCATAGATCAGCAGAAATGGTGGCAAAAACTTAAGGAGCACCGCTACATCAGGCATAGTTTATTTGTATTACTCGGGTTCCTTTTATATGCCGCTATGGTATCAAATGTTATACCTGAAACGTTAAATATAAGCCCGGGAACGATGTCAGACCAGGACATTCGTTCCCCGGTTACTGTTGAAGACAGGGATGAGACAGAGCAGAAGAAACAAGAAGCTGCTGAATCAGTCGACAGCGTTTATTCAATTGAAAGCAGATATGCTCAAAATCGTGTAGAAAAAATAAATGAAATTTTCCTTCTTGCAAAACAGGTACTTGATACACAGGAAGAAAGAATACAGGCCTATGAAGCTTTTGAAGATAATGAGGATGCCGGACCTTCAGGTGCAGAGGGTGATCTGGAAGACGAAGAGAGGGAAATCCCCCCCGAGCCCCTGACTGAAGAGGAGAAGCTTGAAAACCTCCGGGCATTAATGTCTTCAAGGACAAGTCAGGAGCTGAGTGACCAGACACTGACTGCTCTGCTCAACTCTGATGAGGAGCAGCTGGATCAGGCTGAGCAGATTATTACCAATACGATCTACGATGTTATGGACGACGAGATCCGCATGGATGAACTTGATGTGGCGAGAGACCAGGCTGAGAGAAGGGTCTCTATCTCCATTGCCGACCAGGATCTGTACGAGGGCATGGTAGAGCTTGTCCGGTTTGGAGTGACAGCAAATTACCTTTATGATCAGGCTGCTACAGAAGAAGCGAGACAGCTTGCTGTCGAGACTGTTGAACCGGTTATGATTCGTGAAGGACAGCTTCTTGTGGCCCAGGGCCAGCTTGTCACAAGCGAAGTCTACCATCAGCTGGCTCTCGCGGGTCTGCTGGATGATCATACCAATATCTATCCTTACATAGGACTTGCCATCCTTGTCTTAATTATGACGGGTATGATCGGGTATTTTTTAAGCGATGCGAAAACGTCTCTCAGAACGAATAATACCCATTTACTTATGTATGTCCTTATTTTTGGCCTTACTCTTGTAGTGATGAAGGTTGTGAGTTTTACACACCTGATTGAACTGCCGGGAATCAGTCTGATAGCCCCGGTAGCTATGGGTACGATGCTTATGACGATTCTTCTTCATCCGAGGGTGGCCTTGTTTTCAAGTATGATGTTTGCTGTGACAGCAAGTATTATCTTCAATAATGAAACTACGAGTGTTGTAAATTTCACACACGGAATTTATGTATTTTTCAGCTGTGTAGCCGGAACCTTTTTTCTTAGCCAGTCACACAGAATGGCCCGGATCCTGCAGGCGGGATTGTTTGTCGCAGGACTTAATATTCTAATTGTCATTGCTATTCTTATGCTGAGAAACGCTCAGTTCTCATTATGGGAAGCCGGGCTGAGCGGAGCATTTGCAGCTGGGGCGGGGTTTTTGGCTGCAGTTCTTACGATCGGTCTTATCCCGTTTTTCGAAGCTGGATTTGGTATTTTGTCTACAATGAAGCTTATCGAACTTTCAAGTCCCAACCACCCGCTCCTCAGGAAAATCCTCCTTGAAGCACCGGGGACTTATCATCACAGTGTTATTGTAGCTAATTTGGCTGAAGCGGGGTGCGAGTCCGTTGGGGCAAATGGGTTGCTGGCAAGAGTCGGGTCTTATTACCATGATCTTGGTAAAACAAGGCGTCCGCACTTTTTTATTGAAAATCAGATGAAAATGGATAACCCACATGATAAAATTTCTCCTCAACTGAGTAAAACCATCATTACAGCACACCCGTATGATGGGGCTGCAATGCTCAGGGAGCACCGGATGCCAAAGGAAATAATCGATATTGCAGAACAGCATCACGGGACAACGCTGTTAAAATACTTTTATTTTAAAGCGAAACAGGACGATGAATCGAGCGTAACTGAAGAAGAATTCAGGTACCCCGGACCGAGAGCACAGACCCGGGAATCAGCAATTGTCGGGATTGCCGATTCGGTAGAAGCGGCAGTCAGGTCCATGTCCAAACCGACACCGGAGAAGATTGAATCCCTGGTAAATAAAATTATTGCAGACAGGCTTGAAGACGGGCAGTTCAACGAGTGTGACCTGACCCTCAAAGAGCTGAATACTGTTGCTACTTCCATTTGTGAAACGCTTCAGGGGACTTTCCATTCCCGGATTGAATATCCCGATGAAATTACGGAGAAGAATGTGGATAAAGAGAAGGTGAAAAAACATGGATAAAGAAATTGTGTTAGTGGATGAAACAGAAGAGCTTTCAGACGTACACGTTAAACTTGTACGCAGCGTCCTGGAAACAGCTTACGATGTTAAAGAAGTCAATCACGAAGCAGAAGTCAGTGTTACGTTTGTGACTGATGAAAAAATTCATGAATTGAACCGTGATTACAGAGGTATTGACCGCCCTACCGACGTTTTGTCGTTTGCTTTAAACGAAGGAGAAGACGAATTTCCTCTTTTTGAAGAGGGTGAGGTAGTTCCTGATCTTTTGGGTGACATCGTTATTTCCGTTCAGAAGGCACGGGAGCAGGCGGAGGAATACGGTCACACTTTTGAGCGTGAGCTTGGTTTTCTGGCAGTTCATGGCTTTCTTCATCTCATCGGCTATGACCACCAGACAGAGGAAGAGGAACAGGAAATGTTTAAACTTCAAGAGGAGATTCTGAAGCAGCATGACCTCAAAAAATAAACAGGCTTTTGTATCCTGGTCCAGGCTGATAAAGAGTTTTCGTTATGCATCTGAGGGTATTAAACATACATGGGCTAATGAACAAAACTTCCGAATTCACTCTATACTTGCCGGGATCGTATTAATTGCCTCAACACTTTTAGGTGTCAGCGTAGTTGAACAGGCGCTCCTGATACTTGTTATCGGTGGCGTTCTTGGACTTGAGCTGATTAATACCGCACTTGAGCGGTGCGTAGATATGATCACAAAGGAATACGCAATTGAGGCAAAAATTATTAAAGATGTAGCGGCAGGGGCTGTGATGGTGTTTTCCATTACAGCTGTTCTTGTTGGTATTACGATTTTCCTTCCAAAAATTATTGCACTTTTATTTTAGGCTTATATAGAGCTCCCGCTTTCCTTCACCTTCATGCGTGCTGTTCCGGGGCTTTGCAATCACAGGAAGTCTGTCTCCCATATTACGTTCACGGAGCACGATCCATTGCAACTCAAATAAAAGGCACTGAAAAAGTTGTTTTGTACTTTTTCAGTGGCCTCCTTTAGATTAAGGAGGCTTGCCGGCACCTCCACGGAAAGCGAAGGGCACGCAGGAGGCATCTTTATTTCCTGTACTCAAAAGGAAGTAATTTCAACAGCAATGAAAAGAGCGGTTACCAGAACATGTTAAGGAAAGAGAAGGGAGACTCTGTTATGTGGAAGACTTTTCAAAGAAACCTTGTGGCAGGGTTTCTCTTTTTGCTTCCTGCAATTGCAACAATTTATGTTCTCCAGCTTTTGTTTTCCATCATTGATAATTTCCTCGGCCCGTTTATCACTGATGTTCTCCGGGTAATGAGAGTCGTCAGCGTAGAGGAAGGAGGGCTTTATTTTCTCGGGGTATATACGCCGTTTACCGAACGCCTTGTGGGGATCGGCTTTATATTTACCCTGATACTGGTGGCCTGGATCGGTGCGGTAAAAAGAAAGGGAACAAAAGAGGAAGCCTTTACAGGAGTAGATCGCTTTTTCAGGAAAGTACCCGTGGTGAATTACATATATGGATCGGTGGATCAGCTGATTAATGCCTTTACTCAGGAAAGATCGTCTTTTCAGAAGGTGGTTATGGTAGAATATCCTCGTAAAGGTGTTTACACTCTTGGTTTTCTGACCGGTGAAACAAAAGGGGAAGTTCAGCGAATTACACAAAAGGATTCCATTAACGTCTTTCTTCCTACTACACCCAACCCTACATCGGGCTGGCTTGTCATTGTTCCTTTGGAGGATGTGACAATCCTTACAATGAGTGTGGAAGAGGGGCTGAAGTTTATTATCTCCGGGGGCGTTGTGGTCCCGCCGGATAAGGCAAAGGAACTGAATGAAGAATTTAATGAACAGCAAAAGGCTGAAAAGGAAAAGCTATTTAAAGACTTCGTAGTAAACGTAAGAAAGCATCGAAAGGGTGATTTGGATGGTCGACGCAAAGACATTGATAGCTGAAGCGAAAACAGCGAGGGAAAAAGCATACGTCCCTTATTCTAAATTTAAAGTTGGAGCTGCCCTTCTGTCAGCGGATGGACAGGTCTTTCACGGTTGTAATATTGAAAATGCCGCTTACAGCATGTGTAACTGTGCAGAAAGAACAGCGTTATTTAAAGCGGTCTCTGACGGGGTAACGAAATTCGAGGCGATTGCAGTAGTGGCCGATACAGAAGGACCGGTATCCCCGTGCGGCGCGTGCAGACAGGTGATGAGTGAACTCTGTGCCCCTCAAACGAAGGTTATTCTTACGAACCTTAAGGGAGATGTGTCGGAATGGACAGTACAGGATATCCTGCCAGGCGCTTTTTCAGGAGCTGATCTTGATGACTGAAAAAGTGTTTAAGTCAGGTTTCGTATCTCTGATCGGGCGTCCAAATGTAGGGAAATCCACCCTGTTAAATCAAATGCTGGGTCAGAAAGTAGCGATCATGAGTGACAAGGCCCAGACAACGAGAAATAAAATACAGGGTGTATATACAGAAGAGAGGGGACAGGTCGTGTTTATCGACACACCTGGTATTCACAAACCGAAGCACCGGCTCGGCGATTTTATGATGAAAGTTGTCGGAACAACGTTTAATGAAGTGGACACCATTTTATTTCTGGTTGACGCAAAAGAAGGCATGGGCCGTGGAGACGAGTTCATCATGGAGCGTCTTGCGTCTGTTAAAACCCCTGTATTTCTTGTGGTAAATAAAATCGACGAGGTTCACCCTGATGAGCTGCTTCCGTTTATTGATAAATACCGGAGCAAGTTTGATTTTGCAGAGATCATTCCTATTTCCGCTCTTCAGGGAAACAATGTAGAGACGTTAAAGGAGCAGATTTTTGCGAACCTTGAAGAAGGTCCCCAATATTATCCTTCCGACCAGATAACAGACCACCCGGAACGTTTCCTCATAAGCGAAATGATCCGTGAAAAAGTCCTTCACCTTACGAGGGATGAAGTGCCCCATTCCATTGCTGTGGATATCGAGCAGATAAAACTGCGGGAAGACGGGGAAACCGTTTATGTTTCAGCAGTCGTGGTAGTTGAGCGGAGCTCCCAGAAGGGAATCATTATCGGCAAAAGCGGCAGCATGCTCAAAGAAATCGGCAAACGTTCAAGAGAGGATATCCAGGCTCTGCTGGGTTCAAAAGTATTTCTTGAGCTGTTTGTCAAAGTAGAAAAAGACTGGCGAAACAAAGCCAAATATCTAAAAGAATTCGGCTACCGAGCTGATGAGTACTAAAAGTTTTTGTTATTAAGGAAGGCTGATTTCGCAAAAATTGTTTTCTTTTTTGTGAAAAAGTAATAAACCCGTAGTGTGCCAAAGACTCCGGTGGCCGTGGGGGCCATGCAAGACCCTTCAAAGCTTCAGGAGGCTTGCCCACATCGCCCGGAAAGCGAAGGGCACTCAGGATTCATCTACATTTTTGTAGTGAGAATATCAGCGAAAGCAATCAATCAGAAAGGAAGGGATGCTCTTTTTGCCCGTGAAATCTGTTAATTTTTCCAAGTCATGAAAATGACTGATTAGAGGCACGCTAGTATGTAACGAAAGAATCAGCAAAATAAAGTCTGTTTGAAAGGGTGGAACCGTAAGTGAAAGAATTTTCTTGGAAGGTTTTCTCAGTCACAGGCAGTATTGATTCGTACTTGTTATTTAAGGAAATGGACAACAGAGACGCTGATAATCAGGATGAGGAAGAAGGAACAGAACAGGAACTTCAGCCTCCGGTGCATTAAAGGGTACCCTTCTGCTGAGCTCGAGTGATTAAGCAAACAGCGAAGTGTGGTGTATGAATATGCTTCAAAAAGCAGAAGGCATTATTATCCGGACGAATGACTACGGAGAAACAAACAAAATCATTACGCTTTTCACAAGAGAGCAAGGGAAGCTGGCACTGATGGCGAAAGGTGCAAAACGGCCCAAAAGCCGGTTTGCCTCAAGTGCACAGCTTTTTATTTATGGCACATTTATTTTTCATCAGTCCAAAGGAGTAGGGACATTAAATCAGGCGGATATTACCGAATCCTTCAGAGATGTAAGAACCGATTTAATGCTTACAGCCTATGGGGCATACATGGCGGAAATGATTGATAAGCTTACAGAGGACCGTCAGAGAAATCCGTATTTATTTGAACTGCTGTTTCAGCTTCTGACCAGGATGAATGAAGGTGAGGACAGTGAAGTCCTCATACGAATGTTTGAAACGAAGATGCTGCAGGTGGCGGGGATTGTTCCAATGCTCGATGCATGTGTCAACTGCGGGAGGCAGGAAGGAACCTTTGCTTTTTCCATAAAAGAGGCAGGCATTCTTTGTCATGCCTGTTATGATGTCGATCCGTACAGACTTGAAGCAGCGCCTGGAGTGCTTAAGCTTCTCCGCCTTTTTCACCATCTGGATGTGAGCCGGATCGGTAATATTCAGGTGAAACCGGAAACAAAAAAACAGCTGAAGTATATCCTTGAGCTGTATTACGATGAGTATTCAGGTCTCAGACTGAAATCGAAGCGCTTTTTAAGCCAGATGGAAAAATTAGAGTAAGGAAAGTTGACACCTGCATGCTTTTTAAGTAAGATACGAAATAACTACATACGTGTGCATGCATTGAAGAAGAGGAGTATTTAACCCCTCTGTATAAATCCTTAATTGAGGAAAAGCGAGCCCGGGACAGTGGGAGCCGGGTGTACAGAAGTTAAAGAAGGCGCTTTGGAGCATGGCTTTTTCGAAAAAGCAGGCTGACTTTTGTCAGCAATTAGGGTGGAACCGCGGGTAACTCTCGTCCCTATGTTCATGTTGAGCATAGGGGCGGGATTTTTTTTGTTCCTGTTTCCAAGAATGGCCGTATTTCTCATGCAGCACACAGTTAGAATAGCGAATGGAGGGAACGTTATGAACGTTCAAGATATGATATTAACGCTCCAGAACTTCTGGGCAAAACAAAACTGTCTGATCACCCAGCCTTATGATGTTGAAAAAGGTGCCGGCACAATGAATCCCATGACCTTTTTGAAAAGTATCGGACCGGAGCCATGGAATGTGGCTTATGTTGAGCCTTCCAGAAGACCGGCGGACGGACGCTATGGTGAAAACCCGAACCGTCTTTATCAGCATCACCAGTTTCAGGTGATTATGAAACCTTCTCCTGATAACATTCAGGAGCTTTACCTTGAGAGCTTGAAGGAGCTTGGAATCAATGCGGAAGAGCATGACATCCGCTTCGTTGAAGATAACTGGGAGCACCCTGCACTTGCTGCATGGGGGCTTGGCTGGGAAGTGTGGCTTGATGGAATGGAAATCACACAGTTCACTTACTTCCAGCAGGTTGGAGGACTGGAGGCAAACCCTGTCAGTGTCGAAATTACTTATGGTATTGAAAGACTTGCTTCTTATATTCAGGACAAAGAAAATGTTTACGACCTGGAATGGGTTAACGGAACCACATACGGTGATGTATTCCTTCAAAATGAATACGAGCAGTCTAAATATGCCTTTGAGATTGCAGATGCGAACATGTGGTTTACACTCTTCTCTACCTACGAGCAGGAAGGGATCAGGACGCTTGATGCAGGACTCGTTATTCCTGCTTATGATTATGTACTTAAGTGTTCACATGCCTTTAATATGCTTGATGCCCAGGGGGCGGTCAGTGTGACGGAACGTACAGGTTACATTGGCAGAATTCGTAATCTGGCCAGAAAGTGTGCCAAGGCTTATTACGATGAGAGGGAACGCCTTGGCTTTCCGCTTTTAAAAGAAGAGGAGGTATCAGACAATGAGTAATCGTACTTTTTTACTTGAGATCGGACTGGAAGAAATGCCAGCTCGTTTTGTTACTGATGCAATGAACCAGCTGAAAGAGAAAATGACTGCCTGGCTTAAAGAAAATCGTCTCAGCTATGAAGCTGTTCGTTCTTTCTCCACTCCCCGTCGTCTTGCTGTTCTTGTTGAAGGTCTTGAAGAGAAGCAGGAAGACAGAAGCGAAGAAGCGAAGGGTCCATCAAAGAAAATAGCTCGTGATAACGAAGGAAACTGGTCGAAAGCTGCCCAGGGATTTGCCCGTGGACAAAAAGTCGCAGTTGATGACCTTTACTTCAAGGAAGTAAAAGGAGAAGAATATGTGTTTGTTGACAAGTATATTAAAGGAAAATCAACAATCGAGCTTCTCGCAAGGGTTGACCAGCTGTTAACAGGCATCACTTTTGCGAAAAATATGCGCTGGGGAAATGGAAAGCTGCGTTATGTGAGACCAATTAAATGGCTTGCAGCCCTTTATGGCAATGAAATTATTGATTTCAATATTGCCGGGGTACAGTCTTCCAATGTCACAACGGGACACCGTTTTCTAGGGGAAACAGTTGTTATCGAAGAAGCTTCTGAATATACGAGAACTCTTCTGAAGGAGCACGTACTCGCTGATCCTGCAGAACGTAAAAGTGCCATCGTAAAGCAGATTGACCAGCTGGCGGAAACGGAAGGCTGGGATGTGCCGGTGGATGAAGACCTTCTTGAAGAAGTTAACAATCTTGTTGAATATCCAACAGTCTTTTTCGGAACGTTTGATGAAAGTTTTCTTCATGTACCTGACGATGTCCTTATAACGTCCATGAAAGAGCATCAGCGTTATTTCCCGGTATTGAATAAAGAGGGAGAACTGCTGCCTAACTTCATTACTGTCAGAAATGGTGACCACCGTCACTTGGAAAATGTTCAAAAAGGGAACGAAAAGGTTCTCCGGGCAAGACTTGCGGATGCAGAGTTTTTCTACAAAGAAGATTTGAAATTGAACATCGATGATGCAGCAAATCGTCTTGAAAATGTTGTTTATCATGAAGAGCTTGGATCAATCGGGGATAAAGTCCGCCGTATAAAAGACTTATCTTCCCGTTTTGCAAAAAGGCTAAATTTTGACCAGGAGGCTGTCGGAACAGTAGAAAGAGCAGCCCACCTGAGTAAGTTTGACCTCGTCACCCATATGGTAGATGAATTTCCTGAACTGGAAGGCCGTATGGGTGAAGAGTATGCTGAAAAGGCAGGTGAAAAACCTGAAGTGGCCGCTGCTATCCGGGAGCATTATTTACCCCGCCACGCAAAAGATACACTGCCACAAAGGTCTGAATCCGCCGTATTGAGTGTGGCAGACAAACTCGATACTGTAGTGACCAGCTTTGGTATCGGGCAGATTCCGACCGGTTCACAGGATCCTCATGGATTGAGAAGGCAGACCGCGGCTGTTATCAGCATTCTTCTTGACCAGAAGTGGGATATAAAAGTAACAGACCTGTTTGATGAAGCGTTGGCCTTGAGTGAACAGCGTGGTGTATTGAAGCGAAGTAAGGAAGATGTTAAGGCGGACCTGATGGAGTTTACCGTCCTCAGGATAAAGAACATGCTCCAGGACAAAAATGTACGTTATGATATTATTGAAGCAGTGTTATCTGCAGGGGTAAGCCGTGTGGATACGATTGTTGAAAAAGGCAGATTTTTAACGGAGCAGGCGAAAAAGCAGGATTTCAAGCATTTGGTTGAAGCGTTCAGCCGGGTTACAAATATTTCGAAAAAAGCTGAAGGAAATGTAATCCGGGCAGACGAATCTTTATTTAAACAGCCAGAAGAAAATCAGTTATATTCAACGCTCAGAGAGGTTAAACAGCAAGTATTGAAGGCCCGGAGCAATGCAGATATTGAGAGTGAGTTTGAAGCATTAAAACAGCTTGAACCTGCGATTCATACCTATTTTGATAACATTATGGTTATGACTGATGATGCAAAAGTAAAGCAAAACCGTCTGGCTCAGATGAAGGAAGCTTCTGATGTCATACTGGCATTTGCAGACTTCCAGGCAATTGTTTTTCATTCGGAATAAAAGAAAGAACCTATGAAGGTAAAGAAGAATCCAGTTATATGAATGTCTCTGGATGAGGCGGTGATGATAATCGAGCTTAATAAACGACAGCAGCATATTTTAGAGATTGTAAAAGATAAAGGCCCTATAACAGGGGAGCAGATTGCAGAAAAGCTCTCATTAACACGGGCGACGCTCAGGCCGGATTTGGCAATCCTGACAATGGCCGGCTTTCTGGATGCCCGTCCCCGGGTCGGATATTTTTATACGGGGAAAACCGGTGCGCAGCTCCTCACTGAAAAAATAGGAAAGCTGACCGTCAAAAATTATCAGTCGATACCGGTAGTGGTAAATGAATCAGCTTCTGTCTATGATGCAATTTGTACGATGTTTTTGGAGGATGTAGGTACATTATTTGTCGTTAACCGGACTTCTCATCTTGTTGGGATTCTATCCAGAAAAGATCTGTTAAGAGCCAGCATGGGCAAACAGGATCTGGAATCCATGCCGGTCAACATTATCATGACTAGAATGCCTAATATTACAACGTGTGAACCAACAGATCTTCTACTGGATGTTGCTCAGATTCTTATTACAAAACAAATTGACGGGCTGCCTGTTGTCAATTTCAAAGAGACTGCTGGAGAGACCAAGATGGAAGTAGTAGGAAGAGTCACAAAAACCAGCATTACGAAAGCGTTTGTAGACATAGCGAACAACAAGATTGTTTAACAAACTCACCGGTAAAGAAGCCTGCTTGTTTACCGGTACTGTTTTCGCACGTGTTGCTGTTATTACTGAATACTTTGCGTTCCCGCAGGAGTGACGCACATCAATCAACAAATTCAACAATGCTCTTTAACACAGCCATTGAATAGGATAATAAAGCAGGGGTTTCGAGACTCCTGCGGAAATCAACACCCGGGTTTAACAATCATTAAGCTTTAATCAATGCAAGACTGTTTTCGTAAAAATCATTGCTTTAGCTAAAAAAAGTAATAAAGTCGAAGTACTGAGGCTACTGTGGCGTGTGGGCCAGGCAAGTTCCCGAAGAGCTATAGTTTTAGGAGGTTTGCCGGCACCGCCACGGATAGCGAAAGGCACGCAGGCTCCATCTTCATTTTCTGTTCTCTTAGAGAAGTGAAAATAACAACAATCGATGCGGAAAAAGCGTAATCCAAAGATAAGCATTATCCACGCCAATCAGATAAAAGAGCAGTGTAAACAGGAGGGCGTCTCCCTTTATCTGCTCTAATGCGGGAATCAGGAGGTCGAAAGCGTATGAGCAAACGTCCGGTTGTATATGTTCTATCCGACTCAGTGGGTGAAACGGCGGAGTTGGTCGTTAAAGCATCAGCAAGCCAGTTTAACCACACGGGTATCGATGTGCGCAGAGTCCCTTACGTTGAAGACGAGGGGACAATTGATGAAGTGATTGCACAGGCAAAGGAAGACAATGGCATCATCGCCTTTACTCTCGTTGTTCCTGAGCTGAGAGATTACCTCATACAAAAGTCCAGCCATGCCGGTGTGCCAATTCATGACATTATCACTCCGATGATGGATTTACTGGAAAAACGTACAGGGGAAAAACCCCGCCTTCAGCCAGGGTTGATTCATACTCTTGATGAAGACTACTTTCGCAAAGTCGAAGCTATTGAGTTTGCGGTTAAGTACGATGACGGACGTGATCCAAGAGGAGTGAAAAGAGCTGATATCGTCCTGGTCGGTGTTTCGAGGACATCGAAAACCCCACTATCACAATACCTGGCACATAAACGTCTGAAAGTAGCCAATATTCCTCTTGTGCCGGAAGTGGATCCGCCGGAGGAACTTTTTCATCTGGACAAGAAAAAGGTAATCGGTCTTAAAATCAGTCCGGAAAAACTCAACAGTATCCGCTCTGAGCGCTTGAAAAGCCTGGGGTTAAAAGAAGAAGCGAATTATGCTACTCTTAACCGGATTGAAGAAGAGCTGAGGTTTTCCGACAAAGTGATGGAAAGGATCGGATGCCAGTATATTGATGTGTCAAATAAAGCTGTTGAAGAGACAGCGAACATCATTTACAACATATACCGGAAAAACAACAATTAGTCCTGGCAGGGCTGACTAAGAGGGAATCCCCTCTTAAGTCAGCCCTTTTTTTCACTCCGGTTGTATTTGCGGAATAAAGGTGTTCACGGAAGACCGGAATAAATGGCCGGGAGGTTTCCTGACCCTTTACTGAAAAGTAACTAAAGAAAGCAGTAGTGATGAACATAAAAAATATATAAGTGCCAAATTTTAAAATCTCATTTAAAATGCTGGCGAAATCAATGCATTTACTTTATAATGAAAAATTGTGATTTATTTTTTTGTTTACAGAATGGAATATTGGAAAAAAGAACAAATAAATTTCAGATGTCAAGACTTTTTATCTTATTTTTGGTAAAGATAGTAAGTGTGTAATGAAAAAACGGCAGGAAAAGAAGGATTCGAACAGGAGATGTAGAATAGAGAATTATGTCACATAACTCCAGAACCGTTTTTATTGATGGAGATGCATGCCCGGTTCGTGATGAAGCTGTCAGGATATCCGGCCGGTATGATCTGCCTGTAGTATTGGTGAGTTCATATGCTCACGAAACAAGTAAAACGTTTCCCTCCCATGTTCAAAAAATCACAGTGGACCAGGAAGCCGAAGCTGCTGACATGGCTATTGTAAAAGGCGTTAAAAAGGGAGATGTCGTTATCACCCAGGACCATGGTCTTGCTGGATTACTTATTGCTAAGGGGGTTCATGTACTTACACCAAGAGGCAGAATCATTACAGATCTATACATTAATACGCTGCTGTCCATCCGGCACGATCAGGGAAAGCTCAGACGAGCAGGTAAGAAAACAAAAGGCCCTAAGAAGATGTCGAATGAAGACCGCAGACACTTTGAAAATCAGTTTGAAAAAATTCTGTCTAACAGGCAGGAATTTTGACGAATGAGGCGAATCTATAATAGCCATCCCTTAATAAAGAATGGTAATTTAGGGTGGTGAATCAACCTGAGTATGCGTATACCACAAGAAAAAATAGAAGAAATCCGAAAATCACAGGACATTGTTGATGTTATCGGTGATTATGTCCAACTAAAGAAGCAGGGCAGGAATATGTCCGGCCTGTGCCCTTTCCACGGTGAAAAAACACCTTCATTCTCCGTGTCTCCCGATAAACAGTTGTATCACTGTTTTGGCTGTGGAGCGGGCGGAAATGTCTTTTCATTTATTATGGAAATTGAAGGTGTCAGTTTTGTGGAATCGGTTGGTAAGCTGGCAGAGCGGGCAGGTATCCCCCTTCCCGAAGCCCCGGGTCAGACTCCCGAGAATTCAAAGGAACAGCGCAGAACCCGTTACTGGGTTGAAGCGCACAAACTGGCTGCAAAGCTCTATCAGCATGTATTACTGCAAACTGATGAGGGCAAAGAAGCAAAGCAGTACCTGGAAGAACGAGGGTTTGATGAAGAAACGATTAAAGAATTCCAACTGGGGTTTGCACCTGATTCGTGGGATTTTCTTACGTCCTTTCTGTCAAAACGGAACTATAACATGGATGAAATGATTGAAGCAGGTCTTCTTGCAAGACGGGACTTCGACGGAAAGCCATTCGACAGATTCCGAGGGCGAATCATGTTTCCCATCTGGGACCGTAAAGGCCAGACAGTTGGTTTCAGCGGGCGCGTTCTTGGCAGTGGCCATCCCAAGTACATGAACAGTCCCGAATCCGATCTCTTCAATAAAAGCCAGCTTCTGTATGCCTTTAACCGTGCCCGGCCATCCATCCGGAAAAAAAATGAAGTTATTCTGTTTGAAGGCTATGCCGATGTTATTTCTGCATACAGAGTGGGTATAGATAATGGTGTTGCTTCCATGGGTACTGCCCTTACGGACCGGCAGATCAAAATGCTGAAGAGAAATGCCGACAAGGCAGTCCTTTGTTTTGATTTTGATGATGCAGGTCAGAATGCGACATACAAGAATGCAGAAATGCTCGAAAGTGCAGGAATGAACGTAAGGGTTGCCAAACTCGAAGAAGGGCTTGACCCTGACGATTATATCAACCGGCACGGAGGAAAAAAGTTTAAAGAAGAAGTTCTTGAAGGAAGCCTGACATTAATGGGGTTTAAATTCCGTTATTTCAGGAAAGGATTAAATCTCCAGGATGAAGGGGACCAAATTGAATATGTTGAAAAAATGCTGAGTGAAGTAAGCAAACTGAACCGGGCGGTGGAACGAGACCACTATATCCGGCAGCTCGCTGAAGAATTCAATTTATCACTCGACGCATTAAAACAGGAACTCATCCAAATTTATAAGAGACGTAAAAAAGGCAGGAAAGACGAACCGGCTGAAAGAAAGCCGGAGAGAAAAAGACTGTCGGTTCAGGCCGGGAAAAGGCTTCTGCCTGCTTATGCAAATGCCGAGCGTTTTCTGCTTGCTCACATGCTTCAGGACGCTGAAGTAGCCTTCAGGGTTCAGGAAAAACTTGGAGCATCTTTTAATATAGATGACTATCATGCGATTGCTGCTCATCTGTACAGTTATTACGGTGAGGGTCACCTGTCTCTTGCGGGCTTTATCGAACAGCTGTCAGATGAAGGACTCAAGCGGACCGTGAGTGAACTTGCGATGATGACAATTAATGTTGAATTGTCTGAGCAGGAATTGAACGATTATATTAAACAAATTCTTAACTATCCCAAAAGGCTTGAGATAGAAAGAATGAAGCAAGAGATGAAAACATCACGGGATCCGAATGAGGCTGCTGTGATTGCTAAAAAAATAAGTGAAATGGAACAACAGCTTAAAAACAGCCTGTTAACATAGTGAGTGTCCGGCAGGGCATTCTCTAATACAAGAAGTTGTCGTGAACCAATGGAAGGAGGGATCGCATGGCTGAGAAACCTATTCGTCCTATGGCGGAAGGCGATCTAACCATCGATCAGGTGAAGGAACAATTAGTTGAACTCGGAAAGAAGCGGGGGGTGCTGACTTATGCTGAGATTACCGAGCGTCTCGCAGCATTTGATCAAGACTCTGAACAAATGGATGAGTTCTTTGAATACCTCGGTGAGCAAGGTGTCGAGATTATGAATGACAATGAAGGTGTCAGTGTCCCAAGTATGCAGCAAGTCGAAAAAGAGGATGAATTTGACCTCAATGACTTGAGTGTACCTCCCGGGATAAAGATTAATGATCCTGTCCGTATGTACCTTAAGGAAATCGGTCGTGTTCCTTTATTGTCAGCACAAGAAGAGGTCAGTCTTGCAAAGCGTATTGAAGACGGGGATGAAGAAGCGAAACGCCGTCTTGCCGAAGCGAACCTCAGACTTGTGGTAAGTATTGCAAAGCGTTATGTCGGTCGTGGTATGCTGTTCCTTGACCTGATCCAGGAAGGAAACATGGGGCTGATTAAAGCCGTTGAAAAGTTCGATTATAACAAAGGCTATAAGTTCAGTACCTATGCCACCTGGTGGATTCGTCAGGCAATTACCCGTGCGATTGCAGACCAGGCGAGAACGATCCGAATTCCGGTTCACATGGTTGAAACGATCAACAAGCTTATTCGTGTTCAACGTCAGCTACTTCAGGATCTTGGCCGGGAACCTTCTCCTGAAGAGGTCTCAAAGGAAATGGATCTTACCCCTGAGAAAGTCCGGGAAATCCTTAAGATTGCCCAGGAGCCCGTTTCACTTGAGACGCCGATCGGTGAAGAAGATGATTCTCACCTTGGTGACTTTATTGAAGACCAGGAAGCACTGGCACCTTCTGATGCAGCTGCCTATGAATTATTAAAGGAGCAGCTTGAAGACGTTCTTGACACCCTTACGGACCGGGAAGAGAATGTGTTAAGGCTGCGCTTCGGACTTGATGACGGGCGTACAAGAACACTTGAAGAAGTAGGAAAAGTGTTTGGCGTTACTCGAGAACGTATCCGTCAGATTGAAGCAAAAGCACTTCGTAAGCTGCGCCACCCGAGCAGAAGCAAAAGACTTAAAGATTTTCTTGAATAGAATATTTACTGAACCTGGATATGGGATAATACCCGTATCCGGGTTTTTATTTACCATAAAAGTGATAAATTTCATTTACATTCTGTTCCTGATAAATCTGCAGGTACCTCCGGGACAAGAACTTCTGGAATGAATAGTGATTTATAAAGATTTATTTAACCCTATTAAAATGGGGCTGATTTCTTTCGATATTATTAATATGACTCAATAAGATCGGCAGGGATCGTTTATGGATGACAGAAAAAAAATCATTATTCGTGAAATAGAGTATTGGAGAAAGAATCGTCTCCTCCCTGAAGTATACTGCACTTTTTTGTTACGCCTTTATGAAGATAAGGAACATGACCAAAATGAAAGGAGAAAAGGTCTGTTCACTGACTTTACATCCCTTTTATACATAACAATTGCCATTTCACTGATAGCGTTAACATTTCTTGTCATTTATTTTACTCAGTTTTCGTCGTCAATGCAAATAGCCTTGCTTTCCTTCATTTTGCTTGCCCTGGGAAGGGGGCTTTTCGTCACTTTCAGAAAGGGGTTGGCGGTTGTTCATATCTTTACCGGCAGCTGCGCTGTTCTCATGCTTTATACCCTTGTTTCACTGGCTCAAGCGATGTTTCCAGGGGCTAATGGAGCTTTGAATACAGTGGTTATCCTGGCGTGTATCACCTGGATGGCTGCAGGGTGGAAAACGGGCTTCGTTTATTTAATCGTCGCAGGAATTACCGGGTTATTTATGCTTACCATTGCGAGTGTATTTTTTTAAGAGAGTGCCTATGTTAAAATCATGTGTTAATTTACGCTCATTGCAGCGGGGGCGCCGATGAGCTTCCAAGAGGTTTATACCTGCTTTTTCCTCTGCAAGTAACGCTACGCAGATATGTGCGTCGAAGCAATTCGAAGCTGATTCGTGTTGTACTGCTCGTTGCTCCCGCAGGAGTGTCGCACATTCGCTGCAATCAACATTTTCAATAAATCAACAACACTCTTTAACACAGCCAAGGGAGTACGTTAGCCTTTATTACAGCAGAACGGTATAATGGAAACCAAGTCAAAAATAAAGGAGACATCTGTTTATGGAGGTCATTGCACACCGGGGGAATACATTTTATGCACCTGAAAATACGATGGCAGCTTTTTTATCCGCTGCATCCTATAATATAAGCGGAATCGAACTTGACGTGCAGTGGACGAAGGATGGTGTGCCGGTTGTTTTTCATGATGAAAAAGTTGACCGGACCACAAACGGAAGTGGATGGATCCGGTCATTTACATACAGGGAGTTAAGACAGCTTGACGCAGGAAGCTGGTTTGCCGGAAGATTCGGCGGAGAAAAAATCCCATCTCTTGAGGAAGTACTCGAATGGATGAAAGGTGAGGATATTACGTTGCATATGGAAGTAAAAAAGCCGCCGCGGCAATTTGAAGAGCTTCTGGATATGACGCTTGGGATGATTGAAAACCACGGGATGGCCCATAAAACAGTCGTCTCCACTTTTTATCACCCGCTCCTCACCTACATGGCCGGCCAGAAGAGAACGCATTTCCAGCGTGCATTCCTGACAAAAACCCCCTTGTTCAGGGGTATCCGGTATTTAAACAGTATTCAGGCACATGCGATTCACATCCGCCATTCCTATCAAGCTATGAGGTTCTATCCGTTGTGGGCAAAAAACGGTATACCTGTAAGAGCCTATACCATTAATCGTGAAAAAGAGGCCCTGAGGTGTAAACGCCTGAATGTTACCAGTATTATAACGGATGATCCGAAAACAATGACATCGTTATTTCATCAACCGGAACATTCACATGGTGAAAACAAAATTTAGACAGACTTGTTTTTGTATAAAGTTCGGGTAATTGTAACAGAATCTACAAGAGAGAGACAATAATTCGCCTTTCCTCTTTTCACTTAAACGTTTTTAGAGTAAAATATACTATAGCTTTGTTAAGCTAAACTTCGGGACCGGTTTGGTACTATCCCGGTTTAAGACTTACTGACATTTGAAGGAGGTACATACACATGAGAGGGAAACCCCTTTATCCGTTCCTTGTAACCGCTTTTCTCGGAATCTTACTAATGATCGTTTTATCCTTTGTTGGGAACGTCCAGCAAGCTGAAATTGCTCAGGAAGGCGAAGAAGGAGAAAACGGAGAAGCAGAAGAGCAAGAGTTCGACGATCCGATTGAACTTGGGGAACACGTCTATGAGCAAAACTGTCTTTCCTGTCACGGCGGTGACTTAGAAGGCGGCTCAGGACCTGCTCTTAATGACGGCTCATATGACCAGGAGGCTATTCTAACTGCGATTGAAGAAGGTCCGGGTTCAATGCCTGGCGGTCTTGTAAGCGGCGAAGAAGCTGAAGCCGTAGCAGAATATATCTTAAATGAAAATGAATAAGAAGATGAAAAAGAAGGGATGATCTGTTCCTTCTTTTTGTCTATTTAAAATACATACTGATTAGGTGAAAAAAATGAAACCACAAGAGTTATCTGAGCGATTAAAAAAAGTTGCTTCATACATTCCGGAAGGGTCCCGCCTTGCAGATATCGGGTCTGACCACGCGAAACTTCCTTGTTATGCCTTGGAAAGAGGCCTGATTATTACAGCAGTTGCCGGAGAGGTAAATGAAGGTCCATTAAATGCGGCCCATAGAAACATTCGCGCAAAGGGCATGGAAGAAAGTATTCATGCCAAACTGGGTGACGGCCTGCAGGTGCTGGACGGCGAAACGGTTGACGTCATTACAATTGCAGGTATGGGAGGTCCCTTGATTGTCAGGATTTTAGAGGACGGGAAAAAAAGACTGGGTGCTTCCGTTCAAAGGCTGATCCTGCAGCCGAACGTTGCTTCTGATCATGTCAGGAAGTGGCTCTATGACAATCAATGGTCGCTAATTGATGAGCAGATTCTTGAAGAGGATGGTCATATTTATGAAATCCTGGTTGCTGCAAGGAGTGAAGCACCGGAAGCAGTTTATAACAAACATGAGCTTGAAAAAGAGATGTGGCTTGGGCCGTTTTTAATGAAGCAGAAAAATTCAGCGTTTGAATTGAAGTGGTCTAAGGAAAGAGAACAACTGAAGAAAGTGAAAGAGCAATTGTCCAAAGGTGGAAACACAGCAGCATTAACCGAAAAGAAGAAGAAAATTGATCAATATCTTATATGGTTGGAGGAGGAGTTATCATGAAGCACGCAAACGGCCAGGCCATTATCCAGACGTTCGAAGCTTTCTCTCCGAAGCACTATGCTGTGGAGGGAGATAAGATAGGACTTCAGGTCGGAACGTTAAACAAGCCGGTTAAAAAGGTAATGGTAGCACTGGATGTCATCGAACCGGTGGTAGATGAGGCAATCGAGGCCGGTGTGGATCTCATTATCGCACACCACCCGATTATTTTTAAGCCGATAAAATCCCTTCGTACAGATCAGGTATACGGCAGGACGATAGAGAAGCTGGTCAAACACGATATTACCGTTTATGCTGCTCATACCAACCTTGATGTGGCACCGGGCGGCGTTAATGACCTTATGGCTGAAGCATTGGGTATTAAAGAGACGGAAGTCCTCGTAGAAACGTTTGAGGACCCATTGAAGAAGGTCGTGGTGTATGTTCCCGAAGAAAATGCACAACAGGTCAGAGAAGCTATGGGGCAGGCGGGCGCCGGTCACCTCGGAAACTACAGTCATTGTACCTTCAATACGAAAGGCACAGGAATTTTCAGGCCGGGAGAGGGAACGGACCCTCATATCGGGGAAAAGGGAAAGATGGAATATGTGGACGAAGTAAAGATTGAGTCTGTATTTCCTGCATCAATCGAAAAGCGTGTGGTTCGTGCGATGACGAATGCCCATCCTTATGAGGAAGTGGCTTATGACTTATATGAAATGGCGGTGCCGGGCAGCAAACTTGGCCTTGGAAGAATAGGTGAACTCAAAAATGAAATGACCTTAAAAGAGTTCGGTGAACATGTGAAAGAGGCATTCGGTGTAAGAGGTGCCAGAGTAGTCGGCGATTTGGATAAAAAGGTGAAAAAGGTTGCCGTTCTTGGCGGAGATGGTAATAAATATGTGAACCAGGCTTTATTTAAGGGCGCCGATGTATTTGTAACCGGTGACTTATACTATCATGTTGCACACGATGCAATGATGGAAGGTCTGATGATGGTTGACCCGGGTCATAACGTAGAAAAAATTATGAAACAAGGAGTGGCAGGTTTCCTTTCTGCTTTTATTGATGAAAATAAATACAGCACGGAGGTTATCACTTCCAAAGTAAATACAGATCCGTTTCAGTTTATTTAAGATCAAGAAAAAGGCTGCACCAGAGTCCTATGCCTCTGATGCAGCCTTTGATTTCGCTGTTGAATGGCGTTATTTGTCCTTCCTCCGGGTCCAGAGAAGGAAGATGAAGCCTGTGTGCTCTTTGCTTTCCGTGACGGTGCCTCCATTGCCACAGGAGTCGCAGACACTTCGGCACCATCAGAAAGGGAAAGCAACAATCTTTACGAAAAAATCCTTCATTCATTACTGCGCCTGTTTCTTTTTCACTTTAGGAAGGATTTTACTCATCCTAACCTGGCTGACGGTACTCCATGTTCCTGGATCTTCTTCATCAAATTGTTCAAGAAACTTGATGACTTCTTTTGTAATCGGAGTAGGTGTACTTGCGCCGGATGTGACAGCGACTTTTGAAATGCCTTTTAACCAGCTCAGATCAATCTCGTTGACGTTGGCAATTCGGTAGGCCGGAGTACCGGCGATTTCTTTAGAAACTTGTGCAAGGCGGTTGGAATTGTTACTTTTCGGGTCGCCAACAACTAAGAGAAGATCTGATTCTCCTGCTTGCTTAGCCACTGCTTCCTGCCGCACCTGGGTTGCCATACAAATTTCGTTATGAACCTCAGCATGAGGATATTTACTCAACGCTTTATTTATAATGTTTTTAACATCCCACTGACTCATGGTTGTCTGGTTTGTAATAATAATACGGTCAGAATCGATTGTGAGTTCTTCCACATCAGCTTCTGATTCAACAAGATGAACGATATCCGGTGCTACACCCATAGCCCCTTCAGGTTCAGGATGCCCTTTCTTACCTACGTAGATCACGTGGTAGCCTTCTTGTTTTTTCTCCCGGATCAGGTCATGTGTCCGTGTCACATCAGGGCAGGTTGCATCTACTGTTGTAAGCCCTTTTTCTTTAGCCAGTTTACGGACCTCCGGTGATACACCATGTGCAGTAAAAATCACCGTACCTTTATCCACTTTTTTCAGTATGTCGAGGCGGTTCGGTCCGTCAAGGGTAATAATGCCTTCTTCGTCGAAAGCATCGGTTACGTGTTTGTTGTGTACGATCATACCTAAAATATAGATCGGACGTGGCAGGTCCAGGTTTTCAGCTGCCTGCCTTGCAAGAACCATTGCGTCAACAACACCATAGCAATAGCCTCGCGGGGATATTTTTAAAACGTCCATATTTATTCATTCCTCCTAAGAGACATTATCAAATAAGTAAGTATCACCCCTCATTATAAAGCACATAAGTGAAAAGGGGAACCACCTTGCCTTTTGCAACGAAGTCAAAAAAAGGTGCCCCCTGCATCGGGAGCACCTTTGTTATTAAGCGCCTTGGGAGTTCTTCATAATGAATTCGTAGGCTTCTTCTTCAGAAATATCATTTACAAGCATTAATTCACTAGCGATGAACTGTTTGGCACGGTCCATGTTTTTTCGGTCTTCCATATGAAGTCCGTTTGTACGCTCGCCTTCTTTAGATGTCAGGTTGGCTATCACACTGGCAGCGTCCATGATGCAGCCGGTTTTCAAAAGGGTTTCATTTTCTTTTGAATACGGTCTTGCAGCTTCTTTTTTGGAGGCGTTGAGGTCTGGCTGACTTAATGCAGAAGCGAGTTCGTCGACTTTGGAAGTCTCAATCACTTTTCTGAGTCCGGATTCTTTAACGCGGCCTTCCGGAAGCATTAACGTAACGTGATTCAGTGGAAAGAAAACAACGAAGTAGTTAATTTTTTCGCCTAAAATATCTTTTTCTTCCATATCTTTAATGGTACCGGCACCGTGGTACGGGTAAACAACGTGATCACCGACTTTGAACATATACATTCCTCCATTACGGTTATAAGAGTTATTTTACCACAAAAAGATATAAATTAAAAATTTTACTATGATGGACAAGTTTCGTCAATACAAAATAAATAAGAAAGAAAAATCAGCCTTATTTTAAAAGACTGACTTTCTTTATACATAAAGCTTAGGGCCGGGGAGCCGGTCATCCTTTTTTGATATTCCGGGATTTTTTTCAGTCTTTTTCCCTGCCGGGCGCTTCCTGCGTTTTTTAACAGGCCTGAAGGAAGGCTTCTTTTTACTGACGGCAGCTTTTGCCGGTTTGTTGATTTCAACAACTTCTTCATTATCTGTGTCATTCGAATGATCTGTTTCATCCATTACGGCAGACTCATCGTCACTGTCACTGGCTCTCATGATAGCCATAAGCTGCGGGAGCGACTTCACAAGCGGGCCGTATTGCTGGACCATAGGACCTACAGTCTGGACTACCTGAACTGCTTTTTGTGCATTCTGGACAAGACCAAGAACAGAATTGATTCCGCCACCGCTGCTGACTGCATTTGTCAAAGAGGCGAGGGGACCCGCTCCCGCAGAGGCTCCGGCACCAGCTGAACTGCCGAATCCACCAAAGCTGCCAAACCCTCCTGCAGAAGACCCGGCTGCCTGTGCTCCTCCTCCAAAAAGCCGGGAGAGTAACCCGCCACCTTGTCTCATTGCAGCCTGCTGCGGCGGGCCGAAAGCAGAGCCGCCAAATGGACCGGCAGCTCCCCGGACCGGAAACATACCAGCTCCCGGACCGGGTCCTCTCATAAAGGGAGAGAAGGACGATTGACTTCCTGGTGGTAAGGGGCGTGGACCAAACATACCTACCAATCCTTTCACATGCAATGTATTCTCTTATTAGTTATATGCACACACATTGAATTGGTCTGGGCGGTGGTCTTTTTTATGGAGTTTTTGTATGGGAGGCACACAACCCTGACGTTACAGACTCTCCGTGGTCTTTCGAGGACAGGAAGGTAGTGAAGGTTATTACAGTCAACTCCGGATTACCGACCCTGCAGGAGCCCGTCAGAAGCCCTTTTTAAATCATTTGTAAGTGCTGCTGGCGCAGGATACCTTGTCCGTGTTAAAATATATAATTAGTGTATGCTGAGAAACAGTTATTTAGACGCGAAAAATGGAAAAAACAGGTTTGGTACAAATGCCGGACAAGTGTTTTAGGAAAGTAGGAAGAATAAATGAAGCATAATTTTGAACGATTTGAATTAAAGGGTTACATTATCGATGCCCTTATTGAGCAGGGAATTGATCTGCCTATGGAAATTCAGGAAAGGCTTATTCCGGCAATCCGGAATGGCTCCGATGTCATAGGACAATCCCAGACAGGAACTGGGAAGACACTTGCCTTTTTACTTCCCATCGTTGACCGTATAAATGAAGACAAACGTCACGTTCAGGCTGTTATTACTGCACCGACCAGGGAACTTGCCCAGCAGCTGTATGATGAACTCATGAAAGTACTCTCCCATTCAGAAGGAGCAGTGACTGCGAAGCTTGTGACCGGGGGAACTGACCGTGCAAGAATGGTTGAAAAACTGAAAAAACCTCCTCATATTGTTGTTGGAACGCCGGGACGCATAAATGACCTGGTAAAAGATAATGCCCTTGATGTTCATCATGCAGAAATGCTTGTTGTAGACGAAGCTGATCAGATGCTTGATATGGGGTTTATTGAGGATGTGGATCAGGCAGCCTCCCGAATGGGAGATGATCTGCAGATGCTGGTATTCTCGGCTACAATCCCGGAAAAGCTCCAGCCTTTTTTACGTAAATATATGAAGCAGCCCAAACATGTGAAGGTTGAGCCGAAACAGGCATCACCAAAGAAGATAGAACACTGGCTCATTCCAGACCGTGACCGGGACGTTAAAGATCTGGCCGTACAAATAGCAAAAGCCTTTAATCCATTCCTTTGTGTCATTTTTGCTAACTCAAAAGAAATGGTAGATGAAGTGTATCTTGCATTTGCTGAAGCTGGTTTGAACGCTGAAAAGCTGCACGGTGGAATCCCTCCGAGAGACCGTAAAAAGGTGATGAAGAAGCTAAGGGATGCAGAAGTTCAGTATCTTGTAGCTTCGGACCTTGTTGCCCGTGGGATTGATGTAAAGGGAATCAGCCATATCATCAACGCTGAACTTCCGACAGAGCTGGAGTATTATGTACACCGGGTTGGCCGTACCGCCAGAGCAGGTTGGGATGGAATTGCAGCAACGATCATAAACAGAAAAGACCAGCAGTCCATTGAAAAACTTGAATCACAAGGAATCCCATTTATATATAAAGACCTTAAAAAAGACGAATGGGTCGACCTTGAGCAGAAGATGCGCCGGAAACGAATTCAAAACCAGCCGGTGGACAGCGAGATTAAGCTTAAAACACCAAAACCTAAAAAAGTAAAGCCTGGATACAAGAAAAAAGCCAAGCTTCAAGTGGAGCAGGAGCGAAAGCGCCAGCGGAGGCTTGAAACCAAGAGAAATAACCGGGCAAAAAGAAAATAAAGAAAGCAATACAGGGAGAGGATAACATGCTACTCGGATCACACGTTTCCATGAGCGGGAAGAAAATGCTTCTTGCCTCAAGTGAAGAAGCAGCTTCATACGGTGCAACGACATTTATGATCTATACAGGAGCACCTCAGAATACACGGAGAAAGCCGATTGAAGAGCTTAACATTGAAGCGGGCACTGCTCATATGAAAGAAAACGGGATCAGTAATATTATTGTACATGCTCCTTACATCATTAATATCGGCAATTCGCAAAAGCCAGAGACCTTTGAACTTGGCGTCAACTTTCTTAAAAGTGAAATTGACCGTACCGAAGCTATCGGTGCCAAACAGATTGTGCTTCATCCGGGTGCTCACGTTGGTGCCGGAGCGGACAAAGGGATCGAAAAAATAATTGAAGGTCTAAACGAGGTCTTGGATCCTGAACAAGACGTTCAGATTGCCCTTGAAACAATGGCAGGAAAAGGATCTGAATGCGGCCGGAACTTTGATGAGCTTGCCAGAATTATTGATGGTGTTAATCATAATGAGAAGCTTAGTGTGTGCTTTGACACTTGTCACGTCCACGATGCGGGTTATGATATTGTTAACGATCTCGATGGGGTAATTAATGAATTTGACCGTATTATTGGACTTGACCGTTTAAAGGTTCTTCATGTGAACGACAGTAAGAACGAGCGCGGGGCTCATAAAGACCGTCATGAAAACATCGGATTTGGTCATATCGGCTTTGAAGCACTCACAAAGGTTATTTATCACGATGCTTTTGAAACGGTCCCTAAGATTCTTGAAACTCCTTATGTAGGTACTGATAAAAAGAATAAAAAAGCACCATACCGTTTTGAAATTAACATGATTAAGGAACGAAGTTTTCAGGAAGACTTAAAAGAGAAAATCATGGGTGTGTAAACCAAAGAAAGGCTGGCTTAAGAGGAATATCCTTTTAAGTCAGCCTTTTTTGCTGTTCTGTAAATTTAAACTTGAACTCATGGCCAGTTGATATAATCCTTATAGGGTTCAAGCAGTTTTTCTGCTTTTTTATAAAGGGACGGATCAAGGCTTTTTAACTCGTTTTGCAAAGTAATCATATGTTTTGTATTTCCCACGTCTACTGGTTGTTTTTTCAGGATAGCAATAATTTGTTTGGCCTGCCTCACTGTGAGTGGAATTTTATATTGTTTGCTCAGACGCATCAGTTCTTTGACATCCAACTGATTAATCTTCTGATTTACCAACTGCTGAATAAATGGATTCAAAGGGGATTCCCTCCTTTATACACTTCTATTAACGTATGCAGAACAGGTCGTTTCGTTTCATAAATATGGGGCAATAAAATGTATTGTAAAAGCTTTCTGAAAATTTATAAAGAAATTACTGCCATAATATTGTATACTTTGTAATAAAGACTCTTTGAAATAAAACCTGCCATGAAGAAATGGGGGATATCCTGGGCATGGACTGTCATACTCTAATAAAAAACGAAGAAATAATGGAAACCATTGTAGAAATGTCTTCAGAATGGCTGCTCGTCTTCGATGAAAATGACACCCTTGTTTCACTTACGATACCATCTGAAGAGCAGGGAACGATAAACAGTAAAACATTCTTCACATTATTTCATGAGCACGAAGCGGATCGCTTTCACGTTTTTTTAAGGAAGCTCTCAGAGGGTAAAAAAGCATCCAGTGATTATTTTGAAATGACAGTTAACAATCGTGTGCAGCTGATGCATTTTGAAGGTATGGCACTTTCAGAGGGTGTGCTGTTAAAAGGGAAGAAAGTTAAAGAAGAGGCCGGAGACCTGATAGATGTCTTAAAACATATACCGATTCCTTCTTTTACGATTGATGTAGAAGGAAGAGTCCGATCCTGCAACCACCTCTTTACTGATGTATTAAAAACCCTTGACGAACCTCTTAACACTGACGAACCATATTTAAATGATGACTATTCATTTCACCGGACAATTTCAAAGCTTGCGGATATTGTAAATATGGAAAATCGCAAAGCGGCTGTTGTATTCGAGAAAGAAGAGATACGTCTGACGATTTATGGTCATCTATTATCGCCGACGTTACTGTCTGTCTATATTAAGGATGAAACAGTTGAGCACAGGTTTGAACAACTGCTGACGTATAAGCAGCAGATGGAAAGTGTATCTCAGATAGCGGCGGGAGTCGCACATGAATTGCGTAACCCTCTGTCTGTCATTAAAGGGTTTATTCAGCTTTCCAAGCTGTCTAACAGTTTGAACAAATATTACGAGACCATTTCCTCTGAGATTGACCGGATGAATCTGATTATCGAAGATTTCCTGTCCATGTCGAGAAAAAAAATTGATAAAAAATATGTTCTGCCTTCAGATTTAATGGAGTCCATGCTGATGATTTTCAGGTCTGAGTGTCTTCTGCATGACATTGATTTTCATTTTTCCATAAGAAACTCAAGGCGCTATCTGTATGTGAATGACCAAATGATCAGGCAGGTTTTACTTAATGTGCTTAGAAATTCAATTGAAGCTTACGAAAAAGAAGACAAGGACTGTAAGTTTACGATGCTTACATCAACGTACGGAGACACATATTCTATCGAACTTCAGGATTACGGTCCAGGTATGCCGCCTGATGTCCTGGAAGAAATTTATAAGCCTTTTTTTACTACCAAAGATAAGGGTACAGGTATAGGTATCCCATTATGCAAGAGGATTATCGAGGAGCATAAGGGGACGTTGGATATTGAAAGTGAACCGGGAGAAGGAACGAAAGTAATAATTACTCTTCCCCTTTACGTTGAGATGGAGCCCTGATGCGTTTTTGTTGTTAAGTAAAATGACTGTTTCGGAAGGTGGAGATCCCCTTCTGAAGCAGTTTTTTTTATTTATTTCAGGCTTTGCATAAGCCTTTGGAAATACAGTGACATGCTGAGGTGCGAAACTACCTGTCTCAATAAGCGAAAGTCTGCAGTTTAAGATAAATGATTGAAAATTTCTGTTGAGATCTTTATAATTGTACGTAAGAAGAAAAGTTTACTTAGTGCAACTTTTTAATTTAAGTACAACATTTTCGCGCATGGCACACATCCTTAGCGCGTATCATATATTACAGATGATATCTAATATGGACGTTTATCATACTGTGCATAGAAGAGGAGGAAATACACTATGGCTTTACATGACACCATTGATGTGCGGGAGCTGTCCGTGCATTATCACGGCCATCTTGCATTAAAGGATATTAACTTTTCTGTTGATAAAGGCCAGCTTATCGGGATTATCGGACCGAATGGTGCGGGTAAATCCACGCTGATCAAAGCCATACTCGGTTTGGAAAAAGCAAAAGGAAACGTGCGTTTGTTTGGAGAAACGATCAAAACATACCGTAAGCAAATATCCTATGTGCCGCAGAGAAATTCTATTGACTGGGATTTTCCCGTAAGAGTTGAGGACGTAGTCATGATGGGGAGGTTTGCCCATATCCCGTGGTATAAGAGAAGTTCAAGGAAAGACCGGGAAATGGCAAAGGATGCCCTTGAAAAAGTGGGTATGAGTGAGTTCTCAAAACGACAGATTGGAGAACTTTCCGGAGGTCAGCAGCAGCGTGTTTTTATTGCACGTGCTTTGGCGCAGAATGCCGATGTCTTCTTTCTGGATGAACCCTTTGTAGGGATTGATATGAAGTCTGAGGAAATCATTGTCAGGCTTTTGCATCAGCTGCGTGACAGTGGAAAGACGATTTTTGTCGTGCATCATGATCTAAGCAAAGTAGAGAAATATTTTGATCAGCTTATTTTGTTGAATCAGGAGTTAATCTCTGCCGGCTCAGTAAAGGATGTTTACACTCCTGAGTTTTTAAAGCGGGCTTATCAGGGGAGTGCAGCCGTTTTAGATGATAATGAAGGTTTTCTGGTGGTGAGCCAATGATTGAACAGATTTTAAGCTTTTTGGATCAGGTCGCACGGTATCCCTACTTACAAAATGCCATGCTTGCAGCGGTACTCGTAGGGATCATCTGCGGTGTAATTGGCTGCTATATTATCCTAAGAGGCATGGCCCTCATGGGGGACGCTATTTCCCATGCTGTTCTGCCGGGTGTGGTTATTGCCTATATGATCGGCGTCAACTTTTTTATCGGTGCGGTTATTACCGGTGTAATTACTGCTCTTTCAATCGGTTATATTTCACAAAACAGCAGGATAAAAGAAGACTCAGCTATAGGAATCATGTTTACTGCCATGTTTGCCCTTGGGGTGGTTCTGATTACAGCTATGCGTGGCTCAAGTGTTGATTTGTGGCATATTTTATTTGGTAATGTACTCGCTGTTTCCAGAACGGATTTATGGATAACCTTTGGTATCGGGGTATTTGTTCTCCTGGCAGTATTTATTTTTTACCGTCCTCTGCTTCTCAGTACTTTTGATGAAACAATGGCAAAAGCAACCGGACTTCCGGTACAGTTTATTCATTATATGCTCATGCTGCTTCTTTCACTTGTAACAGTAGCGTCGCTGCAGACAGTAGGAATTATCCTCGTTGTTGCTATGCTAATTACACCTGGGGCGACTGCGTACCTTCTAACTGACAGATTTCCGGTTATGCTCGGCCTGTCAGCCTTGTTTGGTGTTATTTCAGCAGTAGTCGGTCTGTTTTTCTCGGTTGTTTACGACGTATCTTCGGGAGCTTCTATTGTTCTGGTCGCTTCAGCCTTATTCTGTCTGGCACTCTTCTTTTCGCCCAGACAGGGAATCGTGTTCAGGTTTTTCCGTTCAGTAAGTGCGAGGCAAAGTTAATGTTTTTAACAGTTGAATATAGGGAAAAGAGATTATCAGACATAGATAGTCTCTTTTATTTTACACAAATTACCAAAAGGGTTTGAAAGGCAGTAATTCAAGCCCGATCATGGACCTGTGTTGGAAAAAGGAGAATAACGGAGATTGATAGAGTAATTCAGAGGTAATTCTTTGTGGAGACAGATGACCTCTGTTTAAAGCCGGGGAAGAAACAATGACCCGTTTGCGAAATTTGTCGAATGGGCGTATTATATACTCTCGTGTAAGAGAGGTTGACTGTTCTCCAAGGAGGGACATTCATTCATGAAAAAAAACCAACGGATAATCTTTATTGCAGCAGCCGCTTTTGTATTACTTGGCGGTACTTCTATTGTACTCGCTTTCCAAAATATTCAAATGCAAGAGCAGGTTGAAGAAATAAAAGCTGAAAAGCAAAAACAAAAAGAGCAGCAGATTCTGGAGGAAGAAATGGCGAGAATGGAGACCTATATCGACACCCTTCCGGACGATTATGAACTGGCAGGTTATGACTCCTGGCAGCGTGCTTCAATTATAGCTGATCATTTATATGAAGACAGTGACGGCAGGTTTAAGGAAGAGTGGGGCACATTTCTTGCACTTGAAGCAGAGAGAAAAAACATTGACCCGTTTCTTGTGTATGAATTGTTAAGAGTTGAAACAGGTGATACTTTTGACCCTGAAACAGTCGGTCCGGAAACCCAGTATGGACATGCTTACGGAATGGCACAGTTTATGAAGAATACCGGTCCCTGGATTGCTGATATGGCAGACCTCCCTTATGAAGACGATCTGCTATTTGACCCGTTTTATTCCATACAGTTGTCTGTAGTTTACCTGGAATTCCTGTACAGCCAGTACGAAGACTGGGATTACGCCCTGACCGCGTATCACCGTGGAATTTACGGTATGGAAGCTTACGTTGAAGAACATGGAGATGCAAAAAGCTGGTATGCTGTGGAAATTCAGGAGAATGCAGAAGAAAACCAGCAGTTGGTCACACTGGATTACTAATATTGGCAGCTTTGCATTAGAGAGCGACTCATAAGGTATGCAGCCTTTTAGTCGCTCTCTTTTTCATGACTTTTTTATTCCTCTTCATCCAGGAAGTATTCTGAAGCAAGTTGGTAAAAGGCGAGCTGACTTTGTACAGGTCGTTCATTTTTCTTTCTTTTTATATATTTATACAAGCCATCCTTAGTCTGAATTCGTGCTTTTGTATTATCTTTTAATGTAATATCAAAAATCTCTTTAATTCTTGCTTTACAATAAGCACTTTCAATCGGGAAAAGAATTTCGATTCTTTTTTCCATATTACGGGTCATCCAGTCTGCAGAAGAAAGATATGTGTTTTCATCTCCATTGTTATAAAAGTAGAAGATTCGACTGTGTTCAAGGAAACGGTCAACGATTGACCTTACTGTAATATTGTCACTCACTCCGGAGATTCCGGGTTTTAAACAGCATATTCCCCGGACGATTAAATCAATCTTTACTCCGGCCTGACTGGCTTCATAAAGCTTTAGGATTATCGTCTTATCGGTCAGTGAGTTCATTTTGGCCAAAATACGGCCGCTTCCGTGATTTTTTTGGTTTTCAATCTCCCGGTCGATAAGTCTGATTAACTGATCGCGGATGCCAAATGGAGATGTATAGATTTTTTTCCACTTCGGTTTACTCCTGAACCCGCTTAAGTGGTTAAAGAAATTGGTGGCATCTTCCCCGAACTCTTCATTACAGGTGATTATTCCTATGTCTGTATACAGCTTAGCGGTAGTATCGTTATAATTTCCTGTACTCAGGTGGACAAACCGTTCAATCTTCCCTTGATTTTGACGAACGATTAAGGTGATTTTACTATGGGTTTTCAGGCCGGTAATACCATAGATGACGTGTACGCCTGACTTCTCAAGTTTTTTAGCCCATTGAATATTGTTTTCTTCGTCAAAGCGTGCTTTGAGCTCCACGAGGACCGTTACTTGTTTCCCACCCTCAGCAGCAGTGGCAAGTGCCTTAATGATAGGAGAATCACCACTTACACGGTAAAGTGTTTGTTTTATGGCAAGTACATCCGGATCATTTGCAGCCTGGGTAATCCAGTCTACGATTGGCTGGAATGACTCATAAGGGTGATGGAATAAGAGATCGTCCTTTAATGCAGCTGAAAATAGATCACCTTCATTGATCAGGTCCAGTGGTGGTTTTGGAATAAGTGTTTCATTGACCAGGTGCTCAAAATAAGGCGCAAGTTGCTGATAAAAGAAAATCAAAAAGGAGAGGTCAATCGGTCCTTTAACTTCGTAAACATCATCCTGATTAATATCAAGAGCATTTAGTAAAAATATCAGTACTTTTTGCTCCATGTTTCCCGCCTGCATTTCAAGCCTTACAGCAGCTCCGGATTTACGTTTTATCAGTTCTTTTTCAATCTGTCTCAAAAGATCCCGTGCTCCTTCTTCATGAATCGTCAGATCTGCATTTCGTGTGATCCTGAAAGGAGATACGGATTTAACTTTGAAGCCGGTAAACAGACGGTCAATAAAGTGACTTATTACCTCTTCCAGCATAATGAACAGTCTTGTTTTTTCTGTGCCGGACAGCTCAATATAACGGGTTAAAAGAGCTGGCACCTGAACAATTGCCAGCTTCTCGCGTTCACCGCCCAGCACAACTGCCAGGTTTAAACTTTTGTTTAACAGCATAGGAAAGGGACGGCGGGAATCAATGGCTATTGGTGTTAATACAGGAAGAATATACTGGTTAAATTGCTTTTCAATATAAATAAGCTGGTCAGAGGAGAGCTCTTTAATCGTGAGAAACCGGATGTCTTCTTTGTAAAGCTGAGGCTTAATGGTTTCGTTAAACAATTCATATTCGTGTTTTACAAGCTGGTGGTTTGCCATGCTGATTTTTTGAAGCTGTTCTCTTGGTGTTAACCCTGCCTTGTTCTCCGGTTTGTTAAATCCAGCTTTGACCTGGTCTTTAAGGCCTGCAACACGTACCATAAAGAACTCATCAAGATTTGTGCTGAAAATCGCAAGGAACTTTAACCGTTCCAGTAAAGGGTTTTGTTCATCAGCCGCTTCTTCCAGAACACGTTTATTAAAAGCAAGCCAGCTTAATTCCCGGTTAATGTAATAAGCCGGGTTGTTTGAATCTGCATTTTTTTTGCCCGTTTTGTCAGATGTATTTTTCATCATCGGCTTTCACCATCCATCATCAATCTTTCTTTAATGACCCGAGTGCAGCAAACGAAAGTAAAGCAAGTTTTAGGAGCGTGGTACTATTGCACGGTGTTTTCAGCAACCGCCACTGCTGTTTTTAAGAGAGAATATCAATTTTTATCCCAAATGCACGCTCAACATGTTTTTTATATTTCTGTGCATGAAACTCCTCGAAGTAAGCTTCTTTTCTTTTTTCAAGTTTTAAGTGGAGCACGTCTTTACTGTCTGAAGGAGCAAGAAGCACTTTTTCAACCGATCCTTGTTTAGACCGGTCCAGTCCGTAAGCAAGCCTTAAAATGGCACCGAGCTTTTCGTAACGGGAAAACTCATCCTCTTTAATCCAGTGTCTGAAGGGAGTTGCATACTGATTCAAAAGAGAACGGTTACGAAAAGATGCGAGAAGGGCTACACCGAGCCTTTTGCCATGAGAGAGACCGTGGATGGACTGATTAGTAAGGAGGTAAAAGGTGTGCTGTGATCTCGACTCCGGATGGATTGATTCTCCGATATAAAAAACCCTGGCCGCCAGCTGAAGGAGATGTATATCCTCATGGCTGGCCGGTTCTCCTGTATGTTCTTTAAGTGTATGTGCCAGGTAGGTGGCAAGAACAGAGATCCGCTTCTGGTGATCATAGTCAAGATTATAATTACGGCTTAACTGGTAAAAACTTTCTTCTGTTACATTTGGAAAGGTCTCTATTCCTATTTCTTTTAACAGGGTTTCGAAAAACACACCTTCTCTCAGGCCTTTGCTGCTTACCACATATTGTTGGGACCCGGTGTATTCAATGAGAGTCTGAATAACAACGATAGCCGGCAGAATAATATCGGCTCTGTCTTTAGAAAGGCCATCCACCTGCTGGCGCTTTTTCAGTGTCATGGATTCCAGTCTTTCATAAACAGAAACCACATCTTTTAATGTCATTTCAAATTGATGAAGTCCTGAGAGGGGATAGTCTATACTATGCTGATGAACGAGAGCAAGATTTCTTGCGCTTCCCCCGATCCCGATTACAGGACCGGCAGCCTCTTTAAGCCAGGGGAGAGAGTCGAATGATTGAAGTAAAAACCGGCTGAGTTTTTTTGTTTCGGAGGGGAGGGGAGAGTCGCCTTCAAGAAAGTTCTGTTTCAGGGTCAATGCCCCAAAAGGAAAGCTGTGGTAATGTTTTAATTTTCGGTCTTTAAAAATGGTGATTTCTGTACTTCCACCTCCAATATCGACGGTAATTCCAGTGCTGATATCAGTAGAGTTTACAACAGCAAGGTAGCCGTAACAGGCTTCTTCTTTTTCTGAAATAACATCAAATGTCATTTCAGTATAGCCTTTGAGGAGCTTTTCGATTTCCGGACGGTTTGATGCGTTTCGCACGGCAGCAGTGGCAACTCCGCGTATTTCACTAACATTGTACCGGTCAAGTACAGAGCAAAAACGGTCCAGAGTTTCCTTAATTATATTCATTCCTTTATTTGAAAGGCTTCCGTCATTCATTATATGAGAGCTTAAACGGGCAACGACTTTCAGGTTTTGAATTTCCCGGTAACACCGGTCTTCATTAATTTCGAAAATAACAAGACGAATGGAGTTCGAGCCCAAATCGATAATGGCTGTTTGTTTATGCATATCATCACGTCCTTAAAAGGTAGGATTCTGCTCTTCATTATAAACGTTTTTATCTTGAAAAACGACTGAGCCCCGCCCCGGTGCTGTAATGTTTACAAACATAAACCCCTCATGTATACTACTGGAAGGAATAAATCGTAATCGTTCTTAAACGACAGCGATAAAGGGCTGTGGATACTATGGACAAAAAGCAATCAATTATTGAAATAAACAACCTCTCATTTGCCTATAATGGGCGTAATGTACTTGAAGATATTAATTTGTCGATTAAACCGGGATCCTTTCTTGGGCTTGTCGGTCCGAATGGATCTGGGAAGTCGACGTTAATCAAATGCCTTTTAGGGCTTTTGAATCCTGAACAAGGGGAAATCCGCTTGTTCGGTGAAAAGCTTGGACGCTTTCATAAATGGGAGGACATCGGTTTTGTGAGTCAAAAGGCGAACAGTTTTAACAGTGGATTCCCTGCAACGGTTTTTGAAGTTGTTTCCATGGGGCTGTACGGGAAGGTAGGGCTTTTTCGATTTTTAACCAAAAAGCATAAAGAAAAGGTAAGAGAAGCGATTGAACAAGTAGAGATGGAAGAGTTTATGCACAAAAATATCGGCCAGCTTTCCGGTGGTCAGCAGCAGCGGGTATTTATTGCCCGGGCATTAGTCAGTGAGCCGAAGCTGTTAATTCTAGATGAACCGACTGTAGGTGTGGATGCCAAAAGTGTGAAGCGCTTCTACACGATGCTGAAGGACTTAAATCGCAATAAAGGCATTACCCTTGTTCTTGTTACCCATGATATTGGAGCGATGACTGAATATGTGACGGATGTAGCCTGCTTAAATAAACACCTTCACTTCCATGGTGACACGGAAGAGTATGAGGAGCAGGAAGATGATATGATGTCCAGAATGTACGGTCATGACGTCCAGATTATTACACACAACCATGACCCCCACCATGATCATTCCGCTGACGGAGGTCGTGAGTCTTGATCAGCGTATTTTTTCAGTATGACTTTTTAAAATATGCCTTGTATACGGGACTTATGGTTGGTTTTCTTGCACCGTTTCTTGGTGTCTTTCTTGTGGTAAGGCGCTTATCCCTTATAGCTGACGCCTTGTCGCATATTACGTTATCCGGTATAGCATTCAGTCTTTTACTCGGAAGGTATTACGGTTTTTTTGCCGGTTTAAACCCTATTTATATGGGAGCAGCCTTTTCTGTCGGCGGGGCCTTGATGATTGAGAGGCTCCGGACCGTTTATGTATACTACAAAGAGCTGGCTATTCCTATCATCTTATCTGCCGGGATCGGGATCGGTGTTGTGTTTATCAGCCTGGCAAATGGATTTAATAATGATTTGTTTAACTACCTCTTCGGAAGCGTAGTGGCTGTGAGCCGGTCGGATTTTCATTTGATTATTGCTATAACGGCTATTGTTACTCTTTTACTTATTCTGTTCTATAAAGAGCTGTTCTTCCTCAGTTTTGACGAAGATCAGGCCGTAGTAGCAGGAATCCCACGGCGCTTTTTGCACGTTTTGTTTATTATCATGGTCGCCCTTGTTATTGCTGCTTCAATGAGGATAGTGGGAATTTTGCTCGTATCTTCATTAATGACACTTCCTGTAGCTGCAGCCATGCGGCTTGCCAGAGGCTTTAAACAGATGTTTATCTACGCCGTCCTGTTTGGGGAAATATCTGTCATTACCGGCCTTGTAAGTGCGTTTCATCTGGATCTTGCTCCAGGAGGGACGATCGTAATTGTTAACGTTATAATTTTATTAGTGGTTGTGCTGCTCACTCGAAAACGGGTGTAAAAGGTGTGTAAATGATGGAACTATTACAGCAACTTACGTTCTTGGAACGGGGCATTCTTGCCGGTTTGATTATCGGGTTTGTCTGCCCGCTCCTCGGGGCATTTTTACTTGTGAGAAGAATTACAATAATTTCAGAAGCTTTATCCCATATTACTTTAACAGGAATTGCTGCAGGGGTCTTTTTAAGCCAGTCTGCATTATGGCTGGGCTTTATTAATCCACTTTATACAGGGCTTGTTTTCTCTCTTGCCGGTTCTTTGCTTGTGGAAAAATTAAGACAGATTTACAAGCATTTTCAGGAGCTTGCTATACCAATTATTTTATCGTCGGGAATCGGGATTGGTGCCATTTTAATCAGCCTTTCCCAAGGGTCCTATAACGAGTGGTACAATTATTTGTTCGGCAGCATTGTCACTGTAGGCCTCGGAGACCTTGGGTTTATCTTTTTTACGGGACTTCTTGCATTAACGATTCTTATTATGTTTTATAAAGAACTGCTGTCTATCTCATTTGACCAGGAGTTTGCAAAAACATCCGGCATAGGGGTGCGGCGGATTAACTTTTTCTTTTCCCTTCTCATTGCACTTGTGATTTCAATGTCAATGAAAGTCGTGGGGATCTTACTTGTCGGTGCCATGGTTACTCTTCCTGTTGCAGCAAGCATTCAACTGGCGAAAAGTTTTCGTCAGGTTGTCATTCTCGGCATTGTGTTCGGTGAACTGGCAATGATCGGAGGAATCTTTTTTTCTTATCATCTGAATGTGGCAACAGGCGGGATGATTGTTGTAACAGGTGTCGTTTTACTTCTTGCTGCTGTTGTATTGAAACGGTTCAGAACCGGGTTAGCATAAAACGGGAGGGTATACGAGTATGGATGTAAAAGAAGCGTTAACGATTATGAAGGATAAAGGGTACAAATATACGGATAAACGTGAAGATATTCTTACTTTGTTTTCTGACGAAAAACGGTATCTGGCAGCGAAGGATGTCCTCGCATCTTTACAAGCCAGATATTCGGGATTGAGTTTTGATACGATTTACCGTAACTTATCTCTGTTTACGGAGTTGGGGATTTTGGAGGAAACGGAACTCGAAGGTGAAAAAAAATTCCGGTTTGCCTGTTCCACCTCTGATCATCATCACCACCTGATTTGTGTGGATTGCGGTAAGACAAAGCATATTCATAATTGCCCGATGGATGCTATAGAAGATGATGCGGATGGTTTTAAAATCACAGGACATAAATTTGAGATATACGGATATTGCGGGGAATGTGGGGAGAAGCGCGCATAGTGGAGAGCACCGCCTTTTGGGCGGTGTTTTTGTGTGGATTTTTAGTCTGAGTGGTTTGTTTTTTTGGATGGATTTTTTACTTTTCGCAGTTTATTTTTCAGGATTAGAGTTTTATTCTTCAGTTTCGCTAGTATATTTTTCAATTGTGCTTTTGAACAGCTGATTAAAATCATAAATACACTTTTTCGTACCCAATTATGGGGAACAGCTAATCTTTGCAACAGCCTTGTTAATTTAGAACCATTTGTAAACCGTGAGAAGCTTCAGAGGTATGTTGCGAGGCTTTCGTATCAAAATCATCATCCTTTCTGCGAACGTATATTCGGCTTGAGTGTTAAAAATCCTTCAAAAACAAAAAAAGCCGGCACAGGTCCGGCTTTTTTTATCACTGATATTCCTGCATCTCTCATCAAAATAAATGCTACGCTAAAATTTAATTCCTTATTCAAATAAATTGCGGACAGTCTGTCTGGCTTCCTGCCAGCTGTTAACCCGATGCACAAGCTTTGGGACAGGGTCCTGATTGTATGGTGTATTCATAAGCACCACAGGAATATCGCACTCCTCGGCAATGTTTACAGCATTGTCGTGTTTGTCTTCAAAAAAAGCATGTACGCGGTGCTTTTTAACAGCTCCGATTTTATCGTGCTTTCCAATAAGCTCTATGTGGTGGTAGGGTAGTTTATTCGTATCGAACCAGTCCTTTGTAAGCTCGGAAAAGCGGCTGTTTCTGGCACTGATGTAAAAAAGCTCGTGTTTTCTTTCCCACTCCAGAAGGGTTTTTTTAGCTTCTGCAGCAAGCTTAGCCTCAGAGTAGAGGTTTCCTTCATGCTTTTGCATCCACGTCCAGAAATCCTCTTTACTGATTCCCAGGACATTACTTAAATCATACTCCGTGATATCATCCAGTGTCAGTTCACGTTTAAAATGTTCGTTCAAAGCCGGAATAAACGTTGCCGGATCCGTAATCGTACCATCAATATCAATGCCAAACCTGTATAAATTCTTCATATTTACTTAGAACACCTTCCTATCTCCAGTATTTACACACAATTGTGCGGGGTCAGACCCCCGGGCTCGTCGCATACTATGGTTACGTCCGAATGATAAAAGGGGGAGAACCATGGACGAACGCAACAAGCGAGAGCGTGATTTGCGTCTTGTGGAAGAAGAACGAGACGATTTTAATGAACGGGAAGCCGATCAGGAGTATGACCGCGAATACCGTGAAGAAACGGCTGCTGAGGTAGCACCGGATGCCCGGCTGACGGATACGGCCGCTGATAATGACGGAGAAGCGGATTATACGGAAGACGCAACAGAAGGCAAGGGCTTAGGCGCAATTGCTGTAGCCTTGGCTATTGTCAGCTTGTTTTTCCTGCCTGTCATTTTAGGGGCAGCGGCAATCGTAATGGGCTTTATCACCCGTGCCAAGGGGCATGCCGGTCTCGGATATACGGCAATTGGTATCGGAGCCTTCTCAATCATTATCAGTTTGTTTTTGTCACCGTTCTTTTAACCGTAAAACCCTTAAAACTCCAGATGAAAGGCGCACACTCAAACGTGTGCGCCTTTCGTTGTAATCAGTTTAGTCTTTCTGCGCAGCAAGCTCTGCTTCTTTTTTTCGTTGTTCCTCATAGTGTGCCTCTGCCAGCTTATCGATTTCCTTTTTAAGTTCATCGACCATAATTTCTTCCGGAACTTTACGGATAATTTCTCCGTGTCTGAACAGTAACCCTTCGCCGCGCGCACCGGCAATACCAATGTCCGCTTCCTTTGCTTCACCGGGTCCGTTAACTGCACATCCGAGAACACTGACTTTAATTGGTGCATTTACCTGCTGGATATATTCTTCCACTTCGTTTGCAATACTGATTAAATCAATTTCAATACGTCCGCATGTAGGACAGCTGATAAGAGTAGCCGCATTAGCTGCAAGACCGAATGTTTTTAAAAGTTCTTTGGCTACTTTTACCTCTTCAACAGGATCGGCACTTAATGAAATACGTACTGTATTACCGATTCCTTTGTTTAAAATGACCCCAAGGCCGGCAGCACTTTTTACAGTCCCTGCAAATAAGGTACCTGACTCTGTGATTCCAAGGTGTAGAGGGTAGTCAAATGCTTTTGCGGCCTTTTCATAAGCTTCAACAGCCAGACTGACGTCTGAAGCTTTCATGGAAACGATGATGTCATGAAAGTCCAGATCCTCAAGGATTTTAATATGGTGAAGGGCACTCTCTACCATCCCGTCAGCTGTAGGATATCCGTACTTCTCAAGAATTTTTTTCTCAAGAGAACCTGCGTTTACACCGATACGGATTGGGATTTTCTTTTCCTTGGCAGCCTTAACGACGGCTTCCACCTTTTCACGGCGGCCGATGTTTCCGGGGTTGATCCGTATTTTATCCGCACCGCCCTCGATGGCTTTTAAAGCGAGCTTGTAATCAAAATGAATATCCACTACAAGTGGAATGTTAATGCGTTTTTTAATCTCCGGAATGGCTTCTGCTGCACGCATGTCCGGACAGGCAACACGTACAATCTGACATCCCGCCTCTTCAAGACGGAGAATCTCAGCTGTAACAGCATCCACATCATGCGTTTTAGACATGGTCATACTTTGAATAATAACTTCGTCGCTGCCTCCGATTGTCAGCGGTCCGACTTGAACCGGACGCGTGTTTTTACGATGGGTGATTTGAGTCACTGCGTGATCGCCCCTTTATATTAGTAAGAATAAAAATCAATAAATTACTGTCCTCACACATTGTACCAACCGGCTGTGATACTGGCAAGGACTTAGATTTTTACCGGGGCAGAGAGGTTATGATGTCTGCTGCAGAGTTTCTTTATATACAGGGAAGCGATAGGTGCTGCCAATTCTGATATCGTGAGCATTTACATCGGGATTGAGCTTTTCAAAATCAGTTACAATCTTCTCAAAGTCTGCATCAAGGAGCACGTCCTGGTGAAGGGCTTTAACAATAGTATAAACAGTATGACCTGATTGAACGATCACTTCCTGGTAGTGAAGGGTATCAGCAGGAGGTGGTGCGGTCACAGGACTGTTTTCCTGACTTGTATCTTCGTACCCGTTGGTTGTGTTGGGTAAGGTCCCTTCAGTGAGATCATAATAAACACTGATGGCAAGTACCACGACAAGGCCGAAAATCAATAACTGCTTCATTAAAAGCACCTCCCGTTCACGGTTATATCCTATTCGTATGCTTGTCCCATCTTTTTATGACAAAAAATAAGGTGATCTGATAAATGTCAAAACAGGAAAAGTTAATTGTATTTATGCTCGGTCTGCTCCCATTTTTAATGGTTATCGGAAATTCCATGTTTATTCCACTTCTTCCTACGATGGAAGTGGATTTGGGTATTACAGCAGTTCAATCAGGCCTTATCCTGACGGTTTTTTCTGTGCCTGCAGCTTTATCCATTCCATTTACGGGCATTCTTTCTGACCGGGTTGGAAGGAAACGGGTGGTCATAAGCTCACTTGCAACCATTGCACTCGGCAGTGTTGTATGTACCGGGGCGATGCTCATACCGGGAGAAATGTCTTACTGGATCCTTCTCATTGGCCGTTTCATTCAGGGGGTAGGAGCAGGAGGAACCGCTTCCCTTGCTATGACATTTATAGGGGACATCTTTAATGGTGAAAAAAGAAGTGCAGCTCTCGGTATCATGGAAGTGTTTAACGGACTGGGGAAAGCTGTAAGTCCGCTCCTCGGTGCCTTGGCAGCACTCGTTATCTGGACAAGCACCTTTTGGATTTACTTTCTCCTTTCGGTACTGGCTCTCGCAGGCATTTCAAAATACATTCATGAAACTCCATCAGATGATCCGCCTCTGAAGATGAAAGAATACCTGCATACTGTCTTCTCTGCCATTAAAAGAGAAGCCCGCTGGCTGATTCCTGTTATGGTTTCAGGCGGAGCAGCATTGTTTCTTCTGTTTGGCCTTCTTGTATTTTTGAGTTATGAAAGTGAGAGGGTGTACGGGATTGGAGGTGCAGTGAAAGGAGTCATTATCGCTGTCCCTCTTTCGGTGTTTACCATTGCTTCCTATTATTCCGGAAAAAAAACAGGGCAGAATCCCGAAAGGATCCGGTCCTGTTTTACTCTCGGTTTTATGTTGATCGGCATACCTTTGACTCTGGCACTGGTAGGGAATTCTTTATTATTAACAGTCATCTATCTGATGTGCATTTCAGCAGGAATCGGAATTTTTCTTCCGTGCTGTAACCTCCTCGTTACATCTGCCGTCTCACAACATGAAAGGGGAATGGTGGTCTCTTTTTATCACACGATCCGTTTTCTTGGTGTGGCATTCGGGCCGGCAGTATACAGCTCGTGGATGTTTGACGAATGGGGGATGTTTGCTAAATCGCTTGTTCTCATTTTAGCTGCGGCAGTATGGGTTAAAGTAACGTATCCGCACACAGGTCTGGTCGTACAAAGAGGCTGAATGAGTCTTTTCACAGAGATGAATTACAGGTAAGATATGGTTAGAAAGACGTCGTTACAGAAATATAAAAGCGACCTGGAAGGAGAAAGAGAAACAATGAAACATAAACTGATGAAAAGTACGATGGCTGTTTTTGCAGGATGGTTCCTGTTTGCATCAATGGCATTTGCTGACGCTGCGCCAGGTGATGTCATTGTCACACTCGGGGAGGATCTGAATGCAGATCAACGGGCACAGCTTCTTGATGAGATGAACGTAGATGAAAATGAAGCACAGGTTGTCTATGTAACAAATGAAGAGGAACATCAATACTTAGGTAATTATATATCTGCCAGCCGGATTGGCTCCAATGCCTTATCTTCTTCAAAAATTACGCTCCTTGAAGAAAATTCCGGATTGAGCGTAAAAACAAACCGCATTGACTGGGTGAGTGAAGCCATGTACACTAACGCCCTTGCTACAGCCGGTGTTGAAGATGCAGAGATTTATGTGACAGCCCCATTCAATGTAAGTGGTACTGCTGCTCTTACAGGACTGATCAAAGCTTACGAAGTCTCAACCGATGGAGTCATACCGGAAGAGCAAAAGCAGGTAGCCAATGAAGAAATGGTTAAAACAGCTGAACTCGGTGAGAACGTAGGTGTAGACCAGGCAGCTGAGCTTATGACCCGTATTAAAGAAGAAATTGCTGAAGGTAATGTAGAAACAGAAGAAGACCTGCGTGATTTAATTGACCGCATTGCCGCAGAACTTGGAATTGAATTAACGGACGAAGAAAAAAATGGCCTCGTCTCACTGTTCCAGCGTATGCAGAACCTGGACATTGACTGGGGTAAGGTACAGGAACAGATCGGAAGTATCCGGGAGAACCTGACAGATTTTCTTGAAAGTGAAGAAGGGCAGGGTATTATTGATTCCATCCTTGCATTCTTTGAAGCCCTGATCGATGCAGTAAGAAGCTGGTTTTCATCAGCTTTCATTTCACCATTTGTGAAATAACAATGGAGAATATGACGCAACCTGATTTTCTGGGGGCAACAAATGGGGAGGTATTACTTCCTCATTTGTTGCTTTATTTTAGTTGATCAAGGTTGTTTTAACAAAAGTTGTAGTCACTATATTAATCCTCTTAAGATCAGAAAAGTTAGGTGTTGATTTCCGCTCATTGCACGCGGGCGGTTCGGGAGCCTCCTCAGCGCTTTGCGCTTCCGGCGTCTCCCCGGAACTCGCTTTTCCCGCAGGAGTGTCGCGCATTCGCTCCAATCATCACTTTTATTAAAACAGCAATGATCTTTAACACATCATAAATACAATATTCATTTTATGATGCAATTAGAGTGGTGAAGTTGTTTTCGGATTTTGACTTTTTCAGTGGCTTTCTGTGCTCTGTGGGTCTTCCCGGCATCTGCTGTCACAGGAGTCTCGGGCACTTCGGCTTCATTATTATTCCTCTTTTATATGCAACAATCCTTCCTAAAGCATTGTTGTACAAAGATGAAACAGAGACTGCTCACTTCGTTTGGGGCGTCTTTCCTCAACTGCCAGGAGTCTTCGAACATCCCGGGAGCCTGAGGAATTTCATCAACAGTGATCAATTATTGCTTCAAAACAAAAAGCTTCAGGGCATCATTTGCAGAGGAGAAAAAAGAAGCTACGCTGGCTGCTGATACAAGCGATCTGAAACAACGGTTTAAAAAACACATGAAACCTATTTCGAATCTGTTCGTATATAAACTACATGCTATTATTTGTTATGATAGGCATAATGATAAATGAATTCTCTTTTACTGACAGGGGGATATAAAATGGAAATGTTGGAATCAGCAACAGTTGGCTTTCTTGTTGTGTTTCTGGGTACACTCTTCATCTTTGGTGAGATAATGGTGAGGTCAAAGGGATTGTTTGCGGTACTTGGTATTGGAATAATGAGTTTGTATTTTTCCTACCACCTTACAGCTGATGCAGGACTTTGGGTTGTTCTTCTCTATCTCATCGGTCTTGCACTAATTATTTTTGATGGAAAAGTCACTACAGACGGTACGATAGCACTGGTGGGGGTTCTGCTGATGATCCTTGGACTGTCACTTCCGACTCCTGGTATCATTTACGGCACACTCGTTGCATTCGCTCTGATCCTGGCTGTACCAAGTTCGTTTTTGTTCACTAAAGTATTTCCGCCAAGGAACCTTTGGAACAAAATGACACTGAAAGATAAACTGTCTTCTGAAGAAGGTTACAATTCCATGAATGAGACTTACAAGGAACTTGTCGGAAAATCGGGTGTAACCAAAACGCCGTTCAGACCGACTGGAACTATTGAAGTTGAAGGGAAATTGTATAGCGCGACTTCTGACAACCAGTGGATTCAGAGTGACGAAAAGATCAAAGTCATCAGCGTCGACGGAACAAGAATCGTTGTTGTTCAGGATGAGTAGTTTTGACATAAAAATAACTGATTTCTTATTATGTTCCATTGAGGCACCTTTAAAAGGTGTCTTTTTTGCTGTTGAAATATGACGCAGTATTATAAAAAATCAGAATAAATAGTTCCAAAGTACTGTTTAATGCTATACGACACGATTCAGCAAAACCTTTATAGGACTTTTACATGTGTATTGTTTATAATGAAGCTACATCAAATGTTCTATATTGTTATCTGATTGGTAAAGCATCCCAAGTGAATACTTAAATTTAGCTTGAAAAACAGCCGCAGTAAGTGAAACGAGATTGAGTGCACAACGGTTACAGAATTGGTTCTTACCATTATGGTAAAGTCGATGACTATTCTGAACCATCCTCCTTCTAGTTCAACGGCAAACCTATCGAAAGGTAGTGACGCAAAGCTACGGGTCTAAGGGACGCGCTGTTCTATGACCGCCGAGCCACCTAGCAAGGACATAATCGAGGGGAGGATATCGAAGGTGGCAGTAACTGAACGAGCCGAACAGTGGTACGATGAAGAGTGGGAAGCACTGATTAAAGAAGCATTGGAGTTGGGACTCTCGAAGGAAGAAATCCGGTCATTCCTCACGATTAAAGTACATAAGGAAAAAATCAGGTAAAAGTATAGGGGTAAAGTTGCACTTCCGGTTGAGGCGGGAGTGCTTTTTTTCTGCAAAAATACAAGCTATTTGCCGGATGAACGTCAAAACGTTCACTGTGTTCGTTAAAAAAAAGATCAAAAAGCTTGAAAAAAGGTGAAATAGTAAGCAATCAGGAGTTAATCGCTATAAAGAACACGTTTTGTTCGTTATATAGTTCTTTTTGGGTGTTTTTACTGTTTCTCGAAACGAACAGGGACGTTTATACTAAGGGTGTATTCGATATAACGAACATTGGAGAACAAAAGTACTATTCGAAACGAGAGGGATGCCCGTTGGTAAAGCTAAAGGACATTCGAAGGCTCATTCAGATCCTGCGTTCCCGGGAGGGGGATGTTATGAGGAAAGGTCGTTTGACAGCTAAGCGCAGAAGATCCTTAGTCAAAGGGATCTGCATTAAATTTGCTATTTTCAGTTACATATTTTTTCTGCTGATCGCGCAGACGATGGGTTCAACAACAGCACTTTTTAACGACACCGAATCCATTGGGATGCATTTAAAAGCTGCAGATGAGTTTCCGGATCCTTTCTTAGATGAATGGGATAAAAGCTCAATAGAAGTCACTAATGGAAACTTGGAAAGTTGCATCAGAATTACGGCAGATATTAAAAATGTCGGTGACGGCAACATGGGTGGAGAGTTAAAGTACTGGATTTACTTTGGAAATGGTGCTCCCGGAAATAACTTAGAGGAAAATGAAAATTACGAAAAGATATATGAAGGAAAATATGGACCGCTAAAATCAGGTGAAAGTGAAAAGGTCACTTATGAGCTGGATGAGGATCCTGGAAACGGAAAATACTTTGTGGTTGCAGAACGGCACCCGAAACATGCAAATGGAAAAGGTAGCCAGAATAAGGGGTTACCAAGGGCAGAAGTAAATGTAAGCTGCTTTGATGATAAACAGACAGCTGATACGGATGAAGAAACAACTGAGGAACTTGAAGATAGTACAGATGAAGAGAAAGATCAGAATGATAAAAAGGATAACCATATAGAAAAGGATGAAGATGATGAGAATCCTGTAGAAGAAGCGGATCCTGAGGATCAAAAGGAAGAAGATGAAGCGGATCCTGAAGCTCAAAAAGAAGAAGGTGGAGCGGACGAACATGAACAAGATGAAGAAAAAATTGATGTTAAGGAAAAAGTGACTTTTAAACTGAACACTAAAGAGGACGTACTCGAAATTGAATTTACTAATGATAGTTCGATAGATCTGACTGAAGTTGTTATTGTACTTCACTCCCATCAGGGGAAGGGTGCAGTAAAAAACAACAATGCAAAACTGGATGAAATAAAGATCGATACTATAAATGCCGGCGAGTCTAAAGCTCTGGAGTTTGACAAAGAGTTTCAACAATTTTCCGCTATCAGGCTTACATCAAGCAGCGGCTCTGAACATTGGTCCGACATCTATGAGAAAAAATAATGAAAGGGGATTATCATCATGGGAGTGAAAATCCTAAAGGGAATAAGTACAGGAGTAAATGTTCTCCTATTTGGATTACTGATCATTACAGCAGTACTGGTTTTAACATCATTAACATCCGATGGAGAAACACAAATTTTCGGTAAAGAGCTTAAAGTGGTTTATTCCGGATCAATGGAGCCTGAAATCCAGACTGGAGCTGTCATAGGAATTAATCCAAGTATAAACAAAGAAAGTCTGTCAGTAGATGATGTCATCATGTTTCAGCAGGAAGAAGGAGTATTTGTCACTCACAGAATTATAGATGTCATCAATAACAACGGGCACGTCATGTATCAGACAAAAGGGGATAACAACGAAGCTGCTGATACCAACCCAGTGCTTTCCGATAATGTTTACGGTCTTCACGACGGGATTAATGTACCTTACTTGGGTTATGCGATGGACTTTGCCAATTCACAGTTTGGCCTCGTAGCACTACTTATTATTCCTGGAATTATGCTGCTGATGAGTTCAGCCAGAACACTGTACTCAGGGATTAGAGAGTTAAATGAAGAGAAACGAAAAGCAGTAAATGAAGCAGCCTCTTCAACAGAAAGTGCTTAGCATGATTTTAGCGGCGCTGACACTCGTTGGCGCCGGTAAGATATATCATTCATACATACCTCAGTAAAGAGGTGCGAAAGGGAGGAATTATTTAATGAGTATCAAGAAGAAGATTGGTGTAGGCGTATTGACAGGAGTACTTGGACTATCATTAGTAGGAGGAGGAACTTGGGCAGCATTTAACGACACAGCGACAATTAACAACCATTTTGCAGCAGGAACACTTGATCTAGTTGTGGGGAAAAACCATAATTCACATCACATGAACTTTGATTTGAAGAATATGAAACCTGGAGATCAAGTCCAGCGTATTTTTAAGCTAAGCAATGGTGGGTCTATTGCGATTAAGGAAGTCCTTTTAAACGTAACTGCGGATAACTTTGAGTCTGAAGATGGGTACAACAATGATATGTTGGCATTTTTAGATCAGTTTGTCATTGATTTTATGAATACTGACACGGAAAACCCGCAATGGCAACCTAGAGGAAATGTTGTAAAAGATAATGAAGAGCTAACCTTACGAGATCTGGTTGATGAGAATATTGATCACATGAAAAAAATAAATTCAAATTATCACGCTACTGATGGTACACCACGAATTAATTTAGTCCCACTTGTATTACCAACAAATGGTGATCAAACGCGTATTGGCCTACCTGTTGAGCCTAAGGACACAGATGCAGTGTTTACCCAAATTACATTCAAGGACGATAAAACTCGAGTTAATGAGGAAAAGTATGGTGAATTTGTTCAGAACATGTTCCAGACAAATGGTGCAGACTTCTTCTTTAACCTAGAGGCTACCCAGTGGAATGGTTACCATATTGATACTCCGGATGGTAATGGTAAAGTTAACAATGAGATTGCTCCGAATGCTACGGACAAGGATGGAAAGCCAGTTGCGGATCCTAAAACAAACGAAAGAAAAGAGCCACTTAAAACTATTGTTGAAGACGAGCAAAATAACGGGGGATTTGACAATTAATAATTGGGCGGGATTTCCCGCCCTTTTTTGATTAGGGGGGAGAATATTGAGTAGATTTAAGAGGATGATTATACCTTTACTGCTACTATACTCTACTGCTGCTCTCGCAATTATTTTTGTATTTCCTGTACATGGCACAGGAGCAAATGAAGTTCAAGGGAGTGTCAGCATTACAACATCCCCAACAAAAGTATTATTCGATCTATCAAACATGAAACCGGGAGATTCAGCTTCAAGAGTTCTTGGGATCTCAAACGATGGAACGACTCATTATAACTATCATTCAGAAGTAAGACATACTCGTGGTTCGGAGTTGCTTTTTAAACAATTCGAACTGTACGTTTTACAAGGGGAAGAAACGCTTTATTCCGGCAGTATGGCTGATTTCACTGGCTTTGAACCTCGCTACCTGGAAAGTGGTTCTTCGGAGGAATTCATTATGACTGCTGTGTTTCCCTGGGAGTCCGGAAATGAGTTTCAAGGACTGGAAACAGATTTTGAAATAGTATTATGGGCTGAAACAACGCCTGTTCCGTCTCCTGATGACCCTTCAATTCCAAGTGAACCAACAGAGGGACAAGAAAAAGATGAATCAGCAGGGCCACCAACTGTTCCGGGAGGCTCTACCCCAACATTCGGAGGTGGACTGCCGCAGACCGGAGACCAGGTTCCGTATCTTTATTACCTGATGGGGGCATTTTTAATCGCTTCAGGTTTCTATTTATACCAGATGCGAAGACGTAACAAAGTGAAGGTTCAACACTAATGCTTCGCCTGTTCTCCATTATGTTAATGCTGGCGGGGGTTTGTATTCTTTTTTTTCCCCATGCTCAAAAGTATTTTTATGCTCATGAGGAGCAACAGCTCGTCGAGGAATTTCTGGAATTGGAACAGGTGTTCACGAGTGTGGTGGAAGACCATTCAGAGGAAGGGGATTATTCTGATGAGGATCTACGCATAGAAGAGAGCGAGGGGGATGCCGATGATGGGGAGAGCGAGTCTTTGGCTGCACAGGCTGCGAACGCTGAACCCCCAGACCCGATTGTGGAACCCAATCAAGCTGGTGATAAACAACCGGGTGGTCCGATTGCTCTGATCCAGATTGACAAAATTAATCTTACATTACCAATCCTCCCAGCTGCCACTGAAGCAAATCTCCGGGTAGGGGCCGGACATTTGTCTTCAACGGCTGAGATTGGTGCAGCAGGGAACGCCGGTATTGCAGCCCACCGCAGTCATACGTACGGAAGGCAGTTTAACAGACTTGATGAAATCGGACGGGGAGACATTGTAAAAGTCACAACCAAAACCGGGGAACAAGTTTACGAAGTGTTCGACCTCAATGTAGTCGTCCCGGAAGATACAAGCGTACTTACTCCGTTCGGGGATGATGCTGTCATCACTCTGATTACCTGTGAGCCTATGATTAACCCGACACATCGTTTGATTGTGCATGCTAAACGAATATCATAGAAAAAGCCTCCCGTTATCAGGAGGCCTTTTTGTTGTATTATTTTTTCATCTTCCATTTGTTAAACTCCAGAAAGTCCCGGAATTCCTCTTTGGAAACACCGGAGTTCATTGCTTCTCTAACCAGGGACTGCCATTCGTTATCGATAGCGCCTTTGCTTTCTGAGTTATATATATCATCTTTTAACAGATGGTCTACACTAATTCCGAGAACAGAGGAGATCTTCTCCAGGAATTGAATGGATGGGTTGGACTGTATGTTTCGCTCAATGGCACTAAGGTAGCTTTTTGCTACGCCGGCCCGCTGAGCCAAGTCTGTCAGAGAGAGTCCTCTTTCTTTTCGGTATTTCTTCACGCGTTCGCCGATCATTTGGGTATTCCTCCCTTTTAGATATCAAGCAGTCATCGTGTGAATTTCACTGTTCGCTATGACGGTTCATGTTCACTGATTTGTTCGCTAATAATAAATATAGCATACTTTTATATAATGTGACATTTTTGGTCAAAAGTTTTATTTCCTTTTTTAATGCGCTTTCACTTTCTTTGATTTTCTATTATTTATTTTTTACCCTAAAATACACAAAAAGAACTGGAAATTATCCACGTTCTCAGATTGTCGAGAACCCCACGCTTTTTATTATAAGCGGTTTCTTTATAAAGAGAAAAAGTAATCAAATGATGAATGTTTATTCTGATAAAGAAGACTAAACCACCTCACAGCTGGCTGCGAGGTGGTTTGTTATCTTCTTTATGTTCTGTGCTGCGGCTGTCATGAGCGCTGTTCCGGTGCGCCTTTTAAGCCGCGCTACCGGCAAATTAGGAGATACCATGTTATCCTCCTTACTTCATTGTACTTTATGAAGTAGGCAGAAGCGGAAGACGGCTACTCCAGTAACGAGTGGTTACTTCACGGATAAGCTGCGAGTTGCTGCGACGCAGATATTTACGCAGCGTTACTGGCAGAGGAAGAAGCAGGAATAAACCTCCAGGAGGCTGAGGCGTTGCCCGCGGAAAGCGTCCGTCTGTAGCGAATGCAGAATCTGCTAATAAATGAAAAACTAAATTAATTATTACTAGTGTACTTTAAAAATTTGATAGTTGGATTATTTTACACAAAAAGAAAAGACTGCCGAGAAGAAACTTTCTCGACAGCATGAGAACGGGAAATTGTCCCCGTTCTTCTCCTTTATTCCTGTTCGTTTGTTTTTGGCTTTGGAATGTATCTAAGCACCTGGAACAGCATCACGATTGCAATCGTCCAGTAAATACCGAATTGGAACGGTATGTTCAACCCTGTTACATTAACGAGTGCAAAGATCGTAGTGGGGAGGGTGACCGTGAAGGCTGCGAGTACCCAGCTGTGCTTGTAAGTCATATTGGGCAGGCCTACTGATTTTTTAAAGATAAAGCCGATGAGAGCAAGGAATGTGACACCAATAAACTTACTTGCTGTATAAAACAAGTACATAAGCACGATAATCAGGCTTATAATAAGAGGCAGCATGCCTGAGAAGGCTTCAACCATATCTACTGCCTGAGTTTTTGTGAGATTCAAGTCGAGATCCTGATAGGACACAGGCTGCTGTGTAACACCGTTGGTTATCAGGATTGCTTCGCGTTCAAGAAGGGCGATCGCTTCGTCGTAGTTTCCGCTGATGTCACTTTGTGTTAATTCACCTGAAGGGTCGAAAATAATGGTCTGACCATCTTCTTCATTGATAACGGGCTCGTCTGTTTCATCTGACGTAAGAAGGCCGTTTTGAATCTGGAAATCCGGGACGTTTTCTTCCAGATGATTTTCCAGCTGGTTAACAAAGGAATAAATCGTTGTCCCAAGAGATATTGCAAGTGGAATAAGGGTAACAAACATAAGTAAAAATACATAACCGATCGCGCGTCCTATTTTGTGGTGACGAAAAGAGGCGATCATTTTCGGTGAATAAAGACTGGCAATAAACTGTTTAAAAATATTCATTCGTGCACTCCTTTTTACAATCTGAATAATATCCTTTTTAATTCTAGCTGAAGTAGGAGATAAGTACAAGATTTCCTTATGCTTCCAGAAAAAGATGCTGTTTTTAATGGTTGGTTAAAAACTTAATAAAATCTTTACAATTCGTTAATAAAAGATTAAAACTTTAGCTGTAGGATGAACATCGTTGGACAAAAACAAACAAAAAATGAAACTTACTTCAGTCACAAGGGGATGAGATGAATGGAATTAGAACTTCGGGATCTGCTGTTTATGTTTTTCGGCGGACTGGCAATTTTCCTTTTTGGTATTAAATTTATGGGTGACGGTCTTCAAAAAGTCGCCGGGGAAAGACTTCGTGACATTCTTGATAAAACAACAAGCAACCCTGTGATGGGTGTATTTGCAGGTATCTTTGTGACCGTTCTTCTTCAGACAAGTACAGGGACGACAGTACTTACGATCGGACTTGTAAATGCCGGATTTATGACATTCAGACAGGCGATAGGCGTTATTATGGGAGCAAATATTGGAACTACGATTACTGCTTTTATTATCGGTCTTAATATTTCAGAATACGCACTCCCGATTCTGGCTATCGGTACATTCCTGATTTTCTTCCTTAAAAATAAAAAAGCAAACAATTACGGACAGGTATTCTTTGGTTTCGGTGCTCTCTTCTATGGGCTTGATTTGATGGGAGACGGCCTCCGCCCATTAAGAGAATGGGAACTTTTCATGGACTTAACTGTTCAGATGAGTGATAACCCGCTCCTTGGTGTGCTTATTGGTGTTATTTTTACAGTCAGTGTTCAAAGCTCCTCGGCAGCTATTGGTTTACTTCAGCAGCTGTATGCACAGGGAGCTATGGACCTGTCAGCAGCCCTTCCTGTATTGTTTGGGGATAACATCGGTACAACGATAACAGCTGTGCTTGCGGCTTTAGGTGCTTCTTTGGCTGCTAAGCGGGCGGCCGCTTCCCACGTTATCTTTAATCTGGTCGGAACGATCATTGTTTTGATTTTTGTTGTTCCTTATACAGCCTTTATTGCAAACATAAGTGAGCGGTTAAACCTGAACCCTGAAATGCAGATTGCGTTTGCCCACGGGATTTTTAACACAGCCAATGTAATTATCCAACTGCCGTTTATAGCGGTTATTGCAGCGATTATCCTGAAGGTATTACCTGGTAAAGAGAGCGTTGTGGAATACAAGCCGCAGCATCTTGATCCATCCATTATTCAGCAGTCTTCATCAATTGCCCTTGGACAGGCGAAGAAAGAAACGCTTCGGATGGCTGAGTTGTCAGAGAAGGGTATGGTTGAAGCCCGGGAGTTTATTCGTACTAACCAAAAGCGTCATTCGGAGCTTGCCTTTCAGTTTGAGGATGCCATTAACAACCTTGACCGGAAAATTACAGAATATCTTGTACAGATTTCTGCAAACTCCTTGTCAGCACATGATTCCGAAGAACATTCCATGCTTATGGATACGGTCCGTGACATTGAGCGGGTAGGGGACCATATGGAAAACCTTGTGGAACTTGGAGAATATCAAATTGCCAACAAAGTAAAATTGAGTGACCTGGCCATGGAAGATATCTCTGAGATGTTTGATTTAACAATTGAAACATTGCAGCAGGCAATCAGTGCACTTGAAAATGGTGATATTCTCGCCGCCCGTTCCGTTGTACTGAAAGAAGAGCAAATCGATAAGATGGAAAGACAGCTTCGTAAAAAGCACATTATCCGTTTGAACGAAGGTAAGTGCAGCGGTTCTGCCGGCATTGTCTTTGTGGATATGGTGAGTAACCTTGAACGTATTGGTGACCATGCGGTAAATATTGCAGAAGCCGTGATCGGAGAAGAGTAATATGGTAAAATAGAAGGGGCGAAAATGCTCCTTCTATTTTTCTTAGTCAAAGGTGATTTTTGGTTGAGTGAATGCACCAGGCGCTGAGAAAGCTTCTGAATCGCCCCGCGGTAAGGAAGCGCATGCAGCGGAAATTAAAATCAAGGTTCAACAGCCTTCTTCTCTCTATGAAGAAGTCCTGCTGTAAAGGGATTCGACACTTTTTTATTTATTTTTAAAAAACAATTGACTTCTTGTTTCATCACATGCTAAGATATTCATTGTCTTTGAGAAAATAAATGACATCTTGGCGGTGTAGCTCAGCTGGCTAGAGCGTACGGTTCATACCCGTGAGGTCGGGGGTTCGATCCCCTCCGCCGCTACCAAGAAGGACCCTTAGCTCAGTTGGTTAGAGCAGACGGCTCATAACCGTCCGGTCGTAGGTTCGAGTCCTACAGGGTCCACCATACAACGGCTACATAGTTTTCAGTCTTTGCGGATAAGCTTTTTATACGGAGGAATACCCAAGTCCGGCTGAAGGGATCGGTCTTGAAAACCGACAGGGGCTTCACGGCCCGCGGGGGTTCGAATCCCTCTTCCTCCGCCATTATCTGTGATCAACGATTTATGTGTTCATACACTGAGCATGTAAATCGTTTTTTTATTGTCGGGGCCTGTGTTCACCAGGGAGTCCAAAAGCATAAACAATGAATGTGATCACGGTCTTTTGATAAAATAGAGATACCCTGATGAGTGCGAGGTGTATGGAAAATGGATGTTAAAGTAACGAAAGAAGCCCAGGAAAAGATCCTGAGCATGACGGATAAAAAGAATAATAAACGTCTGATTATTGAAATCGAACACGATACAGACGGGTGCGGGTGCATCGTAAGCGGAGTTGCCCGGCTTGTTCAGCATAAGGAAGTTCCGGAAGGGTATGATCGCTTAAATTCCGATTTTAATAATGTCGACTTTGTTATAGACCCAAAGATGAAAGTGTTCTTTGATACCCTGGTGACAGTTGATTTTTCCAACGGTAAGCTGCAATTGAAAAGCCCGAACCAGATGCTTAATCCCCGTTTAAAATTTATACCCCGGCCGCAGTGACGGTTTCAGATCCATAAGTTATCCAGACGAAAATCCCCAGAATAATACAATAAACAGCGAAGTAGGATAGCTTTGTATTTTGAACCATGCTGATCAGCCAGCGGATCCCGATAAGAGCAAATAGAAATGCGCTTAGGAATGCTATTGTCAGGCTGGCAGCACTTAATCCGGAGAAGGATGAAATGCTCGTCATTTTTAAAAGCGTAAGTCCAGAGATAATCGGTATCGACAGAAGGAAGGAGTACCTTAGTGCTTCTTCCTTTTTCAGTCCGAGCATCATAGCACCGACGAGTGTGCTTCCTGCTCTTGATATACCAGGTATTACCGCAATGGCCTGAGCCACACCGATCCAGCAGGCATCCCTGATTGTGATGTCCCCTTTTCCTTTTCGTTCCCTGAACCCCCCGTGTTCAATAAAGATTAGAAAGATTCCGGTAATAATTAGAGCAACAGCAATAAGGGAAAAGTTTGTAATTCCGCTTCCCAGTGCACTTTCCAATAGTTTCCCTGCAATAAAAGTAATAAACGTTGAGACAAGAAGGAGAAGGACAAAACGGAAATCGTTTTTACCTGCAGAAGATCCTTTCAGAACATAATTGGCAGCATTTGATAATAAAGAAAGAAGTTCTTTCCTAAAATAAACAAAAACAGCTAATAAAGATGCGAAATGCAGCCATACTTCAAAGGTAAGTGTTGGATCGTGGTAGGAGATCCCGAGCATTTTTTCTGCTATTAACAAATGAGCGGAACTGGAGATGGGGAGAAACTCGCTGATTCCCTGCACGAATCCAATTATGAGTGCTTCAAACCAATTCATGATAAATCTCCTTTCAGGGCTTGTCTTCTATCACTTATATTTTTAATCGGATGATTCTATGACAAAGGAGAAGGAAATATAGAACCTGGTGAAGAATAGTTGTAATTGGATATCAGGTGTTTATTGTTTGAACACCGAGGGTATATCTGGTAATGTAAAACGTAGAGCTTGATAGGTGCTCTGCGATGTTGGAATGCCTGTCAGACGTGAGCATTCATTCGGTTGAAATGAGGCGCTGCCTCATTCACATAAAAAGGATTACATACTACTAAGGAGGAGATTTTAGATGGCTTTCACACTTCCAGAACTACCTTACACACACGACGCATTAACACCGCACATTGATGAGGAAACAATGCAGATTCACCACGGCAAACACCACAACACTTACGTAACGAAGCTAAACAGTGCACTTGAAGGGCACAGTGATCTTCAAAGCAAAAGCTTGGAGGACCTTCTTACTGACCTGGAAGCATTACCGGAAGACATTCGCGGAGCAGTTCGCAACAATGGCGGTGGTCACTATAACCACACACTATTCTGGCAGATCATGAGCCCGAATGGCGGCGGTGCACCAACTGGTGAACTTGCTGATGCCATCAACAGTGCCTTCGGTAGCTTTGACAAATTCAAAGAAGATTTCAAAAACGCTGCTCTGACTCGTTTTGGTTCAGGCTGGGCATGGCTTGCTGTAAACAACGGTAACCTTGAAATTACAAGCACACCTAACCAGGATACACCGATCATGGAAGGCAAGACAGGCATTCTTGGTGTAGACGTTTGGGAGCACGCTTACTACTTGAAGTATCAAAACAAGCGTCCGGATTACGTTGATGCATTCTTTAACGTAATTAACTGGGATGAAGTTGCTAAGCGCTACGCTGAAGCAAAATAAAAAATTGTAAAATAGTCGAAAGGGGTCCGGTTTTCCGGACCCCTTTCTTTTTTTATGATTGTGCAATGGAACTGTTTTGATTGGTTGTGCAGTGGAGAGGCGCAGCATGGATGCAGAGTTTGGTGAGTATCGGGGGAATAATAGACACCATGACAACTGAAGCCATCTTTCTGCATCAAAATTAAAAATCCCCCCTCTTATTACCCTGTATTGTCAACCAGTTCCCCTCTTTTTCGGGGGACAGACCCCGGTTTGGTCTGCATATCTGGGAATCGTTTTGGCACACTAATTGACGTACCTACATAAGGAGAGTTCAGCCATGAAACGATTCCTGCAGGCGCTTGCCGGTGATATAGAATTGAATAGAGATTTAGGGTTGCTCCTGTTAATTGGCGGCTTGTATTCCCTCGGAATTGCTTTATCCAATACATTTGTGAATGTATATTTGTGGAAGCAGTCGGGTGAGTATGTTGACATTGCGCTGTACAATCTTGCGGTTGTTATTTTCCAGCCATTGACCTTTATTCTGGCGGGGCGGTGGGCGAAGAAAATTGACAGGGTAATCGTATTGCGTCTGGGGGTTATTTTCCTCAGTGTTTTCTTTACAACTGTTCTGAGCATGGGAGAAAATGCCGGGAAGTATCTTCTCATCCTCGGTGCTTTACTCGGGATAGGGTATGGCTTTTACTGGCTGTCATTCAATGTTCTCACGTTTGAAATCACTGAGCCTGAGACCAGGGATTTCTTTAATGGTTTTCTCGGGATCCTTACGTCTTTTGCCGGGATGATTGGCCCGATTGGTGCAGGCTTTATTATTACCCACATGCCCAGACTTACGGGCTACCGCGTTATTTTTGCGATTTCTCTCGGCCTGTTTCTCCTGGCAGTGGTATTGAGTTTTTTCCTGAACCGCCGTTCAGCAGAGGGGTCCTTTGAGATGAAAGACATCTGGAATTTGAGGAAAGAGGATGTGAACTGGAAAGCGATCTGTCATGCTCACTTTTTTCAGGGGCTTCGTGAAGGAACATTCATTTTTTTAATCGTAGTCTGGGTCTATGTAGCAACAGGCAGTGAGCTTGCATTAGGAACCTACGGTCTCGTAGCTTCTGCTGTAGCGTTCATCTTTTATTACCTTGCCGGGAGGTTTATAAAACCCTTATATCGGAAAAAAGCTATTCTTATTGGCGGAATCATGCTTTACGGCGCGATTTTTCTGATTATCTTTGATTTGAGCTTTACAAAACTGCTCATATACGGTGTTATCGTTTCCGTTGCATATCCGCTTTTGCTCGTTCCTTATATTTCTTTGACATATGATGTTATCGGGAGCGGATGGAATGCAGCAAAAATGAGAGTAGAATACATCGTTGTCCGGGAACTTTTTCTCAATTTCGGCAGAATCTCTTCCATTTTGCTTTTTATCGGTGCGGTTCTTCTTTTGGGAGATCAAAAAGGCATTCCGATCGTGCTTCTTATACTTGGAGCAGGGCACACCGTTATATACTGGGTCGTTAAGGGGATTAACCTTCCTCATACAGACGAAAAAGAGAACTTTACTGTGATGAAAAAACGTTAAAAATGACATTCAGGACTAAAGGTTGATGTTGAAAAAGAACACGAATATGCTATAATTAAGTTGAAATTTAACAGCGCCTGCGGTGTTGGTGAACTTCGAGCTTATTCGAACCGAACACCAATTCACACGGGAGCTTTACATTGGATGATGTACAGCACGCCTCTTAACTGAGGAAGCTGGAAATGATCCTGCGAGCACCCACCTGCTTAAGCGCGGGTTCGTGATGTCTTTGAAGATAACCGCATTCGCGGGCAACCGTTTATTTAACAAACAATGAGACACCTTTTGCAGGGTGTCTTCTCTGTATTCTTTAAAAAAAGATGATATAATCAGATAGACAAAAAGCGGTCGTGCCGCTTCCGGATAACTTGGCGGTTAAGCCAAGTTTTTCTTTGTGTGCAGGAGACGTGATTACATATAGAAAGGATATTGCAATGGGAGAACGAAGACATAAAGCGCATGTACCGGTCAGGTTAAATACCCTGTTTTTTGTAGTATTTATCTTATTTTCAGCACTGATCCTGCGTCTTGGTATCGTACAGATTGTACAGGGGGAAGAGTACCAGGAGCAGCTTGAAAGAACGATTAATATCAGTTCGCCGATAGAAGCACCGAGAGGTCTCATGTATGACAGACACGGAAACGTGATTGTTGATAATGAGCTTCAGATGACGGTTACATATACCAACAGACGTACTCCAATGAAAGAAATGCTGGAAGTGGCAAGAGAACTTAACAGTTATATTACCGTTGAACAGGACCGGGTTAACGAGCGGGATATTAAGGATTTCTGGCTCATTTTGAATCAGGAACAAAATGATGCTCTTGATCTTACAGAATATGATGAGCCATTCGATATTCTCCCATTGGAAGAGCAGCGAAGTCTCGGCTTAAGTGAGGATGAGGCTTACCGTGAACGTCTTGACCGGATTACTGATGAACACCTTGAAATGATTACAGATGAGGGAATGGAAGTGTTCGGCATCTGGCGTGAATTTATAGCAGGATATAACTTTCTTCCTCATAAAGTGCTCCAGGGAATTGAATATGAACAAGCCGCACGGATTATGGAGAACATGGAAGACCTCCCCGGCGTGGATATAATCAGAGACAGTAAAAGGAAATATCCATATGGTGAAACGCTCAGAGGAATTCTGGGGAATACCAATTCCATTCCAAGAGAACGGTTGGAGGAATTTATGGCAAACGGGTATTCGAGAAATGAAGAGGTAGGAATAAGTTATCTTGAATCCCAGTACGAAAATGTTCTCCGTGGACGCAACGGATCTCTTGATAACCACATGAACAGACAAGGAGAATTTTTAAGAAATCCTGATGTTAACATGGGCAGCAGAGGGAACGACTTAATTTTGAGCATTGATATGGAGCTTCAGCTGAGAGTAGAGCAGGCGATTGAAGAAGAATTATCCGATTCAGCCCGCCACTTTTTGGATGAAGAAGATGCTTATGTCGTGATGATGGATCCCAATACCGGAGAAGTCCTCGCTCTTTCCGGGTATAAAGGAGACCATGGGATTGTTGGGAGCAGCTTTGCTGTTGGTTCTTCCATGAAAGGAGCCACCATCCTGATCGGGTATGAAACAGGAGTGTTAAACTACGGAGATCAGGTAAATGACAGGCCGATCGAACTGAGAGGAACACAGAATTTACGATCCCACCGTCCGTTGGGAAGAATCAATGACATCCAGGCTCTTGAAAGATCTTCCAATATTTACATGGCTGAGGTGGCTATGAGAATGATCAACTATAAACCGGGTGTATCAACCAGTTTCGGCCCTACTGCCAATATTCACCGGACTTATGACATACTCAGGTATTATTACTCACAGTTCGGGCTCGGAGTAGAAACAGGAATCGACCTGCCGGGGGAATCCACAGGAATTAATGGCGGGTATAGTGATCCCGGTAATCTGTTTTATTTTACATTCGGTCAGTTTGATACGTATACGCCTATGCAGCTGGCACAGCACGTATCAACTATTGCCAATGGCGGTTACCGTGTGGCACCGAGACTCGTCTCAGAGATCAGGGAGCCTGGAGAAAACAAACATGAACTGGGTCCCCTCGCAAGACAGAATGAGCCGAAAGTTCTTAACCGCATCGACATGTCCGATCAGGATATTCAGCGGATACATCAAGGCTTTTACCAGGTCATGCACGGAAGCCAGGGAACGGCGGCGTCTTATTTCAGAAGTTTGGATTATGAGGTGGCTGGAAAAACAGGCACTGCCCAGGTATTTGTGGATGGTGAAGCTGCCAATAACCAGACACTGGTCGGCTTTGCACCGTATGATGATCCGGAAGTCGCATTTGCGATTATTGTTCCTGGCGTATCCCGTGATCACGGGGGCGTGGCCAACCGCATTGGAGTTGAAATCATGGAAGCCTACTTTGATTTAAAAGAAGGACGCCCCACTGATGTTGATGAATCAGAAATGCTGTTTGACGATGAAGACTTCGGCGCAGAAGAGTCAGAAGAAGACGAAGAATAAAAAAGAAGCCGCCTCATAAAAATGAGGCGGC
>NZ_JAFEUX010000008.1:0-2896 GCF_016901055.1 Alteribacter salitolerans | reverse complement strand
GGAAGACGGCGACTCCAGCGGGAAAAGCAACAGCTGAAGACCCCGCAACGGAGTGAGGAGGCTGAAGCGTTGCCCGCGGAAAGCGTCCGTCTGAAGCGGATGCAGGATATCTGCTTTTATGTACAATTCATACTAGACCCTTTATTATTAGTGTACTATAAATATCTGAATAGTTGGATTATTAAACACAAAAAGAAAAGGCTGTTGAGAAAAGACTTTCTCAACAGCCTGAAGCCGCCTCATAAAAATGAGGCGGCTTTTTGAGGTGAAAAATAGGCTGGGCAACCAGGCGCAGCCTCCTTTACAGTCAGGAGGCCACTGAAAAAGTACAAAACAACTTTTTCAGTGGCTTTTATTTGAGTTGCAATGACTCCATTCAGTTGCGCGCCTGTTACGAGTAACCCACTCTTAACAGGCTTTTAAAAAAAGCAACCATTACGCTCATTGCTTAGAAGGCACTGGAAAAAGTTAAAGGCCGAACTTTTTCAGTGCCTTCAGTCAGGAAGTTAATTCTGAGACAATAGAGGGAATGGTCATTGAACTATCAAATATAAATTCCCCTTGTCTCAGAGCCATTTCCAGATTATTGTTACTGATATAATCATTAAACTCGCTCCGGTCATCAATAATGCCGGTTCTTTCGAGAATTCCTGCAATGTCACCGAAAGTCATACCGGATGTGACCACAAGAGCGGTCTGATAAACCATATCCTGTACCACAGTTTCTTCTTCATCAGCAGCTTCTTCGTTGCCTGCATCTGCTTTCAGCTCCTCGAGCTCCCTGACGCGTGCCTCAAGAGAGGCTTCGCTCTCCACCAGTTCATTATGCTCCTCCAGCGTTTTAATCACAAAGCCTGAAGACTCGAGTACTTCAAGAGCCTCCTCTTCAGTGACGTCTTCAAACGTTTCTGCTGTGGATTCGTTGTCGCCAAAGTAAAAAGCGCCGGCGAAGACCGTAGTTGTAAGGAAGACTCCTGCTGCAGTTCCTCTTAACCCGTTTCTGCTTAACATTCTAGAATCCTCCCTGTTACCTGTTATGAGCTAAAAGTTCGTCGATATCTCCCTCAGAGCGGTTTGTTTTCTTTGAGATATCCTTTATATCGAAGCCTTCCTCATAAAGAGCAAGAACATCGTCCCGTGTTAGTTCGTTTGGAACACTACCTGTCTCAGCTGCAGAGGCTGCTTCGTTTCCAATGACAAATTCCTCTTCGATGGTTTTCATTTTCTTTTTTAACTGATACATCTCCTGCATCAGTGTAATTGAAAAGTTCTCCAGTTGTTTTTCCACGTCTTTTGCCGGGTCCTTACGGGTGAAAGACAAGATGAATAAAATGGCGCTGACGCTAAACATGGTTATGACTAGCCCACTCACATAGTTTCCCCCTTAACACTTATGTACGTGTAATGTTATACCACATTTTCATTTTGCTTCCTAGAGTCTTTAGCCAGATTTGTCGAATAACCCTCGTTCATTAGTTGCGAATGGTCGCAATTTTTGGTGAAAAATGAAAAGAGAACGATGTCTGAGGGGATGGGGTCTAAGTATATACAACTTCAACAGGTTTTTTCATATGTGGGCCATGGGAGTGACAAACTATGACAATTTTGACTTCTTGTTGAGATTTCAAAGTCAGAGTAAGATGAAGATAGACAAGCTGGGAAACATCAATAGAAGGAGGCGGAGGCGTGTATACGAATCAGGTTACAGAGAGAGTCTCATCCTGGAAAAAATCAAGCGTATTTACTGTAATGGACCGAGGTCAGGTGGCACTGTATGATGATCGTCAGTCCCTTTTGCGGTTTAAAGAGGGAGAGACTGCAGACATTCAATGGAAATGGATACACCTGCCAATGAAAAGTCAAAACCGGACAATTAATAAATTGATTGTTTATAACCGTTCAGCAGAAAATGTGGATGTTAAGCTTTCTGTCAGGTATCAAATGATAGAACGGAGTGCCGAAGTCGTTTATTACTCCCCGAGCCAGGAATCATTGATCGTACATGATCAGAACTCTTATGCTCTATTTGGCGGGATCACAAGTCAGGGAACCCAATGTTCTTATTCCACATCACTTGTTAACGAGGAAGGAACGACAGACATTGAGTATATGCAGATGCAGCCGATTGTCCAGTTCAGCCACGGGTGGGGGCTTGAATACAAACTTTCTCTGGAGCCGTATATGTCCGGTTTTTTCTATGAGTGGGAAATGAAGCACGTAGATCTACTATGGCTGGAAGAAGCACACAGTCAGTATCATACTCTGCTTCGTTCCTGTCAGCGTTGACAAGGAAAAAACCTTTACATTTAACATTCCCTCTTGATTGTCTCCTCAGTTTTTGCTATATTTTAAAAGTATGAGTAAAGATTAGAGGTTTGGAGGGAGATATCATGCGCGTTCAAGTTACATTAGCTTGCACTGAAACTGGTGACAGAAACTACATTACGACAAAAAATAAACGTAATAACCCAGATCGTATCGAAATGAAGAAATACAGCCCACGCCTTAAGCGTCACACTATGCACAAAGAGACGAAGTAATGTGGGAAAAAAGCGACTTTAATAAGTCGCTTTCAGGCTGTCGAGAAACCCACGCTTTTTTGAAGCGTGGGTTTCTTATATGTGGAGAAAATGAAATTAAGTGATGCAAATACCTTTTAAAAATAGGGCAAACCACCTCTCAGCTGGCTGTGAGGTGGTTTGCTATTTTCTTTATGTTCTGTGCTGTGGCTGTCATAATCGCTTGTTCCGATGCACCTTTCAAGCTGCGCAACCGGCAATAGCGAAGCACGTGGAGCTGTTTTGCATCCGCGAAGCTTCGCTCTATTGTTTCTTTTCTTTTTTTGTAAATCAGTTTTCCTTCTTTTGAAAGCCTGTTTTCCCTGACTTTTTCCTTG
>NZ_JAFEUX010000007.1:0-242424 GCF_016901055.1 Alteribacter salitolerans | reverse complement strand
CTGACGTCAGGGGAGCAAGCTCCCCATCAGTCCGCTCGACTTGCATGTATTAGGCACGCCGCCAGCGTTCGTCCTGAGCCAGGATCAAACTCTCCATAGAAAGTTTGATGTCTCTGACATCATTTAAATAATTCATTGACGGGATAATTTATCATTATCCCACGTTTCGCTTGGCTTTTTGTTTAGTTTTCAAAGGTCACTGTCTTTCATTTTGCCGCCCGCGTCTCTCGCGGCGACAAGTAATAATATATCACGATAACGTAAGCAGTGCAATAACTTTTTGTGAAAAAGTTTTTTATTTTTTGTCATCGTGTGCTGTTTCCTGTCCCTTTTACCGGGGACCTGATTTATTATAGAGTTTTATCTCAGGCCGGTCAAGGATATATTTTCATTTTTCACTTCTGCATATCTATTTATATCCTTGAAATGCCCCTGCCTATCTTTTATATCCAATGTAGCAGGAATTAAACCATCAGGGTCTCTATTCTGTATCCACATAATTGCATCGGAAGTCTTTTGAAGCAGCATACCAAATTCAATCATAAACGACTGACTCAACAGAAAAGACACAGGCATAAATCCACCTGTGTCTTCGAACGACCCGTTAATCGATCTTTTTTTCATCTATATAGCTGGAAAAGGTAAACGTCATTACAAAGAACAACACAAAACTAATGAGCAAAATACTGCCACCAACAATGTAATAAATGAGTGCAAATGTTGCGAGCGGGCCACCGGTAATTACTTGTTCCCAGTACATCCCTGTCGGCAGTGTAATGCTGCCAATGATAGCTGACCATACCTGGACCTTGGCAAGCTTTGAGTCTTTCGGTATTGGGAAGAGACGATAAAAAACCGCAAAGGCAAACAGTGACAGCCACCCTACCACCAGAATGTGGGCGTGCATCGGTCTTAACGCATAACTTCCTGCACCGGCCATGTGCGATCCTATAAATGTACCAACAAGCGCAAAAAGTGCAGCAAATCTCAATAACGTACGCGTACGATTCATTCTATCCCCTGCCTTGTTCATTATATTCCCGTTAACTTTATCATAACGGAGACAGCTATTCCTTCACATTTCTTGTAGATTATATGAATGTTTATCCAAAGAATGTTTACGTTAACCATTTTAACTTTACCGTTGACATTCCACACAAACAAAAGATATTCTATTGTTAACCGATATAGCGCATCGGTGAACAATAACATAATAACGAGGTGTACATAATGAACACTCACTCATCCAAGTCTCGATTTTCAGCTTCTGATATCACAAAAGCTGCCATGTTTATTGCATTGATGGCAATCGGTGCAAATGCTACTGCATTCATAACAATCGGAACGGTCCCGATGACTTTCCAGCCAGTAGTTGCTATTCTTGCAGGGGCATTGCTCGGCAGTCGGTTAGGATCCTTCTCCATAATTGGCTACACTGTACTCGGCTTAATCGGAGCTCCGGTTTTTGCTCAATTTTCAGGAGGCCCGCAAACGTTTGTTTCACCTACCTTCGGATTTATCCTTTCATTTATTCTAATGGCTTATGTTACCGGAAAGATCGTCGAAAAATCAAAAGGTTCACTTTCTTCTTACATGGCTGCTTGCTTCGCCGGACTTGCTGTAAACTATGTATTCGGCGTGACATATCTATACTTGCATATGGTCTATGTACTGGGGCTGGGAGGTGTAACCTATTTAGCTACTTACGCCAGCATGGGCCCATTCTTTATTAAAGACTTTATTTTAACAGGCTTTGCAGCATCGATTTGCCCGCAGATTGCCAACGCCGTTAACCGCCGGCGTCCCGTACAGCCAGAAAGAGCAGTATCCTGAGTCAGGTTTCTCCCATAATTAATATAGAGAAAGACAAAAGAGCATCCCGCTGACGGATGCTCTTTTTCATTGGCTGTTTTTATATCTTTTAATGCCATTTTCAATAAGACAAATCAAGTTGAAAATGAGGTTACGATCTGCTGCTTTTTACAGAGTAGTCTTGCACTTTCAGGTTACCATCTTCTCCCTCCTTGAATGTAAACCTGACAGTCAGTTCATCTTCAGGGGGATATCCGTACCTCTCGAAGTGACCTCCGGAATCTTTTTCGCTGTTGTAATAGAGGACACTTGCCTGTGTTGTTTCCAGAATAACATTGCCTCCATCCCTCCTAAACTCGAAATCATCAAGTGAGATAACAGAGAGTCCCGGGTTTAAGATTGTGTTTTTTACAGCATCATAATAATTTTGATCTGAAGATTCACTTGTCCTGTAATAGCCTTCTCTGAGATAGTGCTGAAAGGGCTCCTTGTAGACCAGTCCGTTATCTGCTTCTGTAAAAATCGTTGATAAAGCGAGCTCGATTCCTGCTGAAGTAAATGTATCCTCCATATATGTAAAAACCGCATCCTTCTGTGGAAACCTCTCATTGTAATACTTCCCGTCCATTCTTTCATGAGCTTCGAATAAACTTTGGGCTTCTGTTACCGTTTTTACATAATGGTAATGAACCTCATCCTCATCAATCCCCTCTGACTTTGGCAATTCCGTTACAAAGGGCAGACATGCAATAACAATTAATATGACCGCTGCAGCGATCCTGTTTCTTGTCTCTTTTCGCAACCTATCCCCCCCTCAAGTTTCACTCTTCTACAAATATAGACGAATCGTGCACCGCAAAAGTTTCAAATCCATTCATTTTCTTCCAAATAATTAGAATTAAAAAAGGTACTGTGAAGAAGTCAACTCCACAGTACCTTAGGTTAATAGTATAAACTTTTACAGAATAACCGCTGCCAGCCATCCGAAAAGGATAAGAGGGATATTAAAGTGAAGGAACGTCGGTACACAGGTATCCCAAATGTGATTGTGCTGTCCATCGGCATTTAAACCTGCCGTCGGACCGAGTGTACTGTCGGATGCAGGAGATCCCGCATCCCCTAATGCGCCAGCTGTACCAATAAGAGCAATTGTTGCCATCGGGCTCAATCCAACTGCTGCTGCCAAAGGAACGAAAATGGCAGCAATAATCGGGATTGTAGCAAATGAAGAACCAATCCCCATTGTAATAAACAGACCGACAACAAGCATTAGTAACGCAGCGAGACTTTTACTGTCTCCTACCCATCCTGCTACAGTATCAACGAGTGCATCCACATGGCCGGTTTCGCGGATTACTTCAGCAAAGCCTCCTGCGGTAATCATCACAAATCCGATGAACGCAAGCATTTTCATTCCGTCTGTCATCAGATTCTCAGATTCATTCAGTGATAACCTGCCGGCAAAATGAAGAACAGCAAAGTAAATGTACAACACACCTAATCCTAAAAGGGCACTGAAGATCATTGATTCTGTAAGGACCTGCGTAACGAGCGTGGTCACAATTGCTGCAAGTCCGATCACAACCGATCCGGCAGAATAGCTTGTTTCTTTTACATCATCATCAGTGCGTCTGATTTCCCGGTTTTCATACTCTCGTGGTTTTCGGTACGTGATAAAAATAGCTGTAAACAGACCGATAACCATGCCCAGAACAGGTAAAATTAACGCTTGGGGTATCATCGACATCTCAACGTCCATTCCACTGTCTCTCATGTTCTCAAACACGATCTCATGAAAGATTAATCCATACCCCGCAGGGATGAGAATGTAAGGTGCTTTCAAACCGAATGTCAGAGCTGTTGCAGCTGCACGACGGTCCATTGTCAATTCGTTAAATACCTTTAAAAGCGGAGGAATCAATAATGGAATAAAAGCAATGTGGACCATTACAACGTTTTGGGACATACACGAAATAATCACAATGATAAACAACAACAGAACTTTTGAATATGTTTTTCTTTTTGTTTCCCCGTCTTTCCCTACGATCCGGATTGCCCATTTAATAAGAAGGTTAGGAAGGCCGGTATAATTAATCGCTACAGCAAAGGCACCGAGCATAGCATAACTTAACGCCACAGTGGCGTTGGTACCAAGGCCTGATGTAAAGATATCAACTGTCTCCATTACAGAGAACCCGGCAACAAGCCCCCCCACCATTGCACCTCCAATCAGTGCAACAACGACATGAATCCGCATTAAACTAAGTAAAATCATAACCAGAACAGCAATTACAACCGCATTCATTTGCAAAATCCCCTTTAGTGCTTTATTTCTTTATCTCGCTAAAACGATAATGTATGAAAACATCAATTACTTTAACACCGGACCACACTTCTGTCAATTAAAGATTAACATTTTCCATAATGGCAGTATGCATACGAAAACCCGGAGCATGTATCGCTGCTCCGGGTTCATTATTATGTGATTAATTGCCTTCAGCTTCTTCAATTTCTTCAAGGAGCTTATCCAGAATAGCCGCTCCATCTTCTCCTACATCGTCACGGAAATAGTCCTGCATTGGAATGGCGAGCTCTCTGAATGCGTTTCTTTCTTCTTCAGAAAGTGTATAAATTTCAGTTGGATTGGCATCATCTTCTTCGATAGCCGTTAACAATTCTTCATTCATTTCAAGCTGCATTTCCTGTGCGGCCGGACGCATTTCATCGACTGTTTCATCTACCGCCTGACGGAGATCATCCGGAAGGTCATTATAAAAATCCGCATTTACCGTAGTCATAGCCACGTAAATGTTGTGATCAGAAATCGTCATGTGATCTTGTACCTCATGGAAATTCGCATCCTCAATAAAGAAGATCGGATTTTCCTGACCGTCAACGTTACCTAACTGCAGACTGGAATAAAGCTCTGCCCAGCTCAAAGGTGTAGGATCGGCACCATATGCTTCATAGGAGCGGAGGATCAAAGAAGATTCCTGCGTTCGCATTCTGAATCCTTCAAAGTCAGATGGTTCACGAAGCTCTCGGTTTCCTGTCCACTGCATGCCGCCTTCAGACCAGAAGGCGAGTGGTTTTACATTACGTTCTTCGTATTTCGCTGCCAGATCCTCATTTAACGCTTCACTTTCATTTAACACCTGGTAGTTTACGTCTTCATCATCGGAGAACAGAAACTGCAAGGCGAAGAGCTGCCCTTCACGAACGGTAGTTCCTGTGAAACCCGGTGACACAATGGCAAATTCAACGCCTCCGTTCTGAATCATTTCAAACTGGTCAACTTCACTTCCAAGACCGCCGAACTCATATACGCTCGTTGTGATCCGGCCATCTGTTTTTTCTTCCAGAAGCTCAGCAAATTCGCGTGCATACTCATATTGCAGCTGTCCTTCGTACTCTTCTGTGGCAAACCGCAGTTCGTATGTTTCATCTCCATCCCCGTCTGATGCACCATTATCTGTACCACCGTCTTCATCAGAACCGCAGGCAGCCAGTACAAACCCGAGTGATAACACACCACTCGCAAGTAAACCTCTTTTCATTGACATGTAAAATTACCCCCATTGTTTTTTTATGTGAAATTCGCCCTTACAACAAGTAAAGAAGGAAGAGTGAAATTTCTTCAAATAAAATCACCAGAATTCCTATAAAGAGCAAAATGATAATATACGGCGGTGTCCCTTTTATGACATCAAGGTAGGATTTATTAAAAACCGCACTCGCTGTGAAGATATCAACTCCAAACGGCGGTGTTGCCGACCCCAGAGCTGCCTGATAGGTAATGACAACCCCCAGATGAACAGGGTCAATTCCAGCCTCCATTGCCGGGCGCCAGAAGATTGGTGTTAAAATCAGGATGACAACGATCGGGTCTACGAACATACATCCTATAAAGAAGAAAAGTGCAATGATCATTAATACATAAAGGGCCGATGGGTCAGTTCCCATGACTGCTTCTGTGAGCATCTGCGGAATTTGCGCATAGGATATTACCCAGGAGAAGGCCTGTCCGCCGGCAACGAGCACGAATACAGCAGATGTTACAAGCCCTGTAGATAAGGCGATTCCAGGAATGTCCGTCACTTTAACGGAACGGTAGATAACAACTTCCAGGAGCAGGGCATAGAGTACCGCCACTCCGGCTGCCTCCGTAGGGGTAAAGTAACCTGTGTAAATACCGCCTACGATAATAAAAGGAAAGCCAAGAGGAAGAAGAGCTTTTCCGGTAAGCCTGAAACGAACGTTCCAGGGAGCTTTCTCCACGAGAGGTATATTGAAAATCCGCGCATGTATGTAAGCATAAATAGCAAAGCAAATAAAAATCAGCAGCCCCGGGCCAATTCCCGCAATAAACAGGTCACCGGTAGACGTCCCTGTAACAAGAGCATAAATAATCATCCCGATACTCGGCGGGATAAGAAGAGCTACATCACTCGCATTAATAATAAGCGCGATAGCACTTGAATCTTTATACCCTACTTTCAGCAGCCTCTCCCGCATGGGTTTCCCAATGGCAACAACCGTCGCCTGTGTGGAACCGGAAATGGAGCCGAACAACGTACAGGCAGCTGCAGTTGTAATCGCATACCCACCTCGGAGATGCCCGACAAATGAGCCTACAAAGTCAAGCAGCCGGCGTGAAGTCTTACCTGTAGACATTATGTCTGCTGCAAAAATAAACAAAGGAACAGCCAGAAGCACATAAGCTGATACCCCCTCTACAAGCTGGCCCGCCATCATCATCGGATCCAGGTTGTCAAAATAGATAAGCATGACGACGAGAGGAGCTACAATCAAAGGAATCATCATTGGAAAGCCCAGAAGAAGTAAAATTACCATAATGGCAAGTAAAGTCCAAACCATGTCCGTTTTCCTTTCTCTATTCACATTTTATTGTTCGTCATAATCTTTTTTGTCCTGCGCCAGATACACTTCCTCATTCACAATGTTGACCCACATGTTTCTAAGAAATTGAATGCCCCCGAGAACCAGACCCAGCGGAACAAACATAACCATAATCCAGATTGGAATTTGAAGTGCGGCTGTTGTACGACCCGAAGCATAGGTGGACATCATATACTGATAGGCAAAGTACGCAATAACAAAGAGGACGATAGCTGAAACCAGAGGATTCAATATGGATAGTGCCTTTTTCACGATCTTTGGAGATAAATCAAAGAAAGCCGACATCGTAATGTGTCTCCCTTTCCTGGCAGCATAACTGATTCCCATAAACGTAGCCATGATTACCGCAAGTCTGCTGATTTCCTGGGAGAAAGCCCAGCTTGATCCGGTGAGTTCACGACTGATCACATTTCCGACAGTCATAATTGCAATCACAATAATTGACCAGCTCAGAATAAACTTCTCAACCCAATGGAGCATGGCATCTGCTTTTTTTAAAATGGTCACTACTGTACCTCCTTTCAATATTCAGTTTTCTGATAAATTTACTTGGTATTCAATAAGATGCAGTTTGCAGTGAGCATGAAAGAGCATTATGTAAAAAACTGAACAAAAGCCAAAGCTACAGCCAGTACTTAACATCATAACGAAGCAGGACTTTTTGCACAAAGACTGTAAATTCTCATATTACGCCATTTTCAGGAAAATCAGCCCAAGCGGGATACTGGCATGAACACAATGCAGATATACAAGCCACATCGCCGGAATATTCCTTAATACTAAAGGACGATATGCCTATTCCCTTTTTACACTTCTTTTTAACCACTTTTTTCATTTGAAGCTTCACAAGCCATCATAAAACGGGATTTCAGGATAAGAAGAAGTTCATGATATTGGATTGTCGCTAATGAATAACCGCTGCATACTTAATTCATAAAAAAGAAACCCGGCCCGACAGAGACCATCGAACCGAGCGTCAATACCTTTGCTTTAATTACCTTTTTCCAATATTCATAACCGTCTCAGCTATTGTCCTTACCATCGTTCCTGTCCCGCCGCGTGGTCCCACAGCAGTTCTGCCCTCCTGCCATGCGGTACCTGCAATATCAAGATGAACCCAAGGTGTGTCTTCAGCAAATTCTCCAATAAACAAGCCTGCTGTAATTGTACCCGCCTGCCGACCCGGAGAATTATTAAGGTCTGCCACATCCGATTTTTTCACCATATCCTTATAGTCCTCATCATTCGGCAGGGACCAGACACGCTCGCCCGCCCGCTCACTCGCATCATGCACCGCGCTCATAAGGTCCACATCATTCGTTATTGCAGCTGTCATCACACTTCCCAGTGCCACTACTGCCGCCCCTGTGAGAGTGGCTACATCAATGATCGCTTTGGCACCTGCCTGTCTGGCATAGGTTACTGCATCAGCCAGAATTAAACGCCCTTCTGCATCTGTATTTAACACTTCGATTGTTTTTCCGCTCATTGACGTGATGACATCGCCTGGTTTTAACGCCTGACCGTTAATCAGGTTTTCGGTAGAAGGAATGACTGCCATCACGTTTACTGACGGCTTCTCTTCCATAATAATCCGCATCGCTCCCAGAACCGTGGCGGCACCTCCCATATCCATCTTCATTGTCTTCATCCCATCACGGGTTTTTAGGGAATACCCTCCGGAATCATAGGTGAGCCCTTTGCCTACAAGAGCTGCATCCCATTCCTGTGAGTCAGGATTTCCCCGGTACTTCATCGTTATAAACCGCGGAGGCTCATCCGAACCTTTAGCAACAGCCAGCAGTGCCCCCATTTCCATAGACTCGATTTCCTCTTTACCGTAAACATCAACCTCCACATCGTATTCACTCCCAAGCCTCAGGGCCTCTTCTCCAAGAATGGACGGCGTCATAAAATTAGCCGGGGTGTTAACGAGCCGCCTCGCTTCGTTTGTGGCCTTTCCCTGAACAAGACCGCTTTGTACTGCTGTTTCAATACTCTTCCGGGATTCTGAAAACACCTTTACGTGCAGCTCTGCCTTTCTTTTATGATTTTGTTTATATGTATCAACTTCGTATGAGCCCAGCTCCAGGCCTGCAGCAAATTGCGCGTAACAGTCCACACCGCCTCCGAAAGAATCAATCAGCAGCAAACTTGAATTTACTTTTTCCTTTGCTAAAAAGCGGTAGAGTGAAGCGCCGGTCCGTTCTGCTTTTTTCACAGACCAGTTCTCTTTTTTTCCCAAACCTGCTATAACTACATCTCCTGCTCCTGCCATCAAAATATGAATGCTGCCTGCATCACTCCAGGCTGGATGCTTTTCCTGCACATTTTGCAGCACCTTAGCCAATGATTCATCCATACTGCCCAAGTCTTCTCTTTGATCACTGAACAGGCCGTAAACAACAGTCTCGTCCGATCCTCTGTCCCATTTTTCATTCCAGGAAATTTTCATTTTTATAGCAACTCCTTCAGTAATTATTTTTAACCGACTATGACTGTAAGACTTCTGTAATGAATGTGAAATTCCTTTTATTTAAGCTGTTTTCGTCTGGATTGTTGTTTTTACCAAGTAAATTCCGCTTCAGGCGGACGCTTTCCGCGGGCATCGCTTCAGCCTCCTGAAGTTGCCTTCTGCTTCTTCCTCTACTAGCTTAGTCTTCGATGTACATGCGTCGAAGCAACTCGCAGCTAATTCTGTAATGCTCGTAGCTGATGCTATTCCCGCCGGAGTCGCCGCCTTTCGCTCCATAATTAATATTGACAAAACAACAATGTTTTCGAAAAGAGCTTTTATTTATAACAAAAGATCTATTCACTGCCTTTTAATGAGTTATGATATAATTATGGTTAAAAATAATAACTGAATGACTTTTTAAATAAGCGTGAAAGGGTATACCCTGAATGACAAACTTCAATGAAGAAAGGAATAATCCAATTGACTGAATTACTCACGAACTTTCCTCTTTGGGCCGCTTTGAGCGCGATCCTTTTAGCGCAATTTATAAAAGTACCCCTGCAATATATTGCATCCAGAAGGTTTGACTGGACACTTTTAACAAGTACCGGGGGAATGCCGAGTTCCCACTCAGGTGCTGTTACGGCTCTGGCTACAGCAATCGCCCTGCAGGAAGGTCTTAGTTCTCCATTCTTTGCCATCGCAGCGATATTTGGAATTATCGTGATGTTTGATGCAACCGGCGTCCGCTGGCATGCGGGCGAACAGGCTACTGTCGTAAATCAGCTTGTAACGGATTTTAATAAAATAATGGAGGAAATGAAAGCATGGCCGACAAAGGAAGAAAAAGAGAAGCAAAAAGAACTCAAGGAACTTCTCGGTCATCAGCCTATTGAAGTATTCTTCGGAGGTGTTCTCGGAATTGTCCTGACCTTCATTCTTCATGCCCTTGTTTTTTAATTTCCTTTGCACCTCCTTTAATGAAAACAAAAAAAGCGATCCTCCAGGTATTGATTCACCTGTTGGGATCGCTTTTTTAATTTACGTCACGAAATACCTGAACAGCTTCGTCTTCATTTAAATTAATCAGATCCTGCTCACTCAGACGCCCGTCACCTTTTTCAACAACGTAAACATTAATGGTTTGTTTGCCCCATTGAGAATAGACGTCGTCGACTGTTTCGTAGTATAAGTCAATTTTGTTTCCTTTTATAGCAGAACCGGTATCAGCAACAACTCCGAATCCATAACCAGGAATATAGAGAATGGTTCCTATAGGAAATACACTCGGGTCAGCTGCGATTGTAGAATAAAGATCCCGCTTTACTTTGACCCCGCTGTAAGTAATGCCATATTGGGGGTGTTCCTCTGTCTTTCCTGTAGACTCCACTCCGGCTGTATAACCGGTAGCAACGACAGAGTGAGAAGGATACTGTGTCCAATCCCGGGAGTTTTCCAATGTTTCTGCAGGTGGTCCTCCGTTTGTCTCGTAAAGGTTCCACGTCTTCACAGCCTGTATAGAAGGCAACTCTCTTGAACGATTGTAGACCGTTCTATTTACCGCACCATTTACTTCAACTTCATCAACCCGGTTTTCCTGGCGTTGTTCAAGCCAGCGGCTGATATCGTCCGGCTTTACATTCGTAAGGTTTATAAAAGTGGCCATCAGCGCACCGATAAGTAAGGTTGTAATTAACAGACCCTTTCCTGCTCTTCTTACAGCAGTAAGCATCTTTTTCACTCCTCTCACCTAACAGGATGTCCATTTGAGTGAAAGAATATGCAGTGAAATGATGGCAGTTAATAACTGCACAGCAGATTGGCCGTAGAGTGTCCCGTGCCATAACCAGACGAGCAAAAAACAAAAAGAACCTGCCCCAGCCGGAGCAGATTCCATTTTCTTTATATTTAAGGGTACATTACCGGAGCATTTGGTCCAAGCGGCATACCGGTTAAAATCCATACGATAAACATGACAATCCACATAATTGTAAAAGCAATCGAATATGGAAGCATAGTTGCAATAAGGGTTCCAATTCCCACCTTTTTATCATACTTCTGCGCAAAGGCGATAACGATGGCGAAGTACGGCATCAGTGGTGAAATGACGTTTGTTGTGGAATCGGCAATTCGGTAGGCGAGCTGAGTCGCTTCCGGTGAAATTCCCATCATCATCATAAGCGGTACGAAAACCGGAGCCATAAGAGCCCATTTTGCCGACGCACTTCCGATAAACAGGTTAATGAAACCTGCCACAATGATGAAAGCAATTAAAAGCAGTATGCCCGCATCCTCAAGGCCGAGACCCTGAAGTAACTCCGCACCTTTCACACTCATAACAAGTCCGAGGTTGGTTTCTGCGAAGTAAGCCACAAACTGACCGGCAACGAAAGCAAGTACCACGTACATTCCCATGGCAGCCATCGTATCGGACATTTGATTGGCTACATCTTTGTCTGACTTAATCTCATTTGTTACACGTCCGTAAACGTAACCCGGTATAAAGAACATAAGCAGGATTACAGGAACGAGAGATTCAAGGAAAGGGGCCAGTGAGACAATTAAATCGCTGTCCGGGTCACGTAAAGGTGCCCATTCAGGGACAACAAGCAACGCGATGGCTCCCATAGTAACAATAAAAGAAAGACCTGCTGCTTTAAGACCTTTTCTTTCAGTCGCATTAAGCTTGTCCGGCTCATCACCGATTCCGCCTTCATATTTACCAAGGCGAGGCTCTACGATCTTTTCAGTAACCAGTGTACCAACAATCGTAAGCACGATTACACTCACAATCATGAAGTAATAGTTCATGGCAATGTTCATACCCTCTGCGTAGGCCGGGTCCACAATTTCAGCTGCGGCAATCGTTAAATTACCGAGCAGCGGATCAAGTGAAGTCGGAAGCAGGTTCGCACTGAAGCCTGCCGAAACACCGGCAAAGGCTGCGGCAAGTCCGGCAAGAGGGTGTCTTCCGAGCCCCGCAAAAAGGACTGCACCAAGTGGTGTGAGGACCACATAACCGGCATCAGCTGCCATACTGGACATAATACCGCCAAAAACGAGTGCTGCTGTAATCAGCTGGTTCGGAACGCTCATGACAAGTCCGCGAAGCGCTGCGGAAATCAGTCCGGAACGTTCAGCAATACCAATACCAAGCATTGTAACAAGCACAGTTCCAAGCGGTGCGAAGCCGACGAAGTTATCAACGGCACTTTCAAAGATATAACGGATCCCCTCAGCATTCATCAAACTGTTGACTTCAATAATGCCTTCCTCGGGATCCGGGTGTTGAACAGACGTACCAAGGGCAGAGAATAACCCTGACGCCAGGATGACCATAAGGGCAAAGATCGCAAAAAGCGTGACAGGGTGCGGAAGCTTGTTACCTGTGCGCTCAATACCATCCAGAGACCTCATGAGAAGTCCGTTTTTATTGTTCTTCCCCATTTAATTCTCCCTCTCATTCTAGTTTAAAATAATGTAAAAAAGACAACTAAACACGATTATACGAAATTTTCCACTGATAATGAATCGTTTTTTAAACATCCAAACTAAAGCGAACGTTCATAATATTAACACGAATCTTGTCGGAGACGCTTGGGCCGAACAAGATTACACATAATTTTACAATCGAATAAAGTACAGGGTGGGGTGAAACACGTTTGATTAACCGGTTGGAACACCGTATTAACAGCTTCAGCTTCCTCATTGACGGAAGTGACCCGCCCCCAAAAGAAAAACCCTCCTTCATATAAGGAGAGTTTACTCATTAAAACATTTGATATCCACGTTCACGCAGCATACGGATCGTAATCCCGGAAAGAATTGCTCCTCCCATCCCTGCCGACAAAACGATGATGTCCGCAAGTTTAAGATTCACAAACGACTGGCCAAGCTCTGAAAAGGCCATCCCCGGAGATGTGAAATAGGTGAAAAATCCAACACTGTCAATAATGAAAATAACGACGATCGGGTAGATCACTGCCATCACCCAGGTGGAACGAAGCAGCATATTTAATATAAATCCGATTCCAAAGAACAGTACCAGGAAAAGGACAATTGAAATTATGAGTTGCGGTATACTAATCATCGGTCGTTTCACCCCCATACAAATCCGCAAAAACACGCGGTGCAACCAAACTTTAGTTTACTGCTATACCGTCTCAAGAGTCAAATGAATTTTCTTTGAACAAGATGCACAGGGGAAGAACGGTGCTTAGACTGTGATAAAGATTATCGTTGTTTTTATAAATGTTGATTACAGGAAGTGTGCCACACTCCTGCGGGTGCAATGAGCCTTCACATCACGAATTGGCTTCGAGCTGAAACCTGCGAAGCATAACTGGCAGAGGAAGAAGCATAAGCAATGGTGCTTCATATGCAAGGAGGGTCACCCCGCCACCCTGAAATCGAAGGGCATGGAGGCATCATCCACATACACGCTTATCAAAGTAAATAAAATAAAAGCCCTGTCCGTTAACGAACGGACAGAGCAAAATAACAAGAATAATTGCCTTTTTCTAAGCAGTCAGGAGGAAAACTTATCGCTTCTGGTATTGTCTTCCGGTACCGTGACAACGGTCGCATGTTTCTGAACCACCAAGCAGCAATTGGAAATACCCTTTTCCTGTACAATATACACACTCACCAGGCTTTAGACGATGCTTTGGAAATGCCATGGTTACTCTCCCCCTTTGTTGTTTATCTCAAATATATCTGAACTTTCTGATAATATAACAAGTTTCTTTACTAAAGCAAAGTGCCAAATTCAATCGTTTTAGCCCATGTAAGCGTAAACATAAGGGTTTCTCTTCTTTTTTCTCTCTCAATCAAAGCAAAAAAAATGTTCAGGGAAGCCCCTGAACATTTTAGTAATGCAATTTTTACTAAAGAATATTAAGTTTTCCTTTTTTAAGAACAAGAGGCATCCCGCCAAGAAGGAACAGGTAGCGGTTGTCGATCATCTTTTTCACAGCTGATGCTGAAGATCCGTATACTTTACGGGATCCCACGAGACCGATTGCTTCTTTTCCTCCAAGGGACGCAACTGTACCTTTAATTTCCGGTTTGAACTCATCCATTTCACCTTTACCTGTAATAAGGTGCTTCAGGTTGTTGGCACAAGTGTAGGCCTGCTGAATCGCAATTTGTGCAGTCGGCGGGTATGGACGGTTAATCTCTTCATTAATGATAAGAGCACAGTCCCCGATGATAAAGACATCATCATGATGAGGAGCACGAAGGTCTTTTTCCACCTTAACTCGACCGCGCATCGCTTCAAATCCGCTGTCTTCAACGATTGCATTTCCGCGCACCCCTGTTGTCCATACTACTGTGTGGGAATTAATCTCTTCACCATCAGCAAGGAGGACGCCGTTTTCTGTTACTTCTTTGATTGGTGTGTTGATTTTAAATTCAACACCGCGGCTTTCAAGAAGGTTCATAGCGTACTCTACAAGCTCTTCATCAAATCCCGGCAATGCTGTTGGCGCTGCTTCAACAGAAATAATCTTCACTTTTTCACGATCAATATCATACTCTTCACATAGTTCAGGAACACGCTCAGACAGTTCCCCAACGAACTCGATACCCGTGAAACCGGCACCTGCTACTACAAAAGTAAGGTACTCGTCGTGCTTTACATCATCGTTGTTATAGCTCGCGAATTTATATTCAATGTGCTCACGAATTAATCTTACGGAGTTTACACTTCGGATCGCAAAGGCGTGTTCATGTACACCAGGAATTCCGAAGGTTTCAGGCTCAGAACCAAGTCCGACAACGAGGTAGTCGTACTCTAGCTCTCCATTTTCAAGGATTACTTTTTTCTCTTCACGCTTGACTTCTTTTACAGCGTCTTTAATGAAGTTTACTTTGTTTGTATCAATAACACTGTCAATTTTCATACGTGTTTTATCATGGTGCAGTGTACCTGCTGCAGGCTCGTGCAGCCATGTAGTCTGATAGTGGTAATTATGCTTGTTTACCAGCGTAATTTCCGCTTCCTGATGCATCCCGGCTTTAGTTAGACGTGAAGCTGTCATAATTCCAGCGTATCCCGCACCTAAAATGACAATTCTTGGTTTTCTCTTCACAGTTCTCACTCCATTTCTAAATTACTCTCCATTTTCCCGGTTTCACATTGAATAAAGCATTTATATTTCATCCACGCAAATGGATATATGAAAAGGAGAGTTATAAGTTTGTGATGTAATTCACGTAATAGGGTACAAAAAAACAAGAAAAATAAGTTCAATGAAACGTGGTTGTTTTTGTTGCTGTAAACTCCATCTACAATCATATTCATTTCCTGTTTACATTTCAACCGTTTTGTGAACTTTTTCCGAACATTTTCATCTAATAATAACATTTCCATAGAATATCATATATATGTTTCCGTTTACTTTCACTTTTTAACCAGTAAACCCTGTTTACATTGAGTTATTATAACATTCTGATTTGCACGTATGTTCCTTGCGTATTTCCTTTTCTTCTATCCCTGTTACGTTTATACTGAATAGAGTAGATGTGTAAATTTTTTTCTGGAGGTGTCAGTTTTGTCAAAAGAAAGAGAGATTTACGATATTACCATTATTGGTGGAGGGCCCGTTGGGATTTTCACTGCTTTTTACGGTGGCATGCGCCAGGCCAAAGTGAAAATTATTGAAGCAATGCCTCAATTAGGCGGGCAGTTATCCGCCTTGTATCCGGAAAAGTTCATATATGATATAGCCGGCTTTCCTAAAGTGCGTGCTCAGGAGCTTGTAGACAGCCTTGTTGAACAGGCCGGACAGTTCGAGCAGACGGTCGCTTTGGAACAAGCTGTAGAGAAGGTCGAAAAAGGGGAAGACGACATTTTTATCCTGACTACAGATAAGGAAGTTCATTATTCCAAAACAATCGTCATTACAGCCGGGGTAGGTGCATTTAAGCCCCGAAAGCTTGAAATTGAAGGTGCCGAACAGTATGAAGGAAAGAACCTTCATTATTTCGTTAATGATTTAAATAAGTTTGCCGGTGACCGCGTCTTATTAGCAGGGGGCGGTGATTCTGCTGTAGACTGGACACTCATGCTTGAAGATATTGCCGAAAAAGTGACGATCGTTCACCGCCGAAACAAATTCCGTGCCCATGAACACAGTGTGAATCAGCTGATGGACTCGGATAAAATCAATGTCCGTACCCCGTATACCGTTGAAAAACTTCATGGTGACGGTGAAAAGATAACGGCTGTCGACATCAAGATGAAAGACAGTGATGAAGTTGAAACCGTAGAAGTGGACGCAGTCATTGTCAACTACGGCTTTGTCTCCGCCCTCGGTCCGATTAAAGAGTGGGGTCTGGAAATTGAAAAAAACTCCATTGTTGTTAACTCCAAAATGGAAACAAACATTAAGGGTATTTATGCTGCGGGTGACGTGGCTACCTATGATGGTAAAGTGAAGCTGATTGCCTGCGGATTTGGCGAAGCACCAATTGCCGTCAACAATGCAAAAGCTTCGATTGATCCAAAAGCGAGGGTTTTCCCCGGACACAGTTCCAGCATGTTCCCGCAATAAGGGTTTTATTGTCTCTCCTCGCAGCAGACAGATCAGGTTTGTTCATAAATTCACATAAGGTAGCAGAGTCTTTACTTATAGGATATGCCGGTTCCTGTTAACGGGGAACCGGCATTTGTCTTGACTTCTTTTAAGTTTCGCTCCGCCCACGGCAGCGGATTGGGAATGAATTCACAACAAACACAAACCCTTCATATCTTAACCCGTCAAATCTTCATAGAAAGTCAATAAAGTCCTCTGCCGCTTGTCCTCAACCCGCCTCCTCATTGAGTCCAAATGAAAACCAACCCCTGCTGGAGTTGGTTTGTATGTTTAGCAATCTTCAGGTGTTCCTTTATTGGTTGCTGTTCTGAATGATGCACCACAGCCACATGATGCAATGGCATTCGGATTATCGAGTGTAAATCCTCCGCCCATCATGTTCTGCTTGTAATCAATTTTAACACCATCCATAACCGGGATGCTCTCTTTGTCCATGACCACTTTTATGCCGTGTAACTCGAACGTTTCGTCGTCGGCATTCACTTCTGTATCAAAGCCCATTCCATAGGACAAACCGCTGCATCCGCCGCCTTTAACCCCGACGCGAAGGTAGCTGTTATGATTCTCTTCTGCTTTCATCATCTCTTTGATCTGGGTTGCTGCTGCTTCGGTAATATTCAGCATTTTTGCCCCTCCTTTCATATCTTTCCATTATATCGTCTAAAGCCGGTACCGTAAAGCTGACTGGTTTCTTCAAAACTTCAGGTCCTGCCCAGCTCTTCTCTGAACTGCATGAGCAGATTATGATAACGGTCAATCTCTTTACTATATTCCAAAACAGTAGGATGGTCACGGCCATGGGCTTCAGCTGCTCTCACCATTTCTATTCGCAGCTTCTCAATCTCCCGCATAAGTTCAGTTAACTTTCGTTCACGTCCCTGATCCGTTTCTTCAATCACAACCATCCCCTCCTTCTATATACATGCTTGCATACTTACCCCCTATTTTACACCACTCACCAGAAAACGGAACAGTAAGTCGCTCAATCTTTAGAAAGTTATTCACTTCCAGGTCACACAAGTGTATTTGGTCATTACTGTTTTACATGATTGTAAAATTGATGATAAGATAGACGGAGAGTTTTGACAAAACACTGTTTTCAGGTGCTGCAGCATATACCGTTAACCGGTCGCAAAACGATCGATGGTCATATAACAGAATGGGGGAAATTCCATGTCAATTTTGTTAATGGATCAAGAGTTAAAAAAGATTCAGGACAAAGTAGTAAATGGTGAGAGACTTACAATTGAAGACGGCCTTAAACTTTACGAAACAGAAGACTTTCTTGGAGTAGCGCAGTTAGCCAATATGGTAAACGAGCGTAAAAACGGCAAGAACGTCTACTTTATCGAAAACATGTACATCAATCCTACAAACGTCTGTGAAGCCAGCTGTGCGTTTTGCGGATTTAAGCGTAAGCCCGGTGAAGAAGGGGCCTACACCATGCACGAAGAAGAACTGCTTAAATATGTGGAAGACCGCTGGAATGACAACATCCGTGAATTCCATATCGTAGGCGGACACAATCATCAGGTGCCGTTTGATTACTACCTTGACACGATCCGCACATTAAAAAAGCACTACCCACAATGTACGGTCAAGGCCTATACAGGAGCAGAAATTGAGTTCTTCTCCCGTATCTCCGGTCTCAGTATGAAAGAAGTGCTTCAGGAACTTGTTAAAGCCGGCCTTGACACTCTTCCCGGCGGTGGCGCTGAAATCCTGACAGAGCGTTACCGTGCGAAAATGAGCCCTGAAAAAGCATCAACTGATGAGTGGCTGGAAGCTCACGAGCTTGCTCATGAGCTTGGTCTTAAAACACATGCCACGATGCTTTACGGTTCTATTGAAACAAAAGAAGAGCGTTTGATTCACATGGACCGTCTTCGTCAGCTTCAGGATAAAACGAACGGCTTTATGGTGTTTATTCCATTAGCGATGCAGCCAAGAAGTGTGAACGCAAATCTTACACGCCGTACATCTGCTTATGATGACCTGCGTACGATTGCCATCAGCCGTCTCATGCTTGATAACTTTGATCACATTAAAGCTTACTGGATCAACATCGGTCCTCAGCTGACTCAAATGGCTCTTTCATTCGGATCATCGGACATTCACGGTACACTTATCGAAGAACGTATTTCTCACGCTGCGGGCGCTTTAACATCACAAGGCCTTACGCGAAAAGAACTGATCCATCTCATTAAAGGGGCAGACAAGAAACCAGTCGAGCGTGATACATTCTATAACGTCATTAAAGAATATTAAGACACACAAAACCCTGATGCGTTTATGCATCAGGGTTTTTCTTTGAAATATTACGTTTTCTGTTTTTGTGTAAATCAATTGTTGCTAATCGCAGAAATTGAAGATGAAGCCCGCATGCCCTTCGCTTTCCGCGGCGGTGCCCGCAAGCCTCCTCGAGCTAAAACGAAGGCACTGAAAAAGTTTAGTCTTTAACTTTTTCCAGTGCATCCTAAAGCTCTGCGGAGTCTTTCCTTGCCCCCACGCCCACAGCAGTCTCTGATAGAGTACCCTGCTTTAACACGCTTAAGACCGGACTTGTCTCGGAATGTAAACTCCGTCACAAATTACTTCTGCGGGGCCTGTCATCCAAACTTCCCCTTCAAGGTCCCAGCGGATGGTTAAGTCCCCTCCAGCAAGGTGAACCGTAATTTCCTCGTCACGCTTTGAATGCCCGTTTAATACAGAAGCTACAGCTGCCGCACAGGCGCCTGTGCCGCAAGCCTGGGTAATTCCCGAGCCGCGCTCCCAAACACGGAAGTGCATCTCATTGGAAGATACGATTTCAACGAATTCAACGTTCACCCAGTCTGGAAAACGTATATCTTTTTCGATTACCGGTCCGAGTGTTGTCAATGGGGCCTGGTTAATATCATCAACAAAAAACACCGCGTGGGGATTACCCATGGAGATTGCTGTAAGGGAAAGTTCTTCCCCTCCTGCCTCAAAAGGTTCCGCTACTACTATTTCTGCATTTTCCCCGGTCATTGGGATGGCCTTCCGTTCCATAACAGGCTGCCCCATATTGACAGTCACTGCTTTAACTTTCTCATCGGCCAAGTGAACTTCGGCCGTAACATTTCCACTTTTCGTTTCAATTGTCATTTCCGTACTGTTCACAAGTCCTCTCTCAAAGGAAAATCTGGCTACACACCGAAGACCGTTTCCGCAGTTTTTTGCTTCTGATCCGTCATTATTAAAAACCCTCATCCTGACATCAGAGGTTTCAGACGGCCCAATCAGGATCATTCCGTCAGAACCGATTCCCTGAAACTGATCAGCCACTTCGACTGCCAGGGAAGGCAGCTGCTCCTCTTGGAGAGTTACCTCAAACTCGTTTACATAAATGTAATTATTCCCAAGTCCGTGCATTTTTGTGAAGGGTACTTTCATGTTCATCACTCCATACTTCTTTATATTACCTTAATGGTTCAGACGTCCAGAAATAGTCGTCGTCTGCTTCAAGGATGATCATCGTTTTTAAACAGCATGGCATGTTGAGCCTTTGCTTTACATGCTCTTTCGCTCTTTCCAGATCGCGGTTTTTCATATTTGTAAGAACATTCTCTTCTCCGCAGAACGGGCATTCAGAAAGGTAAATGTCGCCCATTTGCTTATCATAAGGCCATGTATGACTAAAAGGAATCACTTTCATATGCAGTCTCACTCCCTTGCGTTGATTTTAGCATGTATAGATGAGGAAAACAGCTTCTCTAATACCATTGAAGCTTTATTAAAAAACGTTGACTGGAATGATACCTGTGTTTAACAGAGGCAAATAAAAAAAGTGCCTCATCAAGGCATCGATCCGCCTTATGAGACACCCTCTCTTCATTAAAACATCGGATTTTCTTCCAGATGTTTATAAATATTATCGTAAAGCTCGTCGTTCGTCTCACCAGTCACTACGTCTCCATTTACAAGGGCAAAACGCTTTCTGGCACACTGACCGCAAAAGCTAAGACATCCATATTCAATCACATCGAGGTTCGGATCTTTTTCAAGCCGTTCGCGAACTTCCTGCGTTCCGCTTGCCAAGTTACTAACGCAAAACTCGATTATTGGTTTCATTCCTGCATCACCTCTTCGATGGTCAACCATAATCCTATCGTCTCACATATACCGTGTCAACATTCACGCTCATGATCGTGTAAAAAATTCGTAAAAATATTGTTATTTCGACAAAAAGTTGATAAACTTTAAACGTAGTAAAACGTTTACATATATTTCAACGTGTTTATAATCAAGGGGGCTGCCCCTTGTATATAGAGAGATACGCACATCCAAGAGGAGGCTGATCGTGTGAGAGATTTACTTATTTTAGGCGGCGGGTATGGCGGTTTACGGGTCATTCAACGGCTGCTTGCACAGAAAGACTTAAAGGATGTAAACATTACGTTAGTGGAAAAAGAGGCTTATCATAGTCTGAAGACGGAGTTTTACGCACTGGCTGCCGGTACTGTTGCCGATAAGCACCTTCGTGTAGCCTTTCCAAACGATGTCCGCCTTGAACTTAAATATGAAACCGTTACAGGTATTCACCTTGACGACAATAAGGTTGAACTGGCAAGCGGCGAGGAACTTTCATACGATGACCTTGTGATTGGTCTTGGCTGTGAAGATAAGTATCACGGCGTTCCAGGAGCAGATAAGTATACCCTCAGTATTCAGACAATGAGACGCTCCAGAAAAACCAACCAGGTTATTCAAGCCATCCATAATGGAGGAACAGTCGCCATTGTCGGTGGGGGCCTGAGCGGGGTTGAGCTTGCCAGTGAACTTCGTGAAAGCCGCCCTGACCTTAAAATCAAGCTCTTTGACCGCGGTGAAAACATTCTCTCCATGTTCCCGGCGAAACTCTATAACTATGTAACGGACTGGCTCATCAAAAACGACGTTGAAATCATTAATAAAGCCAACATTACAAAAGTAGAAGAGAATGTTTTGTATAACCATGATGAAGCTATCTCGACTGATGCCATCATCTGGACTGCAGGAATTCAGGCCAACAAGCTTGTGAGAGAGCTTGATGTGGATAAAGATAACCAAGGCCGTGTAAACGTAACCGAGCACCACTTAATCCCGGGATATGAAAACGCTTTTGTTGTCGGTGACTCTGCACGGTTAAAACAGGCACCATCAGCTCAGCTTGCGGAAGCTCAAGCCGAGCAAATTGCCATGCTTCTTCAAAAGAAGTGGAACGGCGAAGAGTGGCCGAAGGAATTGCCGCGTATTAAGCTGAAAGGCGTTCTCGGCTCACTTGGAAAAAAACACGGTTTCGGTTTAATGGGAGAAAAATCATTAACAGGCCGTGTACCGCGAGTACTCAAATCCGGTGTACTTTGGATGTATAAATATCACTCAGGATCGTAAAAACAATATAACGATTGTAGAGACATTTCCTCAATAAAAAAAGCCTCCAACAGCGGAGGCTTTTTATTTGTCTCTGTTAAAGGTAGATGCCAATTTACACTCATGGCACTTTCCAAGGACCGCTCGATACTGAGCGTATTGCAATTACGAGATCTCCCCGGAACACAAAAACATGGAAAAAACCCTCCCGGCACATGCTACTTCCATCACCCTGAGGCTTGAGACGTATTTTCAGCAGCAGACTGATGCTGCTTAATTTTTTCATAAATACTTGAAAGCTTCGGATTTCCTTCAGCCACCACTTCACCGTTTAACACAACAAGAGGATAAAAGAATTCATCATCCAGAATTCGCTCTGCAAATGAAGCCTGCTCTTCCCCGTCCGGCGAATCGATATCACAGTAGACGAACTCAAATTTCTGTTCTGGAAACTTACGGGTAATTGCTGCTTCGAGCCACTCTTTTGTTTCAAAAGCAGTCGGTAAATGAATACAGCTGGCACACTTAACTTCTGCGCCGTATATAGTGATTATAATCGGTGTCATAAGAGAACCTCCCTGAAAAGTCGAGGATAAAAACGTTTACACCCTTATTTTATCATAGATATATGTTATACTCATGGTGAATCCCATTTACAGAAAAATGGGTGAATGAAAGAAAAGATTTAAGCACGTTCATGGATTTTTTAGCGTATGGATATTATAATGAAAGATAAAGAAAGGAGTGTTTATTCAATGGCAACTGAAACAACTATGGAACAACAAGTACAGGAAGTATTAGATAAACTGCGTCCGTTCCTGCTGCGTGACGGCGGAGACGTTGAGCTTGTAGACATCGACGAAGACGGTGTTGTAAAAGTACGTTTGATGGGAGCTTGCGGTTCATGCCCAAGTTCAACAATCACTCTTAAAGCAGGTATCGAGCGTGCATTGCTTGAAGAAGTACCTGGTGTAACAGAACTTGAACAAGTATTTTAATTTGAATCCCTCTGCATAAGCAGAGGGATTTTTTGTTGCAGTTATACGGTTTTCTTGTTTACAAGTGCTTTTGGCCGGTATCCTTTCAAAATGTGAGCGATGTTCCGGCTCGCAAGCTCAGCCATGGCATGTCTTGTTTCCACAGAAGCACTGCCGATATGCGGAAGTGCAACTACATTTGGAAAAGAAAGCAATGGATGGTCCGGCTTAACCGGCTCTTCTGCAAATACATCGAGCCCTGCACCTGCGATCAGTCTCTCATGTAATGCATGAACAAGTCCTCTTTCGTCCACAAGTCCGCCTCTTGAAGCATTAATAAAGAACGCAGTGTTCTTCATTTGTTTAAACACGCTGTATGTAAACATCTGTTTGGTTTCTTTAGTCAGGGGAGCAAGACAAACAACAAAATCCGCTTCTTTTACAAGCTCTTCAAAGCCTGCATACCGTGCCCCCGTTATGTTTTCAGCTTCACGGTTTCTCGATCGGTTGTGATAAAGAATGTTCATATCAAAGCCGGCCGCACGTTTTGCCACTGCCGAGCCGATCCGCCCCATCCCTACAATGCCGATTGTTTTATGGTGAACGTCTGTTCCTGCCAAAAGCATGGGAGCCCACTCTTTCCAGTTTCCTTCGGCCAGGTAGGCAGCTGCTTCGGGCAGACGTCTTGCCGCACTTAATAACAGTGCAAATGTTAAGTCTGCTGTAGTATCTGTAAGGATGTCCGGCGTGTTGCAAACGAGTATGCCCAGCTCATCAGCTGCCTCAATATCGATGTTGTCGAAACCTACGGCCATGTTCGAAACCACCCGGAGCTTTGAAGCAGATTCCAGAAGATCCCGGTCAATGGAGTCACTCACCATTGTCAGCAGACCATCCGCTTTTTCAGCTTCTTCTTCAAGACGTGCCCGGGGGACGGGTTCATCGTCTTTTTCCCACATCACTACGTTTGCCATTTCCAGCAGCGGCTCAATTGTCTTTTCCGGCAGGGTACGGGTAATAAAGATATAAGGTTTACTCCTCACTGCAATCGCCTCCTCTCTACATTATAATTGACCCGGCTTTAAACGAAAACACTTTTAGAAAGAGTTAAGCCGCCCCAATTAAAAAGATGACCTGCAAGGTTTCAATATTCCCTTCCAAGCCATCTCTTTTTACCCCAGCCATCCTGGCAGACGCATACGGGTTCGTTCATCAATCATATAGTGAAGAACGTTGTTTACATTTTTCTCGTAACTGCCGGAATCGTAAATTGCAGTACGAAATTCACTGGCAAGCTCTCCTTTTTTCCGTTCGTCTACACTTTGGTAATATTCTTCTACAGTATCAAAGTAATGAAGGGGAAAAAGAAGCCTGGCAGCTACAAGCTTACGATCCACCACCGTCAATGGCCTCTCCTGATCATAGGTAGTAAGCATCTCTGGAAACTGCAGCGGCCTGTTTCTTTCGTTACCGGAAGATTGTTTGAAATCATCACGGAGCCACTCCGATAAGTCTCTTGAAAAGTGATCATACACAAGCTGGCCCGGTACTTTTACAGCAGACGGAAACCGTTCATCTACAGTCAGCCAGGTTGAATCCTGGAAACGCCTGTGGCAAATCGTATTTCCCTGCTCCATAGATGCCGCCCCATCATCAATCGCAATGTCATTTAACAGCTGAATGGCATTCTCACTTAATCCCATATAGTACGGATACGTGAGAAGAAAATCCTCATCAAATGGGGTTTTAATTTGTTCATTTCTTATGTGCACATACCACGATTCCATCTGATCGAGTCTTTTTTCCCAGCGGTCCTTCCAGCTCTGGGCTCCAGACGGCGCTTTTCTTTTCCCTTGATGAGCATAGAACTGACCGCGCTGATGAAAAGTAGCCAGCCTTTTTCCTACAGGATCATAACTTCTCATCATCCTGGCTTCTGAAGGCAGGCGGTAAAGAGCCATCACAGTCCCATCAAGGTCCAACGTTGCTTTACCCGTATCAGTAGGCACAAGTTCGGGAATGCCGTCCTCACCCTGAGACAACAGCCAGTTAGCCATCTCTGCCTGCTGCTGAACCTGGCTCTGTTCCGAATGAACCGGGGTAAGCATATACCTTTCCCCGCTTGCTTCGATAATCGTAACCTGGTAGGCCTGTAGTATGTTTTCCGGATATAGTCGATAGTGATCAAACAGCGAACGTTCAAGCATCCTGCTTCCTCCCAATTTCACAGCTACTCTAAACCCAGCTTATGAAAAAACAGGTTGTCACGTGATAAAAGCCTGGCTGAGTGTCTAAGATTAACTCATATCGACAACACTGTATTGAAGAACACCAAATAAGCATCAAATTCATATAAATACCCAAAGGATAATAGAAGGTGATGAGTGCAATGAGTAAAGAAAAAGAAATGGACATTGTCGAAAAAACAGCACGCGGCTGGCTTTCCGACCGAGGAGTTAAAATTGACGACATAGCTGACCTCGTCTATTTTCTTCAGGTGAGATATTATCCCGACCTGACTATGGATATTTGTAAACACAACATTAACCGGGTCCTCGCAAAAAGGGAAGTACAAAACGCTATCTTAACAGGCATCCAGCTTGATAAATTGGCAGAGAAGGGCCTGCTTGAGGAGCCGATCCAGGGTATCATTGACCGGGACGAGGGCTTATACGGGGTTGATGAAATCGTCGCCCTTTCCATCGTAAATGTATACGGCTCCATCGGCTTTACTAATTACGGTTACATCGATAAAGAAAAACCTGGCATTTTAAAATTCCTCAACGACAAATCAAACGGCTGTCATACGTTCCTCGATGATATTGTTGGAGCGATCGCAGCAGCTGCTTCCAGCAGACTGGCTCACGGAGCCGAAGCAGTGGAATAAAAGAGGTTGACCCAAATGGTCGTTTTTTACCTTTTGGGCCAGCCTCGAAGCAATGAGCGGAGCCGCTGCCCTTTTAAAAAAGCCCGGAAGGAATTGGTTTTCTCCTGCCGGGCGAGCAGCGTGCGGAGCCATTGCCAATCCGCCATAACCACTCTTTAAAGCCTATTTTGAAACCCCTGCATTGACAAGTGTTTTTTTCGTTTTGGTCGGAGCCAATCTGCTTTAGGACTCATGATACACATTTTTTATGTTTTAAGTGCCTATTCGAACCGCCACTCATCCAGGCCGCCTATGGAATGAGTCGGCTGTTCATCGTAGTCAGTGAGCTGTTCTTTCGATGTGACTCCTGTATGAACAATAATGGTGTCCAAACCTGCATGAATTCCTGCAAGAATATCTGTATGATAATTATCTCCGACCATCACTGTTTCTTCTTTTGCTGTCCCAAGAACATCAAGAGCCTGATTCACTATAATCGATTCCGGTTTGCCGATAAAGGTTGGTTTCACTCCGGTAGATACAGTCACAACAGATGTAAGAGAGCCATTCCCCGGGAGAAGTCCCCGTTCTGTCGGAATAGCCACGTCACCATTTGTAGAAATAAATGTCGCTCCGTTTCGGACAGCAAGACAGGCTGTGCTTAATTTCTCATATGAAATGGCACGGTCAATTCCCACTACCACCACATCGGCGGTTTCATCACCAGGCTTCATCCCTTTTTCTTTCAGTGCCTGCTTAATTCCCTCTTCCCCTATGGTAAAAACGGTTGCACCGGGCTTTTTTTCCGAAACATAGTTGGCTGTTGCCATACTTGTCGTGAACACGTGATCCGGTGTTGAAGGAATCCCCATGCTCACGAGCTTGTCTGATACTTGTTCAGGAGTTCTTGAAGAATTGTTCGTGACAAATAAATAAGGAATCTTTTTTTCCACCAGCTGGTTAACAAACGTTACTGCTTCCGAAATTTCCTCCTTGCCTCTGTACATTGTTCCGTCAAGATCAATTAAGTACCCTTTGTATGCTTTCATCTATGTTCTGCCTCCAGTATGTCTAAGTCAGTCTGTTTTGTTAGGTAAAAATGCCGATACCGGCCCCAGTTCATTTTCTAAATACATACGTACCCGCCCTGGAAAACGAAGAAGAACCGGCATTTGCTTTTTGTAATCCTCTTTTAATTTGCCGTGGTCAATATCCGTGTACTCCTGAAGCAGGGTTTTCCGCCATGGAAGCAGCGCTTTAATTCCTTCCTCTTCTTCTTTCGTAATCACCCGTTCATCGAGAAGAATATCCACAATGTCCTCAAAGCTTCCGGGATCTCTCATAATGAAGCCGTCGATCATCTGGTTGCCCACGTCCATCATCGTTTCAATAATCATATGACCGGCGCGTTCAAGAATGAAAGGCATATCCGGTTCATTATCATACTGACCTGCCAGCTCAGTGAGCAGCGTCTCTAAGTAGTTCAATCGTTTTTCAATTAGTTCACGGTCAACAAAATACATAATCATCACCTGTCTTCTTTAATCTCGAATTAGTATAACACATTGGCCTTTTTCCAGATAAATCTTTCATCAAATATCGTAAAATCGATTTATTTAGTGTGAAATGTTTGTTATTATGATGAAGGATTAATTATGGAAAGCTATTCTTTTATTATATCGTTATTTTACAACTGGAGGAATCAACGTGGATCGAGAATTAGCATTAGAAATTGTACGTGTAACCGAAGCAGCAGCTCTGGCCTCTTCCCAATGGATGGGTCGCGGCCGAAAAATAGAAGCGGACGACGCAGCAACCACTGCTATGCGCTCAATGTTCGACTCCGTTAACATGCAGGGAACGGTTGTCATCGGTGAAGGTGAACTGGACGAAGCACCAATGCTTTATATCGGTGAAGAACTGGGTTCAGGTAATGGTCCGGAAGTTGACATCGCCGTGGATCCGCTGGAAGGAACAAGCATCGTAGCGAAAGGACACCCGAATGCCATGGCCGTCATCGCCATCGCAGACCGTGGTACCCTTCTTCACGCTCCTGACATGTATATGGAGAAACTCGTTGTAGGTCCGGAAGCAGCCGGCCTCGTACGCCTTGATGACCCAATTGAAAAAACGATTGATATTATTGCAAAAATGAACAACAAACGTGTCCGAGACGTAACGGTGATCATTCAGGAACGGGAACGGCACGCTGAACTCATCGAACGCATCCGTGCAAAAGGTGCCCGGGTTAACCTCTTTGGGGATGGAGACGTAGGCGCATCTATCGCAGTTGCCATGCCTCGAACGGGTATTGACTTGTTTGTTGGAACAGGCGGTGCTCCTGAAGGTGTCATTTCTGCCGCAGCAATCAAGTCCCTAGGGGGCGACATGCAGGCCCGCCTTGTACCGATGAACGATGAAGAAGAAGCACGCTGTAAAAAAATGGGCGTCGAAGATACGTCCCGCATATTGCAGCTCAACGACCTTGTAAAAGGTGACGACGCTATTTTTGCAGCAACGGGGGTGTCCACCGGAGAACTGCTTGAAGGTGTCCGTTTCCTCGGCGGCGACCTCGTTGAAACAGACTCCATTGTTATGCGTGCAAAAACAGGCACAGTACGATATATTAAAGCTCATCACCGTCTTAACCAGAAGCCTCATTTGCAAGAGCAGGAGTAAGACGATAAGGAAGGGTGAGTCCCATGTCTGAGCGTTTTTATCTGTACAATGACCAAGAAGAAACAAAGACCCGCTTTGTCAGCTTTATGGGCGAAGAGCAGCGGTTTGACCTGGCCATTACAACAACGAACCGCTACTACGGAAAAAAACTCGTTATGAATATGCTCTCCAATCGCTTCGCTATAATCGGCAGTGATGACCTGGACGAGCCAGGCTACATCGAACACGCTTATAACCTGAGCGAAGAAGAAGCAAAAGAGCTCCGTGAATTCCTCTTTGAAGTTGTTTAACGTTCATAGTCAGCACCTCCTTTACACATACTATGTGCAGGAGGTGTTTTTTCTTGCCCGATAAAGATGAACGCAAGTATACAGACTTTATTGTTGTTGAAAAAAACAAAAATTTTGTTCTTCCGGAAATTACCCCGGAAGGCCCCTACGGCTCTCCCATTGAGCGCCCATTGGGAAAAAGCAGTCCATGGCATGAAGGACAGCGCTCTTACAGCGCCTTTAACTATGAATACAAAAACCTTCACGAAGGTCTGGACCGGAAAGATCCCGGCTCCCATCCGACCCACGATGACAAACGCTACAATGGCGGCGGACGGCAGTAGTTTTCACAAAGAAAAAAGTGTTCCTGCAGTGCACTGCAGGAACACCCTTTATTTATCTGGCTTGTGAGATTGGAGAGCCCGGTGTTGTACTATACGGGTTCACAGTGCCATTTATTTTTTGGATTAAGACGACTTTTTCTTCTCTTTTTCCTTTACTTTCTTTATCACAAAGTAAGGGCAGCCAAAGTTGCAGTATTCATATAAGTATTCCGGCAAAGAACTGATTTTGGATTCAAAAGGAGATTTTCGGTTCTGATCTTCAAAAAAGCCTTTCAGCCTTAATTGATTATATCCCCAGTCGCCGACGATGTAGTCATACTTATTCAGCACATCGCTGTACCGCGCTTTGAAATCTTCTTCAACCCAGCCGTCTTTTATGTTCTCGATCAGCTCGTATTCATTTCCCTGTATACGAATCATGGCAAACACCTCTCTCTACTCTCTTTATCTTGCCTTATCTCACTAAAAAATTCAATGTTTTCCTAAAGTTTTATGAGGTGTAAGCCGCGGGAGTCTCGTTCAGCAGGTTGCATGGTGTTTTGGAAATTATCCGTCTTTTCAAGGAGTTATTCAACACCCTTGGATTGTTTGTTCATCGAGTTTGAGCGGAGTTGACTGATGTTTTGGAAATTCATCTGCCTAGTTATTCATCGCCTTCAGCTGTTTGTTCATCGAGTTTGGCCGGTTGTTCATCGACTTTCCCCGGTTGTTCATCGAATTTCCACATACGCTGGCAGATCCCCGGTATTCTTGCAGGTCTTCATCAGTTTGCGTATTTATATCCAAATCCCACATATCTCAGTTCATCTCGTGTGGACTGTCCTCTCCTCACGGACATATCAACCATTTTTTCAGTTTTATCTACCATATTTACCCTCTGTCCTCTGTTAAATGGCGGATTTGTCCACCTCCAATGGATTGTCCTTTCTTCGCATACATATCTGCCAAATTTTACGATTAATCTACCACTTTTTACGGTTCTCCACCTCTTAAAACCGGTACAAATTACCGCTCCTAAGGTATCCCGAAATGGAGAACCTATAGTCAGGAGGTGGAAAAAATGAAACGATTACTCACAGCATCCCTTGTGTGTACTTTGGCACTTACAGCCTGCGGGCAAATGAATGATACTGCGCGACAGGACGGCGGCAATGCCCAGTGGAATTCACTTAGCACAGGTAACACGACTGATGGCTATAACGTCATTAACCGTCAGAGTGCCGACCATGATGAATACAATAAATACGGGTTTGTCCGTGAATCAAAAGAGACAGCCAAGCAGAAGAAGTATCCGGGTTATGCCGTTTATGACAGGGAGCTTCTTGCAAACAGTATCAGTGAGATGGCAGCCGTTATTCCATCCGTTGATGAATGCGGCACGCTCGTGACAGACGATAAAATCTTTATGGTTTACAGCCGTAACAGCGGCCACGAAGACATGGATCGCAATGAAGTGGCGGACCAGGTAAGAAAAACAGCATTATCCGTTGTTCCTTCTTACTACGAAGTGTACGTGTCTGATGATATGGAAATGATGGATGAAATTGAGCGCTTCGGCAGTCTGTATCCCGACTCTGAGGAATATAACAACACTCTGGAGCAGACAGCAGATCAGTTTAAAGATTATCCCCAGGGTGAGCCTATCAGCAGTGACGAAATGCATGATGGCAATGACGATTATATGAATTAATGGCACGAGGCCCCTTCGTTGAACAGGGGTCTTTTCTTTTTTTTACAGGCTTCGTTTAAATGAAAAAAATGACCCCCTGTAGTGGAGGTCATCTTTAATCATTAGCTTTGTGCTGCGTTTACCTGCTCATCAGCGTGGTAGGAAGAACGTACCAGCGGGCCTGATTCACAGTGCTTGAAGCCTTTGGAGAGTGCAATTTCTTTAAGCTCGTTGAACTCTTCCGGAGTCCAGTACTTTTTGATTTTAAGGTGTTTCTTGGTTGGCTGCAGATACTGGCCGATTGTCATGATGTCAACATTGGCAGCACGCAGGTCATCCATCGTTTCGATAATTTCTTCTTTTGTTTCCCCAAGTCCGATCATAATGCTTGATTTTGTTGGGATTTTTGGCTGCATTTCCTTGGCGCGTGCCAGAAATTCAAGAGAGCGGTCGTATGTAGCACGGGCACGGACACGTGGAGTCAGGCTGCGAACCGTCTCAATGTTGTGGTTGAGGATATCTGGTTTTGCATCCATGAGAGTCTCAAGGTTCTCATAGCGTCCCATCATATCTGAAGGGAGCACTTCCACCGTTGTAAACGGACTTTTGCGTCGAATAGCACGAACGGTTTCTGCAAACACTTCGGCACCGCCGTCTTTCAGATCGTCCCGGGCAACCGCTGTAATGACAGCGTGTTTAAGACCCATCAGGTGAACCGACTCCGCTACACGTTCCGGTTCCTGCAGATCAAGCTCTGTGGGCAGACCTGTCTTAACTGCACAGAAACGGCATGCACGGGTACATACATCTCCCAGAATCATAAATGTTGCTGTTTTTCGTTCAGCCCAGCACTCGTGAATATTCGGACAACGCGCTTCTTCACAGACAGTATGTAATTTCTTTTCACGCATCATCTTTTTCAGTCCTGTATAGGACTCGTTTGTATTAAGTTTTATTTTCAGCCAGTCGGGCTTACGAATGTATTCTTCTTTTTTCGCCATAAGGTTCACTCTCCTGATCAAATTTCCTTGTTTCCAAAAAAAGAGAGCCAGCTCTTTTTCTGACAGTAAACACGTCTGTTTCAGTATGCCAATGAACGATAGAATCATTAGTAACTTTAACATGAAAACTCAGAAATCTCAAAGGGGTCCGCTTATTGGAAGGATTTGTCGGGAGGGTTTTCCTTCATTTTTTCCAACACTATAGACACGTGATTTATATGAGTATTTTTTACTCATGCTGAAAGGAGATGCCTTATATGAAACGTGTCGCTTGCTGGCTGTGTGTTTTTCTATTTCTAGCCCTTTTCATCCCTGTAGAAAGCTATGCGTCGGTTCTTCAAGAACGTTCATCTGAAGAAATCTTTGCAGAGCGGATGGCACTTTATAAAAAAACTGAAACACTTACCGGTGTTCCCTGGTACTACATAGCAGGTGTGGACAGCTATGAACGCGGGCTCAGAAGGGCACGTCGGGACTTGGCTGATGAAGAGGGATATGTAGGTATCTTAATTCCGGCTGAAAGGTGGGCCGGTATGGAAAACCCCGATCCTGACGATTCAAACCCTGTTTCAATTTCGCTTTTCAATGGAATTGGCCTTGATGGTAACGGAGACGGCCTCGCCGAACAGACGAACGATGAGGATGTCCTCTTCACTTTTGCCCAGAGGCTTGCTGCTTTCGGCACTGATGAGGAGAACATGCGAATTGGATTATGGGATTATTATCAGCGCGATAAAGCCATAGAGCTCATCAACGGACATGCGGAAGTGTACCGTACCTTCAATACGCTTGATCTCCGTAAGAGAGTGTTTCCTCTGCCGCTCAATTATAACTACAGTTACAGAGGAACGTGGGGACATTCCCGCGGCTGGGGCGGACGCAGAATTCATGAGGGAACCGATCTTTTTGCTGGATACGGCACCCCCGTCAGGTCTACCACATACGGAATTGTGGAACTTAAAGGATGGAATAAGTTTGGTGGCTGGCGAATCGGGATACGTGACACAAATAACGTCTACCACTACTACGCCCACCTGACCGGATTTGAAAAAGGAGTGGAACGTGGGACAATCGTTGAACCGGGGACAGTTGTGGGCTACGTCGGAAGCTCAGGTTACGGAAAACCCGGGACCCAAGGGAAGTTCCCGCCCCACCTCCACTACGGAATGTACAAAGACAACGGCTACTTCGAATGGTCATTCGACCCCTATCCCTCACTCCGGGCATGGGAAAAAATCGAACGCCAGTCCCGCCGCAAATAAAAATCCAAGAAAAGTTCGGGGGTCTGTCCCCGCACAATTTGCGGGGAAGGGTTGACAGGAGCCTTTTGTATGGTCCTGAAAATCAAATAAAAAGGCCTCTCCGGAATTCCATTTCCGGAGAAGCCTTTTTGTCTTTTTTTATCCAAGAATGTTGAGAAGAAGAATCACGGCGATTCCCAATGGTGCTACAATTCGCAGGAACCAGATCCAGGCCGTTCCTAATGCTGAATTTGTAAGACCTGTTTCCTTAAGGGCATCGACTTTATTCCAGCCCCACCCCACAAACAGTGCAATCACAAGACCGCCCAGAGGCAGAAAGTACTTATCTGTCAGTGTATCAACTGCATCAAGGAACGGCAGTCCGAAAATCGTAAATTCTGATAGCGGACCTCCCTGACTCAAAGCAGAAGGAATACCAAACAGGGTCACAACCGCCCCGACCACTACGGCAGAGAAGCGTCTCGTCCAGTTAAACTTGCGCATCGCATATGCAACACTTACTTCAAGCAAGGAGATTGCAGAAGATAATGCCGCAATGGCTACAAGGAAGAAGAACAGAATGCCGAACAGCGTTCCAGTGCCGCCCATCTGGTTAAATACTTCTGGAAGGGTGATGAAGATCAGCCCAGGGCCGGCTCCCGGCTCAAGACCAAACGTAAACACTGCCGGGAAGATCACAAGACCTGCCACAATGGCAAACAATGTATCAAACGTGACAACTGTTCCTGCTGCACTTGGCAGGTTTGTATCTTTAGGCAGATAACTTGCATACGTAATCATAGCTCCCATACCCAGGGACAGGGTAAAGAAAGCTTGTCCGATGGCAGCTGCATACACACCCGGCTGGGCAAATGCACTCCAGTCCGGTGTGAACAGGAATGTCAGACCTTCTCCTGCACCGTCAAGCGTCAGGCTGTAGCCTGCAAGGAAAATCAGAATTACAGCCAGTAAAGGCATGAAAATCTTGTTTGAAAGTTCGATACCTTTTTTTACACCACTGAAAACAATAGCCACAACAAATATCATGAAGAGTACTTGCCAGAAAACAGGCCCTGCAGCTCCACCGATAAAGGCACCGAAGAAGTCCCCATATTCTCCTGTACCTACATTCCCCGTAGCACCGGTTACATAGCTGTAGAGGAAGTATACGACCCATCCGGCGATAACACCGTAAAATGACAAAATTAAGAATGCAGACGCAACGCCCAGAAATCCACCGATTGCCCATGGTTTTTGAGGGGAAATTGCGTTAAAAGATCCTACTACGTCCTGCTGCCCTTTCCGGCCTATCGAAAATTCAGCAAGCAATACCGGCAGACCAACGAGGAAAATACATAAGATATAAATAAGTAAAAAAGCAGCTCCTCCACTGTCTCCCGCTACGTACGAAAAACGCCACACATTTCCGAGTCCTACAGCCGAACCTACGGCAGCGAGGATAAATCCAAGCTTGGAAAACCTTTCACGGCCATTACTCATAATAAAACCCCTCTCTCTTTCTACGGAATTTTCCACCCTGGAAATTGTCAATATTTTCTGACTGCTATTACCTAAAAAAGAAGCAAACATAATCAGGTCATTCGCTTTTTTTTGACAAATTTCGACGTGGTTACATTGTCTTATTATAAGTAGCCCAGTAGTATTTGTAAAGGTATTTTCAGAAAATTAATGTAATCTGAATATACCAATTTTATCCGGTATCTGGCAAGATAATCATTTAAAATGGCACAAAAGGAGCAGATGCTCTGAAAAGTAATTATTATTAAACGAAAATAAAAAAAGAGGGTGATCATAAGGTGATTTTTCACCTTATGAATCACCCTCAGATTTAATTTTAAGCATCAACCGGCTTTATAACTGTTTTCAGAATAAAGACTGACAGTGCAAATACCACAAGCGACGCGGCAATGGCTGCAAGGAAGCTTCCTGTAAAGCCGATTACAAGGAAACCTGCAGACGCAATCACTGCAACGAGAACCGCATACGGCAGTTGCGTAAGCACGTGATCGATATGATGGCTTCCCGCACCTGTAGAAGACAAAATTGTCGTATCTGAAATTGGAGAACAGTGATCTCCGAAGATTGCTCCTGCAAGGACGGCGGCCAATACCGGAAGAAGCAGCGTAACATCCGTCTGAGCTGCAATTTCTCCTGCGATCGGCAGCATGATTCCGAATGTTCCCCAGCTTGTCCCAGTTGTAAATGCCATAAATCCTGCAATGAGGAACAATACAACCGGCAGATAAGCAAGGTTCATGTTGTCATTTACCACTTCAGCTAGGTAAGCACCTGTGCCGAGTTCGCCGATAATTTCGATGATTGTCCAGGCAAAGATCAAAATGTAAATGGCCGGAAGCATCGACTTAACTCCAGCCCATAAGCCTACGCCGAAATCTTTAACCGGCACTTTGCGCATAAAGGCAATGGCGATGGTTACTGCCATACTGATGAGACCGCCATAAAGGAGTGAAGCCGCTACATCTGTATTTTCAAACGTAGCAAGAAGGCCCGCTTCCCCTTCAGTACCTTGAACGCCTGTTACGATCATGAATAGAACTGTGGCTGCAATTAACGTGACGATCGGCCATACCAAGTCGCCTACACGACCTGAAACAACCGGCTGAGCATCTTCACTGTCCCCGGGAACAGCTCCTTTTTCTTTATCCACAAGCTCGCCTGTCGTAAGCGCACGAAGCTCATGTGTACGCATCGGACCGAAATCCAGACGGAACCAAGCAACCGCAAAGACCATAAGAATGGCAAATACAGCGTAAAAGTTCATCGGTGCCATCATAATAAACGCCTGAAGAGCACCAAATTCAGTGACTCCATGCTCCATTAGTACATCGTTACCGATAATCGTAATAATGTAGGCTCCCCAGCTTGAAAGCGGAATGAGCACACACATGGATGCTGCTGTTGAATCGACGACATAGGCAAGCTTCGCCCGTGAAATCCGGTGACGGTCAGTCAGCGGACGGCTCACGTTACCTACAGTCAGGCTGTTGAAGTAGTCATCAATAAAAATGATAATCCCAAGGAAGGCAGTGACAATCTGTGCGCCGATTCGTGTTTTCACACGGCTCAGTGCCCACTCACCAAAGGCTCTGCTTCCTCCTGTCATTGTAATAAGTGAAGCAATTATTCCTAAAATAACAAGGAACAGCAGAATATAAAACTCCCAGGTGTTTACTCCTTCACCCGGTACATAAAAGATACCTGTCACTATAGAGATAACCTGAGACAGCGCTTCGTTGACGAAGAGCTCTTCGTTCTGATTGACCATAAGCGCACCGACAATAATTCCGATACCCAGTGAAAGAAGAACACGGCGGGTAAGGATAACCATAATAAGTGCCAATATCGGAGGCAGTAATGATAATGCTCCGTGATCCATAATAATTCCCCCTAATTAAAATAATGTATGATATTCGACCCGTTCTTGAAATAACCTTCAAGAGCGCGCAAAAAGCTTGACAATACTGCTGTGAGATGAGGCCGTTCATCCATCAATTCAAGGAACACTGTTTTTTCTCACAAAAAAAAGACATCATTGGATTCCAATGCTGCCTTTGTAAGCTAACACATGATCCCCAACAAGAAAGAGTCAGTAGTTCTCCACTGCGGTTTCCCGAGTGACAGTGATGCATTTTTTAAATGCAACCCCAGCCAGGCAGCGCTGGACACGCATACCCGCTTCGGCAAAGTCCCCTTTTTGTATCACTCACAGATGTCCGAATCTCATGATACATACTCTTTGACTTCGCGCCTCTACCTCACACACATCGTGATGAGGTACCATAACCGATTCAATTGTCAAACCGTAAATGATTGTATCAGAGGGTGTAAGGGAATGCAACCATTAATCACCTGGCAAATTTTCCTGGGTTGAAATGGTTTCAGTCTCAGATACATTCACCTCTCCGGTTTCCAAGTCCCTGGAAAGCACAGGGGTTACACCCGTTCCGTAAAACTCAGGCACTTCTCCAGGGATATACACATTGGCCACCGCAATCGAAGTGGTTACAGCAGCCGTATCCGTTGCAAACGGGATTACGATTTTCACATCCGCCTCTATTTCAACGCTGATACTGATCCATGTGTTATTGATCCCCAGAGGTACCGCTTCCCACCTCAGCTGGGATTTCACGTCACCGATGGCGGATAAACGGACAGGCACCCTTGGACCAAGGTGTGCCAGCAGAGCATTGTTCGTAGCCTGACCGAGTGGAATCATGTGAATGATGCCATCCTCGGAAAACGTTGCTCCCTCTCTTTCCACGTTCACATCTGTGGGAAGACCCACATCCCTCACCCTGCCGTGTTCAATATCATTTAAATACGATTGTACGCGCTGGGTTGTCTGCTGCAAAACTTTATTAAATATAACCGGGTTGAAGTTCATATACGTAATACTGCCATCAGGACCCATCTCTGTTTCAATGACCTCTTCTAGGTTCGTATTCTCAAGAATCTGTTTGGAAATCGCATCATTGATAGCAAGTGTCCCGATCCTCTGTGTCTCAGTCTTTGCAATGGATATAAGCGTCGGACGAATACCCTTTTCAACAATCACAAGACCCTGGGCAGTCATCAGAGAAAAAATTAAAAATGAAATTAAAAATACATAACGAAAAGGCAAAGGTCCTTTCCGTCTCCTCGATTTGACCGGCTTGAACGCCCGAAACCTCCGCTTCATCAGCCAAGCACCCCTTCCTCTCTTACATACCTATGCAAAATTGTCGGGGGACAGACCCCGCACAATTTAGAGAAAAAGAAGGTTTGGGTTTTAATTTAAAAATTACGCTTGAAAGTGCCTCCATTAGTTCACCGAGGTGAGGTATGCCCCCCCATAAAATCTTCCAATGAAATTTAACCCTCCCGACAAAAAACGAAGGCTGGCTGCCTTCGTTTTTTCCAATCCTTTATTTTTCCGTGTCATTGTACTTCTCTAAAATTGATTCGTATAAAGGAGAGTTTTCTTCCAGCTGTGAGTAGTGTCTCAAAACATAACCCACACCTTTTTCCTGTATCTCCTCAGCGAGTTTCACCGCTTCCGGATCGTCTTCGTTCCGGAAAGAGAGAGCCGCCACAATCACATCAACGAGAAAAGCAGGCTGCCCATTTCGCTTCATTAACTGTTCTGCGGGAGAGATCAACCTTTCCTTACGTCCCAGTTTCCGTAGAGGGGTGCGCCCTACCCGCTTCACGTCATCCACCAGTTTGGGATTTACAAAGCGTGCCAGTACCTTCTCGATATAGGCTTTTTGCTCATCTTTAGAAAAGCTGTCATACTTTGCTGTAAGCAACTTCCCCGTTTCCTCCAGCGCTCCACGTACAGACGTAAATACACCTTCATCTGCCATCGCCTCAGCAATTGTTTTGTACCCTTCCAAAGAGCCGAGATACGCTGCCGCTGCGTGCCCCGTGTTGACGGTGAAAAGCTTACGCTCAATATAAGGGGAAAGAGCTTCCACATATAGGATACCTGGAATTCTTACGTCCGGATTCTTCATTCCTTCTGTTTCAACAATCCATTCATAGAATGGCTCAACTGTTACATCCAACCCGTTTCCAACGACTTGTTCGGGAACAATCCGGTCTACTGCAGCATTTGGAAAGCCGGCCGACTCTTCAACAATCCTGCGTTCCTCATCATCTGCTTGATCCAGCACATACTGTTTCAGTTGTTCACTGCCCCCTACCATGTTCTCGCAGGCGATCACATCTACAGCTTTACCGCTTCTTTTTACCAGTCCTTCTTTTATTACAGGAGCAAGGAACTTAAGAACGTTCGGCCCCACAGCCGTTGTCACGATATCCGCTTCTGCAATTTCTGAGACAACTTTATCTGTTTCAGTACGGCTGTTCAGGCCTTTTACACCATGCACGGAATAACGCAGTTCTTCCTCCTGGGCGTAAACAATGTCATAATGCCTTTCACTGTTCATGGCGTTAATAACCTCATCATTCACATCTACAAATGTAATCGCTGCTCCCGCATCGTATAGCAGCTGGCCGATAAAGCCTCTTCCGATGTTTCCCGCGCCAAAATGGACGGCTTTCATTTAAACGATCTCCTCAAAAAGACTGAGCAGTTCTTCCGGAGACGATGCGGATACCATTTTTTCAATGTTTTCTTCTTCAGAACAGACGATGGCGATTTGCGAAAGGATTTCCAGATGCTCATTATCTTTTCCGGCAATACCAATCAATACTTTTACTTCATTTCCGTCAAAGTCCACTCCTTCAGGGACTTGTACGATGGAAATACCGGAGTGTTTCACTTCTTTCTTTGAATCTTCTGTTCCATGAGGAATTGCTACAAAGTTCCCCATATACGTTGAGGTAAGAGCTTCTCTTTCCTTCATCTTTTCAATATAACCCGGAGACACATACCCTTTTTCAACCAAAATACTGCCTGTTTGTTCAATGGCTTCTTCTTTCGTTGCCGGTGCCGCTCCAAGTACAATGTTTTCTTTCGTTAAAATACTCATATAAAACACTCCTCATAAAGATTTTAAATAATCGTTAAATACTTTTGATAATTGATGAAGAACATCATCTTTTTCCCCGTATTCAAATACATGAAGATTTTTCTCATCATGTACGATCGCAGCGCTGATCGAACTTAGAACCTGCAGCTCTTCTTTGCTCGAATCTTCTCCTGCCAACATACATAAAACCGTAGATATTTCCTGATCCCCGCCGTCCATTCCCTTTGTCATAAGAGATACGCTGATCCGTGCGATTGTAAAAACAGGCTGTTTTACTGCCAGTGTCCGGGCGTGGAAAAGAGCCATTCCCGTATTGGGTATGCCAAGTCCCCCCAGCTTTTCCCGCTCAATCAGTGCCTTAGAAACCTCTATTGCAGAATCGATCTTCTTTTCCTTTTCCATCTCAGTGCACAGACTGTCCACAAGACATCGGATGTCAGTTGAGTCAAACCTGTACACTTCAAATTGATTGAGCAGACTGACGATGGCATTTACCGATTTTGAATAGCCTTCAAAATGGTCAATGTGTAAACCGGCATTGGATTCTTGTTTTGTTTCCTTCGCTTTCGGTTTTAACTGCTGAAGGTGTTGATGAATCGCCACGCTTTCACTTTGGGGCAAAAACGGACTCACAACAAAATAATCCCGGTTCACGCTGGTCAATTTAATCGTAGAAAGAACCAGATCATAGTCATCAAGGTTCATATCCATCATTTCCTGAACAGAAATGGTCTGCACACGATCGATTAACGAAATTTCCTTTTGAATTCTCGAGGCAAGCATTTTTGCAGACCCGACGCCGCTCGAACAAATCACAAGTGCCGTATAACCTGCATTACGCCGTCTCTGATTCATCACCGATCCAAAATGCATCACTAGATAGGCCACTTCTTCATCGGGAATATCAAGACCGGGAAAAACGGCCTTTACACCTTCTTCAAGTGTTTGAAAAAGTACTGGGTATTCTTCTTTAATTTGTCCGGTCATAGGGTTATGAATCTTCATCCCTTCCTTGATTCGGTAGAGAGCAGGATACAGGTGTGTAACAAGCCCCTGAAGAAGGGAAGAATCTTTTTCAAGGTCCCCTGCTATTTTTTTATCAACATAACGAATGAGTTTCTTAGCATAAAGGACAGTGTCCATGTTCGCCTGATCGAGCTGCACATACTGTTCAGCACTGAGCTTCGCTCCCCTGAGGTGCATGGTAATATAGCCGGTTTCAGCTTGCGGGATCTGAATAGCGAGTTTCCCTTCCAGGCGCCGGGCAAGCTCTCCAGCAAGCTTCCATTCTGCCGTCTCCATCATCTCTTCCAGTCCGCCCTGCTTCATGGTGATTTCTTCACCCAGCTTAATTCGTTCGATGGATAAAGTAAGGTGGATGACTAATCCGATATAAGCAGAGTCGGCAATCTCATATGGAAGGTCTCCCCTTACATCCTGGACGGCTTCTTCCACAGCCGAGAGCATGTCCTTATCCACCAGATGCAGAAGGCGGGCTGAAACTGTATTCATGCTGCCCTCTTCATCAGGCTGACGGTGTATTAAGGAATAGAAGTCTTCTTCATTCACAAACTCTACCAAAAGCCGGCTCATAGCCCTTCGCTTATTCGTTTCTGTACCGGACAGGTCAATTCCTGATCCTCTTTTTCTTACAACACTCAGCTGAAAGTCCCCAAGCCAGTCATCAGCTCTCGACAGATCAGTACTGATCGTGGCAGCGGTGACATTCAATTCGGTTGCAAGAGTAAACAGTTTTACAGGTTCACGTAAATGAAGAAGTTTGCTGATCAGCAGTACTTTCCGTTCTTCAGGTGTATACTCTTCATGGTTCAGCTGGGAGATATACTTGTGTAACTCATCCAGCCGGGGCTGAGAAGCTTGAAGCTCAAGCCCCCTGCCGGATTGCTTAACCAGAGTCACACCAAAGGAATCTAAGATATCCTCTACGCCCTTCAAGTCGCGGTGGACGGTCCGGTCGCTGACCTGAATGGATTTCGCAATTTCCTTAATGGTAATGTCCTGTTTGGCCCTCAGCAATTGTTCAATGATTTTTCGTTCACGAGCAGAGATATACATGTTATCGTCTCCCGCAGTTCTTTTTCACATTATTTTAACCGCTTTACCAGCTCGTCGTATTTCGGTGAGCCGAGAAAGTTGTCAACGGAAATGTGGTCCGCATCCGGCAATTTGTCCTTTGCCCGCTCAGTCAGATCTTTATGAGTAATGACAATATCCGCATCAGCCGGCAGATTACTGATTGAAGTGTTTGTAACCTCAATATCAATTGACTCTTTCTTGAATTTATTCCTCAGAATGGATGCTCCCATGGCACTGGAACCCATGCCCGCATCACAGGCAAATACGACTTTATTTACCTCAGCATCTGCTTTCGATTGTTCTACAGTTTCTTTTTCTTCTTTCTCACTGTCTGCCAGACTTCCAACAGCAGCGCTTTTCTTCCCTTTCATATCCTGCATTTTCGCCGCAGCACCTTGAAGATCTCCTTCATCGTCAGGTGCCCCGCGCTTCAGGATCACAGAAGCAATCAGGAATGAAACGACCGTTGCCACAATAACCCCTGCATAAACACCAAGGAAATTACCTTGAGGTGTTAACAGCGTATAAGCAATGATACTTCCTGGTGAAGGTGAAGATGAAAGACCTGCATTAAAGAGTGTGAAGACGAAAATACCGCTCATTCCCCCGCCGATTGCCGCCAGAATCAGCAATGGTTTCATTAAGATATAAGGGAAGTAAATTTCGTGAATGCCCCCGAAGAAGTGAATGACACTCGCTCCTGAAGCTGACTGTCTTGCCATTCCTTTACCGAATACCATATAAGCTAACAGTATACCCAGTCCCGGTCCCGGGTTGGTTTCAAGCATGAATAAGATTGACTTTCCTTCCTGAAGCGCCTGCTCGGCTCCAAGAGGAGATAAAATGCCGTGGTTAATAGCATTATTTAAGAAAAGTACCTTCCCCGGCTCAATAAAGATACTGACCAAAGGCAGCAGTCCAGCATTGACAATCACTTGTACTCCGCCTGCCAGAACCGTTGTAAAGGCTACAATGACCGGTCCGATCCCGATGACTCCGAGCATGGCAAGAAGCGCACCGAGTATCCCTGCCGAGAAGTTATTGTAAAGCATTTCAAAGCCTTGTCTTACTTTTGGTAAGAACACATTGTCAATTTTCTTAATAATAAAACCTGCAAGTGGTCCCATGATCATAGCGCCCAGGAACATTGGAATGTCCGCGCCTATGATAACCCCCATTGTAGCAATGGCACCGACCACACCACCACGAACATCATAAATGATCTTACCACCTGTATACGCGATCAATAATGGCAGCAGGTAAGTAATCATCGGTCCTACAAGCTGCTCAAACGTCTCATTTGGCAGCCACCCTGTCGGAATAAACAAAGCTGTGATTAATCCCCATGCAATAAATGCCCCGATGTTTGGCATGATCATTCCGCTAAGGAAACTGCCAAACTTCTGTACTCTGGCCTTAACTGAACTTTTTTTCTTTTCTTCAGCCATTTATGATTCCTCCTCTTTGATTAAGGATTTCGTTTTCTTATACTTTTATAGTAAAAGGGAATGTATGCGCAATCAATTTAATCTAAAGCCAATTTCGTCAAACCACTTCATGACATTTCTTTGTTTGGCAGCTGGACAGCTTTATAGGAATAGGAGGAGGAGTGATTTAAGTTCGGGATGATTTATGGAGAACTTTTCACGGTTTATGCAGACTTTCCGGAGTTTTATGGAGAACTTATGTACATTTAAAGAGAATTCGTTATATTTCGACATTTAAGAAAACCGGACCTGAGGGGAATCGGATTCTCTTTTCAAGGCTGCTGGTTTTTTTATAGGTGTATCGGCCACTAATTCTGATTTATCGACCTCTAACAGAAATATATCGGCCATTCGACACACACCGCCTTCTTCCGCACAGCAAAACCGCCTCCACTAATCCGCTCTCCATTTAAATACCTTTTGCATTTTTATGAAGAACTTCCCCTCATTTATACATGTCCACTTTTATACAGAGCTTCCGCCGGATATAGACAGACTTCAGCAGTATTTATGCAGAACTTCCAGCGATCGAAAGAGGATGCCCGGAAACGACATTCCCTCCCTGCCGCCCTCCGACACAAAAATCCCCCCGTCACACAAATGGACGGGGGGATGCTGTTATCTCTTCCGGTCATAAACGAAAAATGTATGGGCGTATTTGTTCTCACTGTCCATTTTTCCTTCAAGCTTCTCAGTGATATCCCAGTTCTGTTCTGAAAATGGCGGGAAATACGTATCGCCTTGGAACGTATGGTGAATGCGCGTCACATAAAGACGGTCCGCTTTATCCATGAGCTGTTCGAATACCTTCTGACCGCCCAGGACCATGACCTCTTCTTTTTGAGCCAGGTCGTCAACAACAGCGAGGCTGTCCACCACTTCAATCCCGTCATGGTAAAAGTCAGGGTTGCTTGTAACGACGATGTTTCGTCGGTCCGGCAGCGGTCTTCCGATGGAAACAAACGTGTTTCTGCCCATAACGACGGTGTGACCCGATGTAATTCTTTTAAAGTGAGCCAGATCGTTTGGAAGACTCCAGGGCAGTTTATTCTCATGACCGATCACATTGTTCTCGTCCATCGCAGCAATCAATGAAATCATACACTCACCTCTCCTTTAATGTGTGGGTGAGGGTCGTATTCCACTAATTCAAAGTCATCAAACGTAAAGTCCTCGATCTTCGTAATGTCCGGGTTCAGTTTCATCTTCGGAAGGCTTCTCGGTTCACGGCTCATCTGCAATTTCACCTGCTCGATATGATTGCTGTAAATGTGTACATCTCCGAAGGTATGAACAAACTCCCCGTACTCCAGGCCGCATTCCTGAGCAATCATCATTGTAAGGAGAGCGTAAGATGCAATGTTGAAAGGCACCCCGAGAAACAGGTCCGCACTTCGCTGGTACAGCTGACAGGACAGTTTACCGTCCGCTACATAGAACTGAAACAGGCAGTGGCATGGGCTCAAGGCCATTTTATCCAGATCACCTACATTCCACGCGTTGACAACAAGCCGTCTTGAATCAGGGTTCTTCTTAATTTCTTCGATGACGTTTCTCAACTGGTCAATCGACTCCCCTTCAGGTGTCGGCCAGCTGCGCCACTGTTTTCCGTAAACCGGGCCAAGGTCGCCATTTTCATCAGCCCATTCATTCCAGATCCGTACATTATTTTCTTTAAGGTAGGCGATGTTTGTGTCACCTTTAATAAACCAGAGCAGTTCATGAATGATTGCCCTCAATGAAAGTTTCTTCGTAGTAAGAAGCGGGAACCCTTCAGCGAGATTAAAACGCATCTGGTATCCGAACGTGCTCACTGTTCCCGTTCCTGTACGGTCATCTTTCTTTGTGCCGTTTTCCAGCACATGTTCACATAAGTCGAGATATTGTTTCATATCCGCAGCCTCCTATTCTTAATTGAGGCCCCTGAAAAAGTACAAACCAACTTTTTCAGTGCCTATTATTTCAGTGGCAATGGCTCCACTCGGTTGCGCGCCTGTTACGAGAAACCCATTCATAACAGGCTTTTAAAAATGCAACCGTTCCGCACATTGCTCAGAATGCACTGGAAAAGTTAAAGACCGAACTTTTTCAGTGCCTTCTACGATGCTTCTTCTTCAGAAAGCCTGGCTTCACACTTCACAATTGTAATGTTTAATTCTTTCGTCAGATCCACCTCATAAGGGAAAACAACCCTTCCTGCCTCTTGTAAAATTCGGATGACCGGCCTGGCATTCATGTTTTTATTCTGCTTGGATACAACACCTTGCCTGCCGTCATTCAACACCACTTCAAGACCGACCGGGTAGATAGCCACAGTTTTTGCAAAAACCTCAACCATTTTTTTATCAAACAGGTTGTCCGCTCCCGCATAAAGAAGCTCAAGACCTTCGTGTGGAAGCCTCGCTTTTCTGTATATACGGTTAGAGGTAACGGCATCAAATACGTCGGCGATTCCGATGATTTTTCCGTAAAGATGAATCTCATCTCCACCGATTCCCCGTGGATATCCCGAACCATTCAGGCGCTCGTGATGCTGGTATGCACAGTGGGCTGATAACAAAGGAATTGTATGGGTTTTTCTCAGCAGTTCATAGCCTGCTGTTGTATGCTCTTTGATGACCGCAAACTCTTCATCCGTGAGGGCATTCTTTTTATGTAACACTTCGGTAGGTACGGCCATTTTCCCGATATCGTGGAGTAGAGAGCCAAGTCCGAGATCCTTAAGCTGACCCTCATTAAGCCCGAGGCGTTCCCCCAGGGCAAGGGCATAGACAGTGACATTCAATGAATGGTGAAAAATATAGGAATCATAGCAATACGCACTCGATAAAAGGGAAATCGCTTCTTTATGCTTCCTCACATCATGCAGAATGTTTGAGACAATGCCGCCAAACGAACGGCTGACTTTGTCGACCTCAAAAGATTTTTTCAAAACTTCAGGAGCTGTAACGGCCTGAAAGGATTTCTTAATCGTATTAATGGACGAATGCCTCGTCTGCTCGGTAATGACTTCTTCAAAGTATATATCACTTGTAACGTCATCATCAACGTAGGCAAACGTAATCCCCTTTGCCTTTAACCGGCTGATCATGGCATTGGACAGTGGTATGCCGGCCTGCACGAGGACTTGGCCATTTTCATTGTAAATCGCCTTTGCAAGACGATCATTTTGTTTTATAGAGTAAACTGCTCGTAGACGCATAATTGACCTGCCTTTGCTGAGAAATACGCTCTGATTTATGATGTCTCAATAGGTCAGCAATATAGCTTTATCCGCTGCTTTCCCGGCAAACGAAACCTTTACATACCGGCTTTCCAGCGGCTTAGCCCTTGCTTTAAAAGGTGTCCCAAACGATAAGACAACCTGGAGGGACACCTTCAACATCCTTCGGTTACTAAAAGAAAAGGATTCACATTAACCCTTTATTATACTTTCTCCACCATGCGAAGCAATGCCTCTTTTCCTGACATGCCTGCATGAATGCCTAGATACTCCGCTTCATAAGTAACAGATTCAAGGGGCGCGTTCAGCAGGTCATCGATCGTTCTTACACCTACTGCTCTTCCCGCTACAATCTTTCGTGCTGCAAGCTTTTCGTTCAACAGTGCCACGTCCAAAGCACCGCACATAATGTAGCCAACGTCATTGGTAACAGCCATGAAGTTCGTTTTCGGTAACTTCACAGTAACTGCAGTAAAAGGCTTACCATCTATAAACATCGGTTGCACATCAATCACATCACTCACCTCTTCCACTTCCGGCTATTCCTTCTGATTCAAACAAGTCACAGGCTAGTAACAGCTTATGAGTGAAAAAGAAAAAAGTGCTTGTTCAATGGCTCCGGGCCTTTAATCGAGGTGTATGTTCCTAAGGCTCCATGCCAGTACGTCCCTGAGGAACTCCGGCATATAATAGGTTTTCTCATTTACTGTGCTTATGGAAGGGTACAGGTATCCGAAGGTAAACATATCCACCGTTGCTACATTGTAATTAGCTGACCGGTCAAGAGGTTTTCCAAGGATACGGATGTCTTTCGGCTGCAGGGGTCCCTCCGGTGATTCCAAAACGTCAATCCCATCATACACCATCATACCAAGAATCTTTCCGCGGAAACCAAATCCTTTGACTTTTTTATAAATCTTCTCCTCTTTATGGGCCTCCCGGATGAACTCAAGGAGTCTCTCACCCGAGAGCTTCACTTTCGCCGGATTAATCGGGTGTGGACAAATACTGTGAAGGGTCCCCTTTGTGACGGGTCCCTTCTTCAGTCCTTCAAGAAGAATACCGGCATTCATCATCGCTACATCCGCCTCGCACCAGCGTCTGAGCCCGGTTACAAGGAGCTTGGACAGAGGTGTTTCCTTTTCCCAGCTCAGTTCCCAGTCTTCCGGCAGTGTCGTAACAACTTCACCTAAAACATCATCTGCACGCTTTTGAAGCTCAGTAAGAGCATCTTCTGTACCCTTATCTCTGCCTCCATGTGCGTGATCCACTTCAACTGTGTGGATATCTACCAGGGAAACCGAATGACTCGTTTCATCAAATGAGATCGTAATGTCCCCAAAGTGCGAGCCGGAACGTCCGCACTGATGAATCCAGGTCTCATTAATTTTTTCTCCGTCCAAAAGAAGGTGGTGGGTGTGGGACCCGAGAATCAGGTCAATCTCAGGATACTGCTTTGCCATCCGCTCATCATCGTGCAATCCCAGATGGGAAAGACAAACCAGCACATCTACCTGGTCCTTCAGCAAATTGACTTCTTCTTCAATTGCCTCAAACGGATCTTCAATCGACCATCCAAGAGCACTGTAGAACAGTTTGTAGGCAACCGTCACACCGAAAACACCAACCGTGACACCTTGCTTTGTTGTAAAGATCCGATGGGATTTTGCCCAGCCGGGCTTTTGCCCGTTTGCATCTTTCAGGTTTGCAACGAGCACATCAAATCCTGCATCGGCATAAAGAGCATCCAGTTGTTTTTTTGAAAAAGTCATTCCTTCATTATTGCCAATGGTGACTGCGTCATAACGGAGACGGTTGAGGAGTTCCACATTCCCTTTCCCTTCTAGCCCCTCCGTTATCGGATGAACCCGGTCGGCATGATCACCGATGTCGAAAAGCAGTACTTCTTCACCCTCCTCCTCAGCTTCATCTCTCAGTTCATTGATTTTTGAAACAACAGCAGGCCACTGACTCAGCTGGCTGTGTAAGTCATTTGTATGTAGAATCCTAAGTGTTTTTTTCTTCAAGATGTTCACCACCTATGCGTCACGCCCCTGTTATACCTTGATAAATAAGGCGGATACCGATAATAACCAACATAATACGCAGTAAATTGACAACCGTATCACTTGCCAGACGACGGTTAATCGCAGCTCCGATCATCCCGCCTGCCCATGCACCGGGAATTAAGGCTGCTGCATACAGCCAATCTACGTTTCCTAGTGAAATGTGCGAAATGGAGCTTACAATCGCAGATAAAAAGACGAGGAACATCGAAGTAGCTACGGCCATGTGAGCCGGAAATGCAAATAGCAGGATCATGGCCGGAACCATTAATGATCCTCCGCCAATTCCAAAGAGACCGGAACACATCCCCACAACAAAGGCGATAGCAATGCCTAACGCAGGATGATACCCGTATTCAACCGTATCACCGAGATTATTTTGGTACGTTCTGCGCACGCCGCCCTTTTTCGCAAGCTGGATCGGCTTCACATATTTTCTGACCATTAGAATAAACGATACGAGGATAATAAAGACCCCAAAAAAGATAAGGAACATGTTCACATTGATATCTTTATTTAACCAGACACCGAAAAGTGCCCCCGGTCCGCTTCCGATAAAAAAGATGAGTCCGCTCTTAATATCTACTTTTTTCTGTTTTACATAAGCAAGTGTAGAGGAAAGTCCTGTAAATATCATCACAAGAAGAGACGTTCCGACAGCCACCTGTGGAGTAATCCCTTCCAGAATCGTTGTATAGCCGCTCAAAACCATAAGAGCCGGGACAATAATAATCCCTCCGCCAAGACCCATAATACTTCCCAGGATCGCAGCGACCAAGCCTAAAAATAATAAAAGAATCCATTCCATAATCGTATATCTTCACTTTCTGCTGCCAGCCTGCAGCGCTTGATGTATACCTTCTATTATCAATCAAAAAGGTCAAGTTGTCGAGGTGCGAGGCCCTTGTAATCAAGGCCAAGTATATCAATCATTGTCTTTGCATTTCCTGCCGCATGGCCGCCGGAATTGTTATTAAAAAGAACATAAACATTCTTTGCAGACTGATATGCTTTCTTAACTTTACCTGCGAGATCCTCCAGTTCCTGTTGGTTGTATTCATATAAATAGCGGACGTCCCGCCACTCTTGTCCATTGGCCGGTTTATTCCACCCTGCTACATTACGCCCATGAAACCGAAAGAGAACATCATCATTCCCTGCAGTATCCAGAACAAAAGGAATCGACCTTGCCCCTGCCTGAGGTTCATCACAAATGCTGTGAATCCACTTTTCTTTTTCCATAAAAGAAAGGGTTTGTTCTTTGAATTCCGGTGCAAACCAGGATTGATGGCGAAACTCAAGAGCGCAGGGTACGTCATTTAAGTATTCCTTACAATAGCGTAAGTACTGGACATTCTCTTTTTTACATTCAAACCACGGTGGAAACTGGCAAAGGACCATTGCTAATTTCCCGCTCTTTTGAAGGGGATCAAGAGAAGTTAAAAAAGCATCGAACATTTCCTCGCGTGTGGAAAAGGGATTGCCGTCCCCACGCTGGTGACCTGTCAGCCCCTGGTAAGCCTTTACAACAAACGAAAACGAATCCGGTGTATCATAAGCCCACTTTTCCATGTTTCTTAGTGGCTGGACAGCGTAAAAGGTAGAATCAATTTCCACAGTTGGGAAATGACCTGCATAGACACTGAGCTTTTCCGAGCTTTTTGTTATACCTTCATATAAAGAGTCATGATCTCCCCAACCGGTAAGGCCTATTTTGATCATGTATTCCATACACCTCTTTCTTTACCAAGCCTCTTCTTGTGTTTTATCTTTTCAGTAGGCTGTTAACTATACGCATTTTTATTTTAGTACATATGCTGATGTGTGAATACCCTGTTTGCGTCACTTTAAAAACGAGAGTTATGAAATTGAGGGGAGAATGAACATATTGGAGCAACAACCCTTTTATACTTCAGAAACACGAATAATTCATGGAGGATATGATACCCGTCGTCCTAGACCGGGCGGATGGGGTGGCGGTGGCTGGGGCGGCGGGCCTCGGCCAGGCTGGGGCGGCTATGGTGCAATCGGATTCGGCGCACCATTCTTGGGCGGTTTGTTAGGAGGAGCATTAGGCAGCTCATTGGCGGGTCCAAGCTATTATTATCCTCAGCCTTTCGGTTATCCGTACTATGCGTCTGCTTATCCTTATTATTACTAGGGGGGTGACGGTTTAAACAGGTTCGTGCTCGGTTTAAACACGTTAGCAGCCGCTTTAAACAGGTTAGCAGCCGCTTTAAACAGGTTAGCACACCCTTTAAACAGGTTAGTCCTGCCTGCCCTGCATCCCCCTCCCATTTCCCGCTAAAAAAGAACCTGGAGACCAAAATCTCCAGGCTCTTTCTATATTCAACGAACTTATCCGATGGAACCTTCCATCTCGAACTTGATCAGGCGGTTCATTTCTACGGCATATTCCATTGGAAGTTCTTTTGTAAATGGCTCGATGAAGCCCATTACGATCATTTCTGTTGCTTCCTGCTCGGAAACACCACGGCTCATCAAGTAGAACAACTGCTCTTCAGACACTTTGGAAACTGTTGCTTCGTGCTCCAAAGTAATGTCGTTGTTTAGGATTTCATTGTATGGGATCGTATCGGAAGTGGACTCATTATCCATGATAAGCGTGTCACACTCGATTTTGGATTTAGATCCTTCAGATTTTCGTCCGAAGTGACAGATTCCACGGTACGTTACCTTACCACCCTGCTTGGAGATGGACTTGGAAACGATCGTAGATGAGCAGTCAGGTGCTAAATGGTGTACTTTCGCACCGGCATCCTGGTGCTGACCTTTACCTGCGATAGCAATGGAAAGGATGTTACCACGGGCACCGCGGCCTTTCATTACGACTGCAGGGTATTTCATCGTCAGCTTGGAACCAATGTTACCGTCAACCCATTCCATGTTGGCACCTTCTTCAGCAACGGCACGTTTTGTAACGAGGTTGAAGACGTTTGGCGCCCAGTTCTGGATTGTCGTGTAACGGCAGTAAGCGTTTTTCTTAACGATGATCTCAACAACCGCACTGTGTAGAGAGTTGGTTGTGTAAACAGGAGCTGTACAACCTTCTACATAGTGTACAGAGCTGTCTTCATCGGCAATGATAAGCGTACGCTCAAACTGACCCATGTTTTCAGAGTTAATACGGAAGTATGCCTGAAGCGGTGTATCCGTTTTAATTCCTTTTGGTACATAGATGAACGATCCACCGGACCATACCGCAGAGTTTAATGCCGCGAATTTGTTATCAGATGGAGGAATCGTTTTTCCGAAATGCTCACGGAAAATATCTTCGTTCTCTTTTAGCGCTGTATCGGTGTCTTTAAACACGATTCCCTGCTCAGTAAGCTCTTCTTTCATGTTGTGGTAAACAACTTCAGATTCATACTGGGCAGATACCCCAGCAAGATACTTTTGCTCTGCTTCAGGAATACCGAGTTTATCAAATGTGTTCTTGATTTCTTCCGGTACTTCATCCCAGGAGCGCTCAGACTTCTCAGACGGCTTTACGTAGTACGTAATTTCATCGAAGTTCAATTCGCTCAAGTCGCCGCCCCACTGAGGCATTGGCATTTTATAAAACTGCTCCAGTGATTTCAAACGGAAATCGAGCATCCATTGTGGCTCTTCTTTCATACGGGAAATTTCCTCGACGATTTCTTTTGTCAGTCCGCGTTTAGACCGAAAAATCGATACGTCCTTATCGGAAAAACCGTATTGATATTCACTGATTTCTGGCATTTTCTTTGCCATGTGAAAAACCTCCCTTGTGATTCTGGTAAAACCAAACCGCGCTTCCTTCATCCGACACTGTTTCCTTCAGTCATAAAGGGAAGCTTTCTTTAGACTTTAGGAGATGTTCCCTCTATTTTACACGATAATGCGTATCTTCTCCACCTATTGTGCTTAATGGGAGATGCCGGATCACGCCTGACCGTCTTCTTTAATTCCTTTTTCCATCGCCTTCCACGCGAGTGTTGCACACTTGATTCTCGCAGGGAACTTGGCAACCCCCTGCAGTGCTTCAATGTCACCAAGGTCGAAATCACCGTAATCTGCATCTTTACCGAGCATGATGTCAGAAAAGATTTCAGATAACTTTAAGGCGTCCTCGACAGGAAGACCTTTAACTGCCTGCGTCATCATTGATGCGGAAGACAGACTGATGGAGCACCCTTCACCAGTGAATTTTGCATCGGAGATTTTACCCTCTTCCACTTTCATCTGAAGCTGGATACGGTCACCGCAAGTCGGGTTGTTCATGTTTACGGTAAGAGAATCTCCGTCCAATTCGCCTCGGTTTCTCGGGTTTTTATAATGATCCATGATCACTTGTCGATACAACGTATCTAGCTGATTACCCAAAGACATTTCCGAAGTACTCCTTTGTTTTTGTTAATCCTTTAATAAACACGTCAACATCGTCTTTCGTGTTATATAAATAAAAGCTGGCACGAGCCGTTGCAGTAACATCAAGCCATTTCATAAGAGGCTGGGCACAGTGGTGACCGGCACGGACGGCAATGCCGTCCGCGTCAAGGACAGTGGCTACATCGTGAGGGTGAACATCATCACAGTTAAATGTTACAAGTCCTGTACGGTGCTTCGGTCCGTAAACCGTCACCCCGTCCATCTCCTCAAGGCGGCCCAATGCATACTGGGCGAGATCGTGTTCATGCTTCTCTATATTTTCAAGTCCGATGTCTTCCAGAAAGTCGATCGCTGCACCTAAGCCAATTGCTCCGGCAATAATCGGTGTGCCTCCTTCAAACTTCCAGGGAAGCTCTTTCCACGTTGACTCCTGAAGACCTACGAAGTCGATCATTTCACCACCGAATTCCACCGGTTCCATGTTCTCCAAAAGAGCTTTCTTTCCGTAAAGAACACCAATTCCGGTCGGTCCGCACATTTTATGAGCGGAGAATGCAAAGAAATCACAGTCGAGATCCTGCACATCCACTTTCATGTGAGGCGTGCTCTGGGCTCCGTCCACAAGCATAACGGCGCCGTGCTTGTGGGCAGCCTGGGCAATTTTCTTAACAGGATTAATCGCACCAAGCACGTTTGATACCTGCATAACCGCAACGATTTTCGTCCGGTCGGTAATCGTGTTCCCGAGCTTATCCATCGCGATGGTACCGTCGTCATTAAGTTCAAGATACTTAAGCGTCGCCCCGGTCGCTTTGGCAAGCTGCTGCCACGGGATAATGTTACTGTGGTGCTCCATCGGTGTAATGACAATTTCATCATCGGGACCGACGTTGGCACGTCCGTAACTTGATGCAACGAAGTTAATCGCTGTCGTTGTTCCCCGTGTGAACACAATCTCTTCAGTTGAGGAAGCACCGATAAAGTTACGTACTTTATCACGTGCTCCTTCGTATCCGTCCGTCGCTAACGTTCCAAGTGTGTGTACACCGCGGTGTACGTTGGAATTATAACGGCGGTAGTAGTCATCAAGCTTTTCTATTACCTGAACAGGCTTTTGTGAAGTAGCGGCACTGTCAAGGTAAACGAGTGGCTGACCATTGACTTCCTGGTCGAGAATCGGGAACTGTTTACGGACGTCTAAAACGTTCATTAGTATACTTTCCTTTCGATTACCTCGATCAGCTGTTCTTTTACAGATTCAATTGGAATCTCATTAACAACCGGTCCAAGGAAACCGTGGATGATTAAGCGCTCTGCTTCCTTACGGGAAATTCCGCGGCTCATCAGATAGAACATCTGCAGAGGATCGATCTTACCTACAGAAGCTGCGTGGCCTGCTGTTACGTCATCCTCATCGATAAGAAGGATCGGGTTTGCGTCACCACGTGCTTTATCACTAAGCATAAGAACACGCTCAGTCTGTTCTCCGTTTGATTTCGTCGCACCTTTTTCGATCTTGGAAATTCCATTGAAGATCGAGCTTGCAGAATCTTTCATTACTGCGTGCTTAAGAATCTGACCATCGGAATTTTTACCATAGTGCTTGATCAATGTTGTGAAGTTCTGGGACTGCTTTCCGCGGCCGATGGAGACGGTCTTCGTATCTGCATAAGAACCTTCACCAACGAGGAATGTTGTGTTGTCGGAAACTGTATTCCCATCGTTCATTTGTCCAAGGGACCAGTATACTTTAGCGTCACGGCCGGTTACCTGGGCACGGCGGTTAACGTACGTTGTTACTTCTTCACCGAAGTTATCCACAGCACCGAAGTTCACTGTAGCGCCGTCCGCAGCATAAACCTCTGCCACGATGTTTGCTACTGTTTCTGAAGAGTTTTCGGAAGCGTAGTTTTCAATGTACGTAACAGAGCTGTTGGCTTCAGCTACGATCAGTACGTGATTAAAGAGACCTGCAGCCCCCTTTTGCACGTAAATCGCCTGAAGAGGGACTTTTACTTCTACGTTTTTCGGAACATAAATGAATGTTCCGCCGTTAAGAAGAGCAGCGTGAAGGGCAGTCAGACGGTTTTCATCCGCTGTTACAGCTTCACTCATGAAGTACTTCTCTACAAGATCACTGTGCTCCTGAACTGCAGTGTGGATATCGGTAAAGATAACACCCTGCTTTGCAAGATCATCCTGGGTACGGGCAAAAACCGTTCCACCGTTTTCCTGTACGAGAATTGTGTTGGCATTTTCTTCTTTACCTACAAGTTCTCTAACCTTTTCAGAAAGGGCGTCGTAGTTTGTATCTGCAGAAACTGCTTTCTCATGCTCAAATGATGAGAAATTCCACTTCGTAATGTTTGTTTTATCAGGTTTTGGCAGGTCGATTGCCTCTGCTCGCTCTAAAGACGATACACGCAAGTTAGTCAGCCATTCCGGCTCTTGGCGGTCTTTAGAGAAGTTCGTCACGTATTCCTGATCAAATGGTAGCTTTGTATCCACTGACATTTTGTTTCCTCCTCCTTAAAAAACCGCTCTTATTATTCGCCTACAGTCTCGTCTTCGATACCAAGTTCTTCTTTAATCCAGTCATAACCTTCAGCTTCAAGGCGCTCAGCAAGCTCAGGGCCACCGGATTTTACAATGCGTCCCTGCATCATTACGTGTACTTTGTCAGGCGTAATGTAGTTAAGAAGACGCTGATAGTGAGTGATGATTAAGCACCCAAAGTCTTCATTGCGCATATCGTTAATCCCTTCGGCTACAACTTTAAGGGCATCGATATCAAGACCTGAGTCAATCTCGTCAAGGATCGCAATCTTAGGCTCAAGCATCAATAACTGAAGAATTTCGTTACGCTTTTTCTCACCGCCGGAGAAACCTTCGTTCAGGTAACGGTGCTGAAAAGCCTGGTCCATATCAAGTGTATTCATTTTGTCATCCATTTTACGGATGAACTTCATTAGAGAGATTTCGTCGCCTTCTTCACGTTTCGCATTAATAGCGGAACGGATGAAGTCTGCGTTTGTCACGCCGCTGATTTCTGAAGGGTATTGCATAGCGAGGAACAAGCCGGCACGAGCACGCTCATCTACTTCCATGTCAAGCAGGTCTTCGCCGTTGAATGTTGCTTTACCGCTTGTTACTTCATATTTAGGATGCCCCATTAAAGCAGATGCAAGCGTTGATTTACCAGTACCGTTTGGTCCCATGATGGCATGGATTTCGCCGCCGTTCACTTCGATTCCGAAGCCTTTAAGAATTTCTTTTTCTTCAATGGAAACATGAAGATCTTCAACTTTTAAATTTGGTGCTGTCATTTGTTCTAACCTCCATTTATTTTTTTCACGGCACAGAAGCCGCGAACAATTTGGCTTGCTTAATAAGAATGATGCACGTTACCCATTCTCACTTTATTCTCATTACAATATTATATCATATGAAAGGTGAGTTCAAGGGAAAACGACACCCTGTTACCTATTCAAACATATTTTGTAACCATTCTTCAAACCCATTTCCAACTCTATGTATTATTCCGAGGATATGAAAGTTCATTCAAACTATGCCAGGCTTGATATATCAACGTTTTCACATTATAGAAACAGTCTGGGGACTTTCGATGGTTAATTCTCACTAAATCCTGACTAATTGAGAATGAACATCATTCTTAATCCATTTCTTTATCCTTCAATACGGTGCTCCAGAAACCAAAAATAGCGACTCCGATCAGCCCCATAATTAAGGCTCTCATGAACATGGCAGATAAGCTGTATTCATATTGAAAAAACGTATTTGCAATGACAACGGCAATAAAAATCGTGATCAGCGAATACCAGAACACTTTCTTCTCCCGTGTGGTCCTTTGTTTTTTCTCCATGTCTTCATTCTCCTTTTAATTATTAGTGTTGTTAAGCATTGGCGTGGACTGTAAAGCTCTCTTAAACTCAAGTGTATTTCCTTTCATTGCCCTTTCAGCGTTTCATTAAGAAAAGACCAGTATGCGGGGACATACTGATCTTCAAGGCAGGTTCATGGATATTTATGATCACCCTATCTCTAGGTGTGCAATTGTCGTTGATGATCAGACACCAGCTTTATGCTAGCCTGATGGTCCAGATCTCTTGCTCTTTCCACTTTCATGCGGTTATCCAGATTGTTACTGTACTCCGCATAGCTCATTCCGTGTGACTGCTGCATTCCTTTTTCCATCTCGCTTGTGTGATTCAATTGAATCTGATGGATAATAAATCAACCCTTTCAAATTTTTTGGTCAAAAGATCTGACAAGATACATGTACCTTTTATGGATATAATGTAAACTTGTTTTTATGTGATCTTTTTAACATAGTGTCATTTTACCACGTGGGTTGAGTTACTCCAATTTCCCTGAGCATGGATCCAGGACCAAATTGACTGAAAATTCTATTCAGTGAGCACTGATCACATGATCTTCTAAAATAACCCCATTTTTCACCGAAAAGCACCCGATTCCTCCAGGTGCTTTCCATAAAATTAATGGGGCTGTATATCCAGCTCAGTCATACACTGCTCCACAAGAGTCACTGCCTGACTCATCGCTCCGCCACCGCCAAAGGCTCCGGTGACAGCTACCGCCTCAAGAATTTCCTGCTGTGAGCAACCTTGATCAAGACACCCTTTTGTATGATAAATAATGCAGTATTCATCCTGCGAATAAAGAGCAATACCAAGGGCAATCAGCTGCTTTTCCTTCTGGGTCAGCTCCCCTGCTTCAAAGCACGCTTCTGTAAAGGCATTGTATTTTCGTGCAATATCAGGCATCTGCTCTGTAAAATGCCCGAGACCTGCTTTGTAGTCATGAAGCGCCTGCTGAACTGAGGACATTTGCTGGTTATTATGCTGTTCCATTTTTCATCTCTCCTTATAGTCATTTCACACCTTTTAGTATGAGTTGAAGGAGTGGAATTTATGTTTTAATGAAAAAAGTGTTGTTGTTATTGCTCTGATTAATTCTGCCTTTCTTTAGGAGTTCCTCTTTACCCGCCAGCAGGGCGGTCATCCAATTTCGATGAGAGTCTACCATAAAAAATTAGGTATGGTGCTATAACCCTTCATTTCAATTTGCTTTGTTGAACGGAATACACTCCCTTCCCCGGACTCCCGTCGAGCCTCCAGCTACGCGGAGCCGCTGAAAAAGTCTTCCTTTTAAATAGTCTCAGAAAAGTTAGGTGTTGATCTACGGGCGGCTCTATCCTCAGCGCTGCGCGCTTGCGGGGTCTCCCCGGAACTCGCTTTTCCCGCAGGAGTGTCGCGCATTCGCTCCAATCAACACTTTTTTTATAACAACAATGACTTTTAGCACATCAAAAAATCAAAACCCCCTTTGCAATCAGTGCCCTAAAGTGGTGAATTATTATTGGACTTTGACTTTTTCAGTGGCCTCGCTTTGCCCCTGTGGGGTCTCGTCTGTCTCGCACTTCCGCAGGGAGCCTCGCGTATCCATTTAACTCCGCACGATGCGCTGTGATAATCAAATGAAAAGGATAACTTAGCCAAAAAAAACACACTCCTACTTTCATCCCAGTATCGATGTGAGGTCATTTATCATGAATTCTTTCCTTTTATCATGAATCCGCAGACATTTATCATGAACCCTGCCCCTGCCGCTGATATGTAAAATCCCAAAAAACGCCTCCCCATAAAAGGGAAGACGTTTTTTGCATATCAACTATTATTCACCTGCCGGTACTACGGCTCCATCATATTCTTCAAGGATGAAGTCGCGCACTTCTTCAGAGCGGAGAACTTCTACAAGCTTCTCAATCTCTTCATTGCCTTCATCTTCGCTTCGAATGGCAATGACGTTCACATAAGGGTTGTCCAGCTCGGAAGACTCCAGAGCAATTGCATCTTCATGTGGATCAAGATCTGCTTCGAGAGCATAGTTACCATTAATTAATACAGCATCACCTTCACCGTTGTTAAAGGCTTGCGGAAGAATAGCAGCCTCAAAGTCGGCTCTGAAGTTGAGGTCTCGAGGGTTTTCTTCGATATCGTCAAGAGTGGCATCAGTTCCGGCACCTTCACTTAATGTAATCAACCCTTCTTCCTCAAGCATGAGGAGGATACGGCCGTGGTCGGCAATGTTATCACTCATAAGAATTTCAGCACCATCAGGAAGCTCATCCAGGGAGCTGTAGTCCTGGGAATAGACACCGATCGGCTCAATGTGAATACCGCCGGCATTTACAAAATCATAATCATCGTTGGAGGCAATCTGGTCCTCAAGATACGGGACATGCTGGAAGTAGTTTGCATCAAGCTCACCGTTAGCAAGTGCACGGTTTGGCGTAACATAATCGTTAAACGTCTGAACCTCAAGGTTAATTCCTTCTTCAGCGAGAAGCGGTTCTGCAAATTCAAGGATCTGGGAGTGAGGAATGTTTGTTGCCCCGACTACAAGTGTATCTTCGTCATCTCCTCCGCCGCATGCTGTAAGAATTCCTGCTGTTAATGTGATGACACCAAGTCCTGCAATTGTTTTCTTCATCGTTTCATATCTCCTTTTTCATTCATTATCGTTTGTCTAGAACATACGTTAATCTGTCGCCAATAAACTGAACAATAAATACCAGTATGAGTACCGCAATCGTCGCCGCAATTGTCACATCGTCATTGTAGCGCTGAAAGCCTTCCCGGTATGCAAAATCACCGAGTCCGCCGGCTCCGATCACTCCTGCCATGGCCGTGTAGCTGATTAATGCAATGGCTGTAACGGTTATCCCCGACATTAAAGCCGGCATGGATTCTGGCAGCAGTACTTTAAAGATAATTTCACGGTTGTTCGCCCCCATCGCTTTCGAAGCTTCAATAACACCTTTGTCGATCTCACGAAGGCCGATTTCCACCATTCGTGCATAAAATGGCGCAGCCCCGAAAATCAGAGCCGGCAATGCAGCTGATGGTCCAAGCATCGTGCCGAGAATGGCGACCGTAACCGGAATGAGAAGAACAATTAATATAATGAAAGGAATCGAGCGAAATAAGTTGACAAATCCTGCAGTAATTCCGTTTATGACTTTGTTTTCCCACAGGTTGCCTTTGCTCGTTAAAAACAGGACCAGTCCGAGAGCAACCCCTATTATAAAGGTAAAGAATACGGAAATGACCGTCATATACAGTGTCTCAAGAGTAGCGTCCCACAGCCTGAGCCAGTTTACGTTTGGAAATAATGCTTCAACCACCGTGGATCACCTCCACTTCAACTTTTTCCTTTTTAATGTGAGCAATCACGCTTTCCAGCTCACTCTTTTCTCCTTCAATCCCGACGAACAATGACCCGTAAGCGCCATTCTGGGTGGAAGAAATCTTCCCTTGAAGAATGTTTATCGTCACATCGTAGGTTCTGATCAGATCAGTGATCAGATGTTTCGTTACATCATTGCCTACAAACGTAAGCTGCAGCACCTGACCAATGCCCTCTTCACCAAAGAGATGCTCAAGGGATTTCTCTGTTTCTTCAGGTTCTGTTACCTGCTTCACAAACTCTTTCGTCATTTCTTCTTTCGGCTGCTTGAACACATCCAGGACATTTCCCTGTTCAACCACTTTTCCTTCTTCCATCACAGCTACACGGTGACAGATCTTCCTGATAACGTGCATTTCGTGTGTAATGAGCACAATTGTAAGACCGAGCTTTTGATTAATATCAACGAGAAGATCAAGAATGGAATCTGTCGTTTTCGGATCAAGCGCCGATGTGGCTTCGTCACACAAAAGAACTTCCGGGTTGTTTGCCAGTGCCCGGGCGATGCCTACACGCTGCTTTTGCCCGCCGCTCAGCTGTGAAGGGTACGATCCGCCTCTGCCTTCGAGACCCACAAGCTTGATGAGCTCTTCCACTCTCTTCTTTCTTTTTTCCTTAGGTACTCCGGCAATCTCAAGGGGAAAAGAAATATTGTCCCGCACAGTCCGGCTCCACAGCAAATTGAAATGCTGAAAAATCATTCCGATTCCCTGCCGGGCAAAACGCAGTTCATTTTTTGACAAAGAACCCATGTCCTTGTCATTGAGCGTTACGTTTCCGGAAGTCGGCCTCTCGAGCATGTTTAACATTCGGATCAATGTGCTTTTCCCGGCGCCACTGTATCCGATCACACCAAAGATTTCACCTTTTTCGATGGTAAGATCGACATTATCTACAGCCGTAACCTGGCCGTCTTTTGTCTGAAATAGTTTTTGAATCTGTTTTAATTCAATCATCTGCTCCAACCTCCAATAGCAAGAGGACTCTTAAACTGAGTACCAGTTCATATGCTCTCTTAGTATGCAGTGTCTGATATGAGAGTAAACAAAAAACCTCTCTGCTGAAAAATGAGCAGAAAGGTTTGCAATCTAAAGAACCTCTCTCTCATCTCTCAAAGCATCAACACCTGCTTTGTAGGAATTGGCACCTTCCAATCACACGGATCAGCGGTTGCCGGGTTTCATCGGGCCTGTCCCTCCACCTCTCTTGATAAGAGAATCTATAAAATTGTTTTATTGCTTTACTGTAGCACTGAGTTGAATATTAGCATGGGGAAAATAACGTGTCAACTGTTATCTCTTAATCTTAAATCTTTGCTTAAATACCAGAGTGATTCAAGAAGCAGCAGGTCCCGGAGACGTCCGGTTGCTGACAGGTCGCCTCTTTTTTTCAGGTTCAAAAGGAAGTCATCGCCGTTAAACAACGTCTTCATGGCTTCACGGTCACCATGAATCGTTACGTGGCTTGTTTCATTATCATATTGTGAGATCGAGATGGTATTTCCGGTCAGCGATAACAACCAGCTTTCCTCATTGCAAATAAGACAGACGTCGAGAATCGTTTCGTCCAGCAAACCTAACAGGTTATCTGTCTTCCTCATTCGTTTGATCGATGAAGTGAGCAGCTTTTTCACGGACACACACCGCCTCATTTTTACTTTCTGTTTGTCACTATTCGTGATGATAAGACTGTTATCCTGTCATGGATTGCTGATTTATTTTATTTCCTATCGGCTTTCGGAAGACAAAGAAGAAATATGCAGTACCGATAATGTAAAGCACACTCGTTATGGAAAAGACAATTGCATATCCCGAATATGCTCCGTATACCATGACAAGGGTTGTGGACACAGGACCCATCACTGCCCACCCTAACTGGAACACCGCCTGACCTACAGAGTTTGCCAGCCCTTTAATTGAGTCATCAACGCTTCTCATCATTAACGACATCTGTATCGGGTTACCTGCATTCATCAGTGCCTGGCGGAAAAGAAAGCCGAATACAGCAAACCACAGATTCTCAGTAAATGCTGTTATTAAAAGAAATGGAATCGATGCAAGCTGCAGGATGACCACAGCCATCACTTCCCCGTATTTTCGTACAACAGCCGGACCAATCATCATAGCAACCGCCGTCATGAGCTGCCCCATTGACAGGATCAGCCCGACCAGCGAATGGGAAATGTCAAACCGGTCTACAAAATAAAGGTTCAGGTACGGAATAACAAGACCCGAACCAAACCCGATAATCATCTGGGCAACGGCAAAAAGCAGAATGATTTTTACCCCGTGTTTATGAGTCGTGAACAATTTTTTGAATGAGCGTTGCTGATCGTTACGTGAAAAAAGCTTTCGTTCTTCATTAATCTTAAAAATCGGCAGCAGTGCAGCCAAGAAAAATACCGCTCCCACAAGAAGGGTAATACGAATGCTCCAAAGAGCGCTTAAACCTATTAGATGAGTCAGAAAATCACTAAGGGTTCCGCCGAGGAGATTTCCGACTACGTTGGCAAGCATGATAATGGCAAAATTAAAGCTGAACAAGTGAACCCGTTGTTTTTCCGTAGAATTCTCAGCAAGCAGAGGAATGGAGGATACCTGGATAAAGGACATAAACATCCCGGTCATAAAAGCCGCAGCCAGGAGCATATCTTCCAGGGATAAAACCGACCTTAAAAACAAACTTAATGCCGCAAACACAGCACCGATGACAATGATTCTCTTCCTGCCATAACGGTCACTGAGAAGACCGGCCGGCAGAAGAAGGAGCGCAGTTGCCATCGACTGCATCGCAATAACCCGGCCGTTTACTGAATCATCAAAGCCGAGCTCTCTTATGTAATAGTTATAAATGATGAGGAAGATCCCCATCCCTATGTTAGCCAATGCCGATGCGAGCAGAAAATAGCGTACATTCCGATTGTACACTTTAAACTGATCCATCCACTCTCCTACAAATCGTCCCACAAAAGCCACTCTCCGTTCTCCACCAATACTTCGCGTCCCTAAATACTAATATAATCATAGTGGAAACCTGTGACTATGGGAAGAGATTTTTTTGATTTTGGCCTTATGTAGGGATTGGGGAAAATAATCACTATATTTCGGAAAATTAATTCGGATTAAGGGAAATAATTATTACATTAAGGAAAAATCAATGGGCAGCTCTTAACTTCACGCGGAGCGGTAAGGGTAAATGTTGAATAATCGTGGCTATGTGTTAAATGCTCGTTACTAAACGTAAAATAATCGTTGCTAAGTGTTAAATGCTCACTGCTAAACGTTAAATGCTCACTGAGAACTGTAGAATTAATTTATGTAACCGTTAAATAGCAGCAATTCATTAAAAGATAAAAACACTGAGCGGCTCAGCCGCTCAGTGCTTTCCTAACATGAATATTTCCGTCAGCACCAGCCCATGTCACAGCCATCCACGTAGGACTGAGGCTGTTCTAACCGCTCTGCCTCTGGCTCACTCTTTGCCTTTAAAGAATCTGCTGCTGCAAACTCTTCAGCAAATTCATACTGCTGATTCTCATCATTCAGTCTCACTCGCCCGACTTTCTGCTGATCCAGATAAAAGGTGATGTACCCTTCATCATCGACCTGGGCACTTACCCTGTCGGAAACGTCCGTGTGGGAGCGCTCCTGGTTAAAGGTTGCATTATCTTTTTGTACATTGCTGACCTGGATTTCTTTTTCACCTGATTCGGTTGGGTTCATTGTTTTTGCCACCTTTCATAAGGCATTTATGAAATAGGATGGCTTTATAGAACCTTTTTTATAAGCAGAACTTTCATCAGGCCAAGGAATTACAATTTATATAATGGCTATTTTCGTATAAATTATTGGTTATTCACCCTTCCTTTGCAGTGAAGAAAATGAAGCCTACTTGCTTTTGATTTCCGCGGCGGTGCCGGCAAGCCTCCTCAATCTAAAACTCCGCGGGGTCTTGCCTGGCCAACACCGCACTTATCCGAAAACAGACACCCCTGCTAATTTATTTACACCATGGAGCATGAATGCTGAGTTACCCTTTTCTTCTGATTTTCACAGCGTATCATGCGAAGTTGAACGGAATATACGACACTCCTGCGAGAGAAGAAAGTTCCGGGGAGAACCCCGCAAGTGCAAAGCGCTGAGGATCGAGCCGCCAGCGAAAAGGGCAATGAGCGTAAATCAACACCTGGCTTCACTGAGCCTGTTTTAGAGAAAATGGACTTTTTCAGTAGTCTCGGCGCCAGTCCGGAAAAAGGGAGCGTATTCCGTTCAACACAGCTTAGAACATGAATATCCACAAAATTGTATTTTCAGGGTGGACATATAGAAAAAACCATCCCGTAAATAAAATGGGATGGCCCTTTTAATTGTTCTATTCTTCGCTGATCATTTCTTCGTATTGCTCTGCTGTCATAAGCTTGTCTTTTTCTGAAGCATCAGATGGTTCCACGACGATCATCCATGCTTTTTCGTATGGAGATTCGTTTACAAACTCAGGAGAGTCGTCGAGTTCTTCATTTACTTCCACTACCTTACCGCTTACAGGAGCGTAAAGCTCAGAAACCGTTTTTACAGATTCAACGCTTCCGAATGGCTCGTCAGCTTCTACTTCGTCGCCTACTTCAGGTAACTCAACGAATACGATATCACCAAGCTCCGATTGTGCGAAGTCAGTAATACCGATGCGAACTTTGTCTCCTTCGTCTTTTACCCACTCGTGCTCTTCTGAATACTTAAATTCCTTTGGTAAACTCATGTGTGCTTCCCTCCAAGTTTAAGTTGGCTGCTTATTTTACGGCACAGCATTCATTATGTACGTTTGTGCCACGTGTAAAACAATCTGATTTAACTATAGTATACTTTTCCACCTGTAAGCAAGGCTCACCCTTGCCCCCAGGCTTCTTCATATGACTCTTCTTTAAAACCGACTGTGACTTTTTTGCCGTCTGTGACAATCGGGCGCTTAATCAGCATACCGTCGGAAGCCAGAAGTTCAAGGAGTTCATCCTCGGAATCTGTTTTGATCCGGTCCTTTACACCAAGGTCACGGTATTTTTTACCGCTCGTGTTAAAAAACTTTTTCAGCTCAAGGCCACTCATCTCGTAAAGCTCTTTTAACTGCTTTTTTGATGGTGGGTTTTCCACAATATGCACAGATTCAAACGCAACATTGTTTTCTTCAAGCCATTTCTTTGCATTGCGGCACGTTCCGCACTTCGGATACTGATAAAAAGTTACACTCAACGTTTTCCCCTCCTTTTTCAAAGGTGCCTTCCCTCATTATTATGAAGGGTTTTAATTAATTTTAAAAGGCAAAAGACGTCCGTACATAGTTTCGCTTCTGCCTCGTGTGAATCCTTCTTAGTCAGCCTCTTTTTTTCGATAAGACTTGGTTTTTTCTGCAGCCGGTCCCCACGCCTCCTGAATCGCGTCCGCGGAACCACTGCTGCGAGGAGATAACTCCTGTGAAAACTCCTCTGTTCCCTGCAGATCTCCATCATACATAAATTCATTTTTCGGTCTTTTCATCGTCTTTTCCTCCTTATTTCTTTTAACCCTTTTAGTATTGGCAGAATGAAAAAGGAGGTTTCCAGAAATAAAAGTAAAGAGCTCCATATTAAGGAGCTCTTCACAATAAGAGAGGAGAATGTCCTTCCTTTAGAAAGGAGGATTATTATAATTTCGGGGCATGGGGAAATGCCCCAAATTCGATAACAGATTTTTTTCCGTTCAAAACATTCTTTACCCGAAAATGTTTTTTACAGGACGTAACGTTCAGCTTCAATGATCGGTGCCGCGATTTCACGCTTTTTCGCTACAACGTTCACTGGGGTGTGACGCGTAAGCTTTTTGAGGATCGCAAGCATTGTACGGGCACTGTCACCTTCTTCGAGTGCTACAAGTGACTCTTTTGCTACTGCTTCAATACGGTTGATCGCTTCCTGAGTGAATACCTCAGTAAGAAGGACTTTATGCTTAGCTTTCTCAAGACCGTCTTTTCCGATCGCTTTTTCTGTACGAAGGATACAAGATTCGATTGAGAAGATATCGGATACGATATCCGCGATGTTAGCAAGAATCTCTTGTTCTTTTTGAAGCTTCTCTCCGTATTTCTGAGCTGCCGTTCCTGCTACCATCATGAAGATTTTCTTAGCGTTCTCAAGAAGGTATTTTTCCTGCTCAAGAGCTTCGTCGCCTACTTCTTGCGGCATCATCATCATGAGCTCTTCTTGAAGGTTCGCAGCTTGCTCAAGAAGAGGAAGCTCGCCTTTCATTGCTTTACGCATGATGGTTGCCGGAACAAGCATACGGTTGATTTCGTTCGTTCCTTCAAAAATACGGTTGATTCGGGAGTTACGGTACATCGATTCCACTTCATATTCACTCATGAATCCATATCCACCGTGAATTTGAACCGCTTCGTCTACTACGAAATCCAACACTTCGGATCCGAAGATTTTGTTTAACGAACATTCAATCGCATACTCGGCAATTGCTTTTCCTACGGCATTGCCTTCTTTTTGCTCTTCTTCGCTCAATGCGTTGAACGCATCATCGATCAAGCCTCCAGTACGGTAGATGGAGCTCTCAGCCGCGTACGTTTTAGCTGCCATTTCAGCAAGCTTCTTTTGAATGAGGGTAAATTTTGAGATCGGAATCTTAAACTGCTTACGCTCATTTGCGTACTTGGCAGATACTTCAATCGCACGCTTCGCACCGCCTACACATCCTACTCCAAGTTTGTAACGGCCAACGTTTAAGATGTTAAAGGCAATTACGTGTCCTTTGCCGATCTCACCAAGCAAGTTTTCTTTAGGTACAAGAGCATCTTCCAGGATAAGGGTACGAGTTGACGAACCTTTAATCCCCATTTTCTTTTCTTCCGGTCCTACAGAAACCCCATCGTATTCACGCTCAACGATGAAAGCAGAGAACTTGTCACCATCGATTTTTGCGTAAACAACGAACACATCAGCAAAACCAGCGTTTGTAATCCACTGCTTTTCACCATTCAGTACATAGTGGGTTCCGGCATCGTTTAGTTTCGCTGTTGTTTTCGCACCAAGTGCATCTGATCCGGAGCTTGGCTCAGTTAGAGCATAAGCGGCAAGCTTTTCACCTGATGCAAGGTCTGGAAGGTATTTTTTCTTTTGGTCTTCAGACCCGAAGAACACGATCGGTAAAGATCCGATTCCAACGTGGGCTCCGTAAGATAGGGAGAAGGATCCTGCAAGGGCAAACTTCTCAGTAATTAAAGATGAGCTGATTTTATCAAGCCCGATTCCACCGTATTCTTCTGGAACATCGGCACCAAGAAGACCCAGCTCTCCTGCTTCTTTTAATAAGCGAACATTGATGTCAAACTGGTGTGCTTCCATTTTCTCAACTTCGGGTACTACTTTATTAACAACGAAGTCTTCCGTTGTTTTTGCAATCATCACGTGCTCGTCAGTAAAGTCTTCCGGTGTGAACATGCGGTCTGCTTCAATGCTTTCGAGCAAGAAGCCGCCGCCTTTTAACGTTTTATCCGCTGTTGCCATGTTCTTACCTCCCGTTATATTTAATTTTAATTAAGCTACTTATAAGCGGTTCTACTAAAAAGATTCCGGAAGCCTGCATGTCTTCGCTTTCCGCGGTGGTGCTGGCAAGCCTCCTCTCGCTGGTGCGATGCGGGGTCTTGCCTGGCCCCTACTACCGCAGGAGTCTCGGACATTCTGGCTTCCTAACCTTTTTTGATAACCTTCAGACATCTGAAAAAGAATGTTTATACTAGCTCAAACACTCCGGCTGCGCCCATTCCGCCGCCGATACACATGGTGACAACACCAAACTGCTCGCCGCGACGCTTCATTTCATGAATCAGACTGAGTGTAAGTTTTGTTCCTGAACATCCAAGCGGGTGACCAAGAGCAATGGCTCCACCATTTACATTCACCCGGTCATAATCAAGACCTAAGTGACGGATCACTTGAAGAGACTGGGAAGCGAAGGCTTCATTCAGTTCAAACAATCCGATATCAGACTGTTCCAGACCAGCAAGTTTAAGAGCTTTCGGGATCGCTTCAACGGGACCGATTCCCATTATTTCAGGTGCAACTCCGGCAACTGCGAAAGAGCGGAATTTCACCAGTGGTGTCAGTCCGTCTGCCTCAGCCATTTCACGGTCCATAACGAGTACAGACGCTGCTCCGTCACTCATTTGGGATGCATTTCCTGCTGTAACGGATCCGGTTGTGCTGAATGCGGGACGCAGTTTAGCAAGAGATTGAACAGTCGAATCAGGACGAACGCCCTCGTCTTGTTTAAATAAAACTTCCTTTTCCACAAGTTTGTGCTTCTCGTTGACGGAACGGAATGTTACAGGTACCGGTACAATTTCGTCTTCGAAATGTCCCTTTTCAATCGCGGCGGCCGCCCGTTTATGGCTTTCCACTGCAAAAGCGTCCTGATCTTCACGGCTGACTTCAAAACGCTTTGCTACTTCCTCCGCTGTGTGTCCCATGCCCATGTAGTATTCTGGTGCATTTTCTACAAGAGCAGGGTTTAAAGCAATTACGTGACCTCCCATCGGGATCAGGCTCATGGACTCCGCTCCGCCGGCAAGGACGGCACCGGAGTGGCCGAGCATGATTCTTTCAGCCCCGTAAGCAATACTTTGAAGACCTGAAGAGCAGTAGCGGTTGATCGTAATGGCCGGAACTGTATCAGGCAGACCTGCGAGACCTGCAATGTTTCTCGCCATGTTCATTCCTTGTTCCGCTTCTGGCATCGCACAGCCAAAAATGACATCGTCAATTTTTGAAGGATCGAATCCTTCTGCTCGTTTGAGCGTTTCTTTTACCGTAACAGCCCCTAAATCATCCGGTCTAACCTGGGCTAACGTTCCTCTTTTTGCTTTTCCTACAGGTGTTCGTGCACCTGAAACGATGACGGCTTCTCTCACAAATTGTCCCCTCCTTTTGCGTTCATTTAGTTACGTAATGGTTTTCCTTTTGTGAGCATATATTGCATACGCTGCTGCGTTTTCGGTTCAGCTACAAGGCTTAGGAATGCTTCTCTTTCCAGATCAAGCAGGTACTGCTCATCGACCTCCGTTCCTTTTGGCACACGGCCTCCTGCAAGAACGAAGGCAAGTTTCTCTGCAATTTTCAGATCGTGATCGCTGATATGGCTGCCAAAGTGAAGAGCTTTTGCTCCCTGAAGCATCGTTGCGTATCCTGTTTCCCCAACCACTTTAATCTTCTTCCGCTCCCGTGGCTGGTAGCCTGCATTTGCAAGGTAAAGAGCTTTTTGTTTCGCGTCGTGAATGAGGTGATCTCCATTCACACTGATACCGTCCTGCGGGCGGATGTAGCCGAGTTCTGCCGCTTCCTGGGCACTCGTACCGACTTTCGCCATGGCAATCTTCTCAAACACCTGATTGGCAACAGCCTGAAGATCAATTGACGACCCTTCCGGCAGACTTTCTACATGACGAAGATAAAGCTCCTTGTTTCCTCCACCTCCGGGGATGAGACCGACACCGACTTCAACAAGGCCCATATACGTTTCCTGTGCTGCCTGAATGCTTGAGGCCGGCATGGAAATCTCGGACCCTCCACCAAGAGTCATCCCGTGTGTACCAACAACAACCGGTTTGCCCGAATAGCGGATTTTCGCCATTGTCTGTTGGAACTGACGCACAACAAGGTCAATTTCCGGGTAGTTCATGTCCTGGGCTTCCATTAAAATCATCATTAAATTCGCCCCGACACAGAAGTTTTTCCCCTGGTTACTGATCACAAGCCCTTTGTAGTTTTTATCTACTTCATCGATGGACTTTGAAATCATCTGCATAACATCAAGACCGATGGAATTGTTTGGAGACGTAAACTCGAGATTTGCAATACCGTCACCAAGGTCAATTAGTGACGCACCGGCATTCTTCATAATGATGTTGCTTTCTTCTTTTTTAAGTGTTTTAAGGTTAATTACCTTAGGGTTGATTTCCGCTTTTACGTAATCCCCGTTATGGAAAAATTCGTTGTCTTCGCCGTAGAAGGATGACTTACCTGAGGAAAGCATCTCTTTTACCCAGGAAGGAACGGTGTCTCCCTCAGCTTCCATACGCTCAACGCTTTTTTCAACACCGATCGCATCCCACGTTTCAAACGGGCCAAGTTCCCATCCGAACCCCCACTTCATGGCGTCGTCAATGGCTTTTACATCATCTGCGATCTCATATGCTTTATCAGCCGAGTATAGGAGAACTGGCTTTAAAATGTTCCAGACAAGCTCGCCCGCCCGGTCATCTGCATAGACAAGCGCTTTCAATTTGGCTGCTTTTCCTTTTGCCTGCTTGCTTTGCTGAACAGAAGGCGCTTTCAATTTTTTCCGCTCAACATACTCCATTTTGTTGTAGTCAAGTTCAAGGATTTCGCTTCCTTTTTCACCTTTTTGTTTCAGGAAGAAGCCTTGACCTGATTTACTTCCGAGCCAACCTTTTTCAGCCATTTCTTTCATGAAGGCAGGCGGGTCAAAGACGTCTTTCTCGTCCCCTTCCACTTGATCGTAAACGTTCTTTGCCACGTGAAGGAATGTATCAAGACCAACTACATCCAAGGTTCTGAATGTGGCACTTTTCGGGCGTCCGATGGCAGGCCCTGTTACAGAGTCCACTTCCCCGACGGAATAGCCGCCTTTTGTCATTTCACGAACGGTAACAAGAAGTCCGTAGGTTCCGATACGGTTTGCGATAAAGTTTGGTGTATCCTTTGCTTCAACGACACCTTTACCGAGTACGTCTTCTCCAAAGGTTTTCATATATTCAAAGACTTCCGGTTTTGTTGCTTTCGTCGGAATAACTTCTAGAAGCTTAAGGTAACGCGGCGGGTTAAAGAAGTGCGTTCCCAGGAAGTGGGCCTTAAAATCATCAGAACGCCCATCAGCCATCGCTTCAATCGAAATACCCGAGGTGTTGGAGCTTACGATTGTCCCCGGTTTACGATATTTCTCAACATTTTCATAAACCTTCTTTTTAATATCAAGGTTTTCTACAACGACCTCAATAATCCAGTCAACTTCAGCCAGTTTCTCCATATCATCTTCCATATTCCCCGGGGTAATAAGGGAAGTATTTGACTTTTTGGCAAGAGGTGCCGGTTTCTGCTTTTTAAGTTTGGCGATCGCATCTGCTGCAAGGCGGTTACGAACAACCTTATCGTCTAATGTAAGTCCTTTTTTCTCTTCTGCTTCCGTCAGTTTCCTTGGCACAATGTCCAAAAGAAGTGATGGTATGCCGATGTTGGCCAAATGTGCTGCAATGCCGGAGCCCATTACTCCGGAGCCTAACACCGCTACTTTTCCGATTCTCCCAACCATGAAGGACCTCCTTATTTCATTTTGAATGAATACTCATTCATTTTTCTGCTAAAAAAATATCCGCGTCTTCATTCCGCGTCATTTTCCTCATTTACACTTTTAACTATATAAAATAATTCCCAATTACGCAACCATAATGACAGAAAATTTTCTTTATTTCTACTTTATGCACTGCTGGGTTCTTTGATGACTGGGGAAACTTGTCTTCTTTTCCCGGGAAATTATTGCATACTTCTTCCCTTTCCGACAAAACTAATGACGATTATGTATTTCACTAAGGAGGAATCGGTATGCAACAGCAGCCAAATCAGCAGCAAGGACAAAGCGTCATGCCCCAGCCACCTGAAGTCGTCACAAATAAAGATCATCTTTATATCAGTGACATGCTTTCATGGAACCTGATGGCCATGAAAAAAGCACATCAGTTTTCACAGCAGTGCCAGGACCAGCAGATCAAAGACGCTCTGGATCAGGCGGGAAGAATGCATTACATGCACTATCAGAAATTACTTACACACCTGCAGGGTACTAACAACACAAATCAGATTCAGTAATGAAGGAGGGAAATAACATGAACCAAAATCAAGCCAATGACGCACAAAAGATTGGAAATCCGAAAACACAGACTCCGGATTCTCCACAGATGAATGACCGGGACTATATCAACGATATGCTCGCAACTGAGAAATATATGACAGGCTCGTACTGCACAGCATTGAACGAAGCGAGTCACGAAGGTCTTTATAAAGATGTTCAGTCCATCTTCAACGAAACCCAGGACTGTCAGCGCAACCTGTTTAATATGATGTTTGAAAAAGGCTGGTACTCTTTTGATGCCGTGCCGCAGCAGACACTGGATCAGTCACACCAGAAATTCAGCGGCTACAGCAACCAGTTTCCTTACAATCAGAACAACCCTGTATCGTAGACCGATATAAGCAATATCACCAGGGGTCTGCGCCATTTAAACGTTTAAAAGGGCAGTCGTAACGTGCTGTTTCAGACACTTCCACTTTCCCCCGGTTCTGATTCAATAACAGTGTATCGCTGTGCGATAAGAACGATATTCGGCTGAAAAAACCCGCGATGGTTTGGTAACCATCGCGGGTTTTTACTTGATATTGAAAGAGTTTTATTTTGAATATTTGTATATATGGACATTGTGGAAAGCGCGTTCTTTAGGTGTGACTATGGTCAAGAGCTCTGCCGTTGAGAACACTAAAGCGGAAACTGTGTTCGTTCTTCCAGCATCCGTTTTCTTATCACAGGGTCAGCCTCTATTTTCTTCAATTCAGAGCGAATGTAATGTAATTCCTCTAAATAAGCATCGTATTCCATTCCAAACATGTCTTCGAGGCAGCCGCGGATTTTTTTTGCCAAAACGGGACTTTTACCAGAAGTCGTTACACTTAGTTTCAACGCTCCACGATCCACTACTGCCGGAAAATAAAACGTGCTCAGCGCCAGATTATCCACTACATTAATGAGAGAAATATATGATTGTAAAGCACCGGACAGCTTTTCATTTAAAACCGGTGAATTTGTTGCCACAACAACCATAAAAAATGAACGCCAATTTATCTCCAGACGGGAACAATACTCCTGCGCAACATCCTCTATTGTTAAAGCTCTATTATAAAAGCAGAATTGGTCTAATTGAGACTCGAGCCCTTTCGTTATCGCAGGGCTGATAAGTGTCACACCTGCTCCACCCTTAACTAAACAGGCTGTCTTTCGTTCTGCTACGCTTCCTCCTCCAATAACGAGGACCGGTTTTTGATTAAGTTTCAGAACTAGTGGACTTCCCAAGGTACATGCCCTCCTTTTTTTTCACTATAGAAACCAGGTTTCAAAGGTAATAGGATCTTTATCCACCACTCTTTTTTGCCGCTCAGAACTGATGCCGTTCTTAATTTTCTCATTTATCCATGAGGTGATTAGCGGATGTGGAAGATAGGTTTTTCCATTCCACTTATAACTGAGGCCTTTGAGCTTCTCAGGAATGACTTTATTTGTGAAGTACCCCTCACTTAAAAATAACGGCACCACTATGACGGTTCGTCCACTATTTGACACCTGTTCTGCCTTTTGGCGAAGATTATCCGGAAGCAAAGTGCCATGTATGATGTCATGGAACGGTATCCGCAGACTGATCAGATGCTTAATTTCTTCAAGTAGCTTCTCCCACTTTTGATGAAAATCCGGCTCATCGCTCCCGTGAGCTGCGAGAAGGAGAACTTCCTCTTCCGGACCTTCTGAGAGTGAGAAGATCCGTTCAATAATGATTTCTAAAATGAGAGGGTGGGCGTCCATAGGGTCCACCCAGACAAAACGGGCGGATGAAGAGACAGGGCGCAAATCCGTTTCCACACCAGGTGCAGAAATAAGACCAAGGACATATTTGATTTCACTGATATGTGTACTGGCAGAAGAAACAAATAACGGAACTGCAAGAATGACCTTGACTCCTTTTCCTTCTAACTTTCGAATCCCATGCTCAAGCGTTTCATGCTTGGAAAACTCTAAATGTCCCACTTCTAAAGGAAGGTCTCCTTTCACTCCTTTAACAGCTTCTTCCACTTCTCTGACCCATTGAGGATTACTTGAGCCATGGACAATAATTAAAATACCGGTGTCAGACATTAACAGCCTCACCCAGATAAGAAGAAGTGTTTAGTTTATCCTCAAACCATGCAAGCTGCTCACGAAGTTTCACAACCTCGCCAACAACAATAATCGCCGGTGACTGGAAGTTCCTTCTCTCTACTTCTTTGGCAATCGATGCCAGTTCTCCTGTTATTGTTTCCTGTGTTTCACACGTACCCCAACGGATCAGAGCTACAGGAGTATCGTGAGCGAGCCCATGTAACAGCAGATTCTCTTGAATAACATGAATCTGTCTGACCCCCATGTAAAAGACGAGGGTATCCACTCCGGTCGCAAGGCCTTTCCAGTCAATCTCTTCTTCTCTTCCATTTTTGCGGCGGTGACCGGTAATAACTGCAAATGAGGAACTCAGTTCGCGATGTGTCAAAGGGATCCCTGCGTAGGCTGGAGCTGCAATACCTGATGTTATTCCCGGAACAATTTCAAATGAAAGCCCTTGTTCACGACATGCTGCAGCTTCTTCACCGACCCGTCCAAACACAGTGGAGTCCCCCCCTTTTAACCGTACGACCTCTTTGCCCTGCAAACCGTGATAAACAAGAATTTGATTAATTTCTTCCTGTGTAATAGAAGGTGCCTGGGGGGATTTCCCACAGTAAATCAATTCTGCTTTTTTGGGGGCATGTTGCAGCAACTCTTTGTTTACTAACCTGTCATAGACGACAACATCTGCTTCCTGTAGCAGCTCTGCCCCGCGAAGAGTCAGCAGCTTCGGATCACCTGGTCCCGCGCCAATGAAATAAACGTTCCCTTTGCCTCTGTTCACACCTTTTCCTCCTCATCACTATTCCTGGTTTCTTAAAACAAAGCCTGCTTTTTTTCCAAGTCTTCTTGTTTCTATAAGAGACAAGTCCTCGATAACCGGCATTTTCAGGTATACTTTTTCAAGTTCTACTTCTGCAGTCTCAAAAGCAGTGGATTCATCTTGAGCAGCTACGACAATATGCACAGGATCCTTTTTATTGATGGTGGCTTCAAACCGATAAAGTTTCATCTTAATCCCCTCCTCCCGCTTCAGGATGCCTTCTCGCTGATGATTTCTGTCAGTTTTTCCTGAAGGGGATCGACTCCGGTTCTTTCGTAAAAATCGTAAAAATCTTCCCCGGCTATCTTCGTTGATTTAAAATGCTTTAATAATTCCAGAAGAACATCATTTAAATGATGGGCTTCAATTTTCCCTTTTAGCTTTTTGTTAAATTGAGCATCTTCGGAAAGTCTTCCGCCTACATAGATTTCAAAAGCTTCCACAAGCTGTTTGTCTTTGTTTTTCATTTTTATCCCTTGCAGACCAATATCGGCAATTTGCCTTTGTCCGCAGGCATTCGGACAACCAACCATATGAATACGTACCGGAACATCAATGGACAGCTTTTCGTCCAGGTAGTTTGCAATTTGCTTCATCCGTTCTTTTGTTTCTACGAGGGCCAGATTGCAGTATTCAATTCCTGTACATGAAACGGAGTAACCGATAAAGTTCTTAGGTTCAATATTCAACCTGTCCAGTAACGTCTCCCTCAGGAAGGAATCCACATCATTGTCTTTAATATTTGGGATGACCACATTTTGGGAGTTACATGTGCGAATCTCTCCATTTCCATACGTCTTTGAAATTCCTGCCAATTCAATCAGTTCATCTGAATACAACCGTCCAACAGGGATATTTAATCCAATGTAATTTAAGCCCTCCTGCTTTTGAGGATGGACTCCGTAAAAATAACCGGCATTCCATGCTTCAAATCGGTTTTCTCCTTTTGAAGGTAATTCGATGTATTCTAACAGCTTTTCTTTAAATGCATCCGGTCCCCAGTCTGCCATTAAAAATTTAAGCCTCGCCCGGTGGCGTTTATCACGGTAGCCGAAATCACGAAAAATGGTTGTGACAGCCTCTGTTGTATCCTTTACTTGCTCAGGTCTTACAAAAACGTCAAGTTCCTCTGCTAAGTAAGGTTTTGCGGAAAGGCCCCCTCCAACATAAATATGGAACCCGACAACATCTTTTCCGTCAATGTTTTTAACGGCGGGTACGAAGGATAAGCAGTTAATCTCGGCGTTTTGGGCATTGTTAATGTTTGATGAAATCGATATTTTGTATTTCCGTGGAAGATTGGAATAATCCCGGTTCCCCTGAAAGTACCAGTACACATCATCTACGATCTCTCTCGTATCCATTAACTCATTCGGGTCGATCCCTGCCAGTGGATTCCCGACAATCGTGCGCAAAATATCTCCACATGCCCCAACAGACGATAACCCGACAGCTTTCAATCTTTTAAAAATATCAGGTATGTTTTCAATCTCCAGCCAATGAAACTGAACTGCCTGCCGCGTCGTAATATCGATGACATCCCTGCCATAATCTTTCGCAATAGCGGCTAAAGCGAGTGCTTGCTCATATTTTAAGACGCCTGAGGGGATGTTGACTCTCATCATGAAGTAACCGTCTTCTTTCGGTTTTTGTAAATAAAGGCCGGCCCATTTAAAAAGAGACCATTGATCTTTTGGAATCGATTCAAATCCTTCTTCGGCATAACGGGGAATATCCTCCAAAATGTCCAACCCGTCCTTTTGCAGTTTTGCCTTTTCCTCTTTGTTTAATTTTTCATTGTCTTTCCAAACTTTCGTATAAGCCATTTCACAAGCTCCTTCCTGTCTCATTTTTATCTGTAAAAGCTAAAAAGCCTCTTTCTTAAATAATCCGTAATTTCTTCTACTGCATTTTCTATGGAAAGTTCATCAGTGGAAATGGTCAGTTCTGGATTTTCCGGTTCTTCATATGGGGCACTTATGCCTGTAAACTCCGGAATTTCTCCAGCTCTGGCTTTTTTATAAAGTCCTTTTGGATCACGGTTTTCGCATTCCTGTAAAGTACACTTCACGTAAATTTCGATGAATTCATCAGCATCAACTAATCTTCTGGCCATATCCCGGTCGGCTTTGTAAGGGGAAACGAAAGCGGTTAGTACGATCGTTCCATTATCTACAAATAATTTCGAAACCTCACCTATCCGCCGGATGTTTTCCTGACGATCTTCAGGACTGAACCCAAGATCTTTATTCAGCCCGTGGCGGATATTATCGCCATCAAGGATGTAACTGTTGCTTTTCATTTCAAAGAGTTTTTGATGCACCCCGTCAGCCAAAGTAGACTTCCCTGATCCTGATAACCCCGTAAACCAGACAACACAGCTTTTATGCCCGTTTACTCTGGAACGATCTTTTTTACTGATTGAGGTTTCATGCCACTGAATGTTTTTTAATGCCGAAGATTGGCTCATATCGTTACTTTCACCCCCTCAATAAGCACTTGGACAACTTCAGGCCGGCTGAATTCAGGCGGAGGCGTTTTACCATCGCGTAATAATTTGCGTACTTTTGTACCTGAGAGAATAACGCGGTCTTCCTCACCATGCGGACACGTTTTTGTAGATGCCATGTTTTCGCACTTCCTGCAAAAGAAGCTGTGCTCAAAAAACAGGGGAGTAATACCCAGCTCTTCAGCTGTAAACTGATGAAAAATCTCCTGTGCATCATACGTCCCGTAATAATCACCAACCCCTGCGTGATCTCTTCCCACAATAAAATGGGTGCACCCGTAATTTTTACGAACTAAAGCGTGAAAGATAGCTTCTCTTGGGCCTGCATACCTCATAGAAGCAGGGAAAACCGCCAGGAATACTCGGTTTTTTGGATAATAATGTTCCAACAAAACGTGATAGCTCTCCATCCTGACATCAGCCGGAATATCATCCGATTTGGTTTCCCCTACAAGTGGGTTCAGGAAAAGTCCGTCCACCGTTTCCAGTGCTGATTTTTGAATGTACTCATGGGCACGGTGGACAGGATTTCTTGTCTGAAAGCCAACAACGGTATTCCACCCCAGTTCCTGAAACCGCTCTCGGGTTTTAGACGGGTCCAGATAATAATCGGTAAATTGCTCTTTCTTATGCTTCTTCACTAAGGTAACAGGGCCGGCCAGATACCTGTCTCCTCTTTTAAAGACATTTTTCACTCCGGGATGCTGTGCATCGTTTGTCCTGTAAACATTCAATGCTTCAATCGTCTGATCCGGGATATAAATCTCAGTTAACTCCATCACTCCGTAAGTTTCACCCTCATAAGTCAGGCGTATGACTTCACCAACCTTTATCCTTTTTTCCTGTTCTCTCGTTACCGGCAGGGTAATGGGGATACTCCAGATTTCTCCGGTGGATAATCTTAGATTGTTAACGACATTTTCATAATCTTTTTTTCCAAGAAATCCTGTTAAAGGACTGTAAGCGCCATTCGCAATTAGTTCCAGATCTGATAACCCCGTTTGATCTAATTCAACGAAAGGTTCAATCGAATGGTAATCATACCTTTCATCAATACGGTTAACGAGAATTCCGCCGTGGGGAATACTTTCTGTCATTGTGAGTCACTCCTTTTTAGTAATCGGTCTCGAATGGAGGCCGCATTCTGTTTTTTGACTGCCAAACCACCTGCCTGCACGATGATCTTCTCCTTCTTTAACCGGGAACGTACACGGCTGACAGCCAATACTTGGGTAATCCTGATCGTGTAATGCATTGTAAGGGAGATTATGCTGGTGAATATATTCCCAGACATCCTCCCACGTCCAATGAATAAGAGGACAGACCTTAATGAGTTCGAACTTATCATCTTTATTAATAAACTCTGTGTTCGCCCGGGTCGGGGATTGCTCTCTGCGTAAGCCGGACAACCACGCTGTACTCCCATCCAATGCCTTTTCCAATGGCAGGTTCTTTCTCAGGTGGCAGCATAAGTCCGGCTTAGTTTCCCAAAGGTTCTCACCGTATCTCTCCTTTTGTTCTTCCAGAGTTAACTCAGGTTGAACCATCTGAATGTGAAGAAAGGGGTATTTTTGCCTGACCCGCTCAATAACTTCATACGTCTCCTGGAAATGAACATGAGTATCAAGAAAAACAATACGAGCATCCTTTTTCACCCGGCTGATCATATCAACCAATACAATGCCTTCTGCACCGAAACTGCATGCATAGACGAGTTTGCCGCCAAAAAATTCGTAGGCCCAGCCTATTACTTCCTGTGCCTCCAAGTAATGGAGGCGTTGATTAAAAAACCGATAGTCTTCTTTGGTGAACGTATTATAATCTGTCTGGTGACCGCTCCCCATGCTTTCAACTCCTTTTAATTCAGTTTTTTGCAGAGACTTGATTGTCTATTTTCACTGACCGGTACAAGCTGATGGTCCCAAAAGTAGCAACAATAACCGCCGTAATCATCACTACACTGTATGGATTAGGGTGAAGAAATGCATGAATGAAACTATATGACATGACAAGAGAGAGAACAGGTGACACAATCCATACTTTAATAATCTTTTTTATCACATCCTTTTGCCATAGTTGAAACCCATTCTCTGCACAGCCGATGCCGATGATCCCCGAGGTGGTTGCCTGGGTTAAAGGAACCGGGATTCCGAAAACAGAAGCGATAATGACCAGCCCGCCGCCGGTTCCCGATACTGCTGTCCCTTGCAGAAGTGAAAAAGAAGTAATTTTTTTACCGTTCGTCTCAAGCACTTTGCCTCCAAGAAGAACCGCTCCCAACGCTACGAAAGCACCTCCGGCCCAAATGGCTGATGAGCTGTCCAGGACACCTGCACCAACCAGCGGACCTACAGCATTGGCAACATTGTTCATTCCTGCTGAAAACGCCTCAATAAACCCGGTAAACACTAATATAATGGCAAGTCCTTTCCTCCACCTGCCTTTGCCTTTTAGCTGCGGCCATTTGTTCTCTGCAAAAGATATTATCTTCCCGAAAACAAAGCAGAGAACAAAAGCAGTAAAAGGAACAAGGATCCAGAATGAAACAATGTAAAGAACGTTTGTTACGTAAAGAGCCTGAAACGCAATCCCTACTCCCACCACAGCACCGATCGTGACTTCACTGGTGGAGAGAGGAATTCCAATGACGTTTGCCAAAAAAAGAGTCAGACAAGAAGCCAGCAAAATGATTATCGCCACTTCAATTGAAAAGATGGCCTGGGGGATAATACCTTCACCTACTGTTTTTACAACTTCTCCTCCACCGATGACCGCTCCGAGGAAAGCCCCTATTCCGGCAAGGAACAATGCGGCCCTCCTTACCTTTAATGCTCCACTCCCGTAAGCCGGACCCATCGTAGCTGCCGCCCCGCTTGCACCGATATTCATGGCAAAAAACAAAGCTGCAATGATCGCAAAATAGGACAAATTCATCGTGACACCTCCTCGAACACCAAATGCACGTTAATTCATATAGGTTTACTTGGTTTAAAAGTACAAAAAAAACCTCTTTTTAAGAAAAAGAGGTCGGCTTTTAAGTAAACACTCATTTGCCTCTCTCTCATCTCTCAAATGAATACGGATGGAAGTAGCACCTTTTGATCGAAATCAATGGTTGCTGAGGAGTCATTGGGCCATTTCCCTCGTCCTCTCTTGATAAGAGTCGTGAATCATTATTTAATTTTTTTGAATAATTAGAGTGTAGTGTAAATGAACGTACCGGTCAACAGGATTTTTAAAAAAAATAATAAACTGGTACAAAGACTTAGTTATAAATGGCAACAGTATTGGTTTGTGTTAAAATAGTCCCCCGGCACGACGTTGTGCCGGGGTTTTTAAAAAGCAGAGGGCAGGTACATTGCTATACCCGGGCTTATTATTTCATCCAGACATCGCCATTCTTATATGTCATCTGCTCAGGGTAGCGTAGATCTTTTACTTCATCCTGTACTTCCTGGGACGGCGTTTTTGTCATGAGGGATACAACGACAATCGTAATGATTGCTGATGCTGCCCCGAAAATTCCTGCCCCGGTATCGATAATGCCCGCAATGGAAAAGCCGCCAAAGCGAACAGCGAAAATATAAGCAAGAGTCACAGTAAGACCAACCAGCATTCCTGCAATTACCCCAGGCCCGTTTGCCCTTCGCCACCAGACTCCAAGCAGCAAAGCCGGGAAGAATGTGCCGGATGCCAGAGCAAAGGCCCATGCAACGATTTGAGTAATCGCTCCAGGAGGGTCGAGTGCGATAATTCCTGCGAGTACCGTTGCTGCTACAATTGTGATACGCCCAACTGCCAGGCGGTTCGTGTCAGTCGCATTCGGACGAAGAACACGGTAGTAAATATCGTGAGCGAAGGAAGAAGAAATCGCAATCATTAATCCGCCTGCTGTTGAAAGGGCTGCGGCCATGGCTCCTGCGGCCATCAGTCCAATAACAAACACGCCGAGATTCGCGATTTCAGGGGTGGCCATTACAACAATGTCATTTGAAATCATGATTTCATTCCACTGAAGAATGCCATCATTGTTGGTATCTGCAATTTGCAGAAGATTCGTATTCAGCCACGTCTCTGTCCAGGCCGGCAAATCATCGATCGGCTGACCTACTACATTGGTCATCAAGATGAAGCGGGAAAATGCTGCGTACGCCGGTGCAGACAGATACAAAAGCCCGATGAACAACAGCGCCCAAGCACCTGACCAGCGTGCTGCTTTCATTGTTGAAACCGTATAGAAACGGACGATTACGTGGGGAAGGCCTGCCGTACCGGCCATAAGAGTAAACATTAAGGCCATGAACTGCCACCTTGACCCGTTCTCAAATGGCGCAAAGTACTCCGACAGCCCCAGTTGTCTGTCTATTTCACCAAGCTCCGATACCACCTGTCCATAGGACAACCAGGGCAACGGGTTATTTGTGATCTGAAGACTCATAAAGATAACCGGAATGAGGTAGGCAGTAATCAATATGATGTACTGGGCTACCTGGGTCCACGTGATTCCTTTCATCCCGCCAAAAGCAGCATAAAAGGCAATGAGGACAACCCCGATCAGTGTTCCGATACGAGCATCCACTTCAAGGAGCCGGCCGATTACAACACCGGATCCGGACAACTGCCCTACCGAATATGTAAAACTGATAATGATTGTACATATGGCTGCAATCACTCGTGCAGTATGGCTGTTATAGCGATCCCCGATAAATTCAGGAACGGTATATCTTCCGTACTTTCTCAGCTGAGGAGCCAGTAGAAAGGTAAGCAGCAGATAGCCGCCTGTCCAGCCCATGATGTAGGCAAGACCGTCGTAACCGAGCAGCATGACCGTTCCTGCCATACCGATAAACGATGCTGCACTCATCCAGTCAGCACCAATCGCCATACCATTAAAAACCGGCGGCACTCCTCTGCTGGCTACATAAAAATCCGACGTTTGCCGTGCCTTATTATAAATCGCAATCCCTATATAAATCCCAAATGTAATGAGTATCAATGTCAACGAAACAAAAAACTGTGAGTTCTCCAACCGGACGTCCTCCCTTAAGCTTCTGTTGTCTCTGTAACTCTTTCATTGAAGATTGTGCAGGGCTATCTCGTGGTGGGATTAAATGCATTGTGGGTTAATGGTCAACGGTCTTTCCGTAGCTGATCTGTTCATTTGCACTTTCATCAATACCGTATTTCTGATCAATCCGGTCACTGACTTTTGCATTAATAAACAAGAGGATAATAAAGGTTAAAATTGAGCCTTGCGCTCCCATAAAATAGTGGAACGGGAAACCGAGAATCGGCACTTCAAACTGTAATGAATCTGCGAACAATACAACGCCAAACGACACAACAAACCAGATCGACAGGAAAAGTAAAATATACTTGTTTTTCTCACGGTAATACGCATCCGCAACAGACTTATCGATTTTTTTCATTCAGGAAAACTCCTTTGGTTTCGGCTTGTCATCTACTGTGGCTGAGTGACTGCTTATGGTCTACTGCAGGCTGAATATAAACCTGACTGTTTCAAAAAACGGTGCCGGTACCATGGCAACCTGAATGACCATAAAGCCAATGATCACAACAACCGGCAATGCTAAAAATAATGGTCTCTGTTTCTTAACGGTCAGGTAAATACTAACCACAATGATGAGGAAAAAAAGAATAACGGTAAACAGAATGACCCCTCCCTCTTTTTTGTAAGCGCTTTAGTTTATGAAAATAAGAGAACGGTTCCCCCTTCCCGATATTATATGTCGTGTTATACTACAGAATTTTTTAAATATTTTGTTATTTTACTAGTATGATGGATGAGTATTGGTACGTCAACCGATCTGGCCGTTAAGATTTACCTATTTTTGACCCTGTCATTTCACCTACTATATAACAGTTCGTGGAAAATCGTGTTTTTCAACCTTGAGTAAATCCGGTAAAAATGGAAACAGTAAGACTATGACAATTTCAACAATGATCTTTATTGCTTTACTGACGTTATGGGTTGCTGAGTGGTTTATTTTTAAAGAAAGCCCACGGTTACGAAAGGAGGTTCTTCGCGGGAGCATAAGGGTTAAAGGACTGGTTGCTTTTACCTTCGTCCTCTCTCTCGCCATGGCCTTCCACCTTGGTCAGCTTAATATAGAACCGATGTGGATGGCAAAGTCGTGTGGTCTGTTCTTTTTAATACTAGGAATTGCACTCAGGTACTGGACGTATGCAGTTACAAGAACATATTTCTCAAGGGGATTATCGTACGATGAGAACCGTCCTCTGTTCAGCCACGGGCCGTTCCGTCTTCACCGACACCCTTATCAGACAGGGTTCTTTTTCATGACACTCGGGGTCTGCTTATACATAAGCGGACATTGGTTTGTTCTCCTCACTACATTTACTGTTCTCGGGAGTGCCCTGCATTACAGGATGAGCCTTGAAGAAGAGGTATTAAAGAGGGTTTACGGGGAGATTTACGGATACTGGTGCCGGCATCGTTTTCGGATCTTTCCTTATTTGTACTGAACGGGGTCTGTCCCCCGAACAATTATGTAAAAACCCTCAGTCCGGTTTCGGACTGAGGGTTTTTGGGGTATTCTTTTATTCTTGTTTTACATCGTCGTTAACATAACGAATTAGTTATTGCCTTTTCCGTTATTGTTACCAGGTCCTTGGCCATTCCCGTTTCCATTGTTGTTGCCCGGTCCTTTGTTCTCGTTTCCGTTATCTTTGTCATGCCCTTTTCCTTTACCTTTACCGTTACCCGGGCGTGTGTTCTCTTCCTCTTCTTCATCAGAACCTTCTTCCTCTTTAACGTCAGAAAGAACGATGTCATCTGCTCCGCGCGGCTTCACTTGGGGCGTTCCCTGGAACTGGCTGGAAACACCTGTAATGTCTACAACATCCCCATCTGCAAAAGCAAAGTCATCAAAAGCAAGACCTGTTCTGTTATCCACACGGATAAGAACGGACTCATCACCTGATACAGCGGTAAATTCAAACGTACCAAAGTTTCCTTGTGGAGTCAGGTCTGTAATTGTTGCTTCTGAAAGCTTTACAAGCTCCGCTTCATTCTCAACACCCACCTCTGCCGGAGTTAGCTCAAGTGGTGCTGGTACATCTGCAGATCCAGTCACTTCAAGAGTTTCAAGATCCGCAATTTGAAGCTCTCCGTTAAAGTCACCGCGTGCTCCAGTTACTTTAACCGTATCACCTTTGCTTACTGCACCTTCGTCAAACTGGTAAACATAAATACCTGCTGTATCGTCTTGAATGTAAAAGCCCTGTGCTCCCCAAGCTCCCGGCTGGGATGTTACAACTCCCTCTACATACACCGTGTCCCCGTTACTTGCTTCACGGGCTTCTGAGATGGATACAGGTTCCACTGGTCCTGGTTCTTCTGCGATAAATTCAAACGACTTCGCACTTTGTAAACCCGGACGCTGGAAGTACGCTTGCAGGCTTCCATCTACGAGTACACGTTCGCCGATGTGCTCAGGGTTCGTTTGGAGACCGAAGTCACTGCGGAACCCGGCAGGAATTTGAACATAAAGCATTTTGTCAATATCGGTTTCACCTGGTGTATCTGCAATTGCAAAGTTAAAGTCGTTATTAAATGGCGCTTCAGAACTAACATTCGTTCCGGATACAATGTGTCCGACAATATAACCGGCCACCTTTGCATCTTCACCCTGGTTCTCTCTTGCTTCTGCAACAGTTAACGCATCACCAGGTGCCGGTCCAGGCCCCGGCTCGTTACCTTCAGCATAATCAATCGTAATACGTTCCCCTTCCACGTAGTCGATCGGGCCGTCGTGGTTTTCAACGTATTCAACAATAGACTCCCAAACTCTACCGTAGTTATCGTTTACGTTGGTGTTCCCTAATGTATAGAACGCTCGACCGTGCATGAAGTCATTATATGCAGCAGAAAACGTATCATCATCCGCTACTTCCGTTCCATCTTCAAAAAAGAGGTTAATAGAATCAAAACGGTCAGACGTTTCGTTTCCTTCTACAAGCTCATATTTCAACCCGGAAATTTGAAGGTCTACCCCTCTATGATAGTTTGCTTGAGTTAAAAGAACTTCCTTCAATCGCTCACCGGTTGTATCCACGCTTACAATCTCATTTCCGAATCCGTCAAGACCTTCAATCATTTTGTCGGTGATCACGCCAGGAGCAATGGTTCCTGAGATTGAAGATTCGTTTAGAATGGCTACATCTGTTTCCGTTTTCGCACGGACCGAATCGGTGTAAAGATTTCCAAGACCGCTGTCACCTAAAGCATTATTATCAGAGCTTAGACCATTTTGAGTTTCCCCGATAATGTCGCCTTCAATAGGAGCGTCAGGTGCAAGACTTACACTGATACGACCTTCATTGGCTGGATAATCAATATCCTGGCCTTGTTCAGTCAATTCCTTTGAAAAATCAATCATTGCATCGGTCATGAATCCGACTTCGTCAAGAATTTCTCCGTCAAAGTCGTACCCGCCGCCGCCGGTTCCGATATAATCGGCAACCGATACAAGATATGTTGCTTCTAAATCAATCGGCTCACCATCCACCGTCAAAAGGGAGTCGTAATAGTTACCGGAATCATACGTTAAAATTTCATAGTGCAAACCAGAAGTCTGCAAATCTACTGAATTACGACGGCTGTAAGAAAATTCAATAACATCCTGAATTGCCGCTCCAGTCATTTCAATCAACATGATTTCATTGGCAAATGGTTCTACTGTATAAATGTCCCGTTTAGTCAAATCTCCAGCTGCAATATCAGCTCGGATTCCCCCGTTATTTGTGAGGGCAATATCAGCATCTCCTGCATGTCTCATGGCGTCTGTCCAGAAGTTTCCAAGAGGTGCGTCGCGTACCGTACGCCCGGCACGGGAAAGGCCTGTGTTTGAATACCCGATGACCACATCAAGCATCTCACCCATTTTATCGTTCCAATAATCAATAATGTCCTGAACTTCTTCGTTTCTTTCAGTCAATGCACTTGTAGACTGCAGGAAACCTTCTACACTTGTCACTTCTCGTGTATTTTCATCAATTGTAAGTGTCAGGTTACCAACATCTAATCCATTTGATCCTGCCTGCACGATCGGCGTCCCATTAACCACCTGTGGAGCAGTTAAACGAGTGTGTGAGTGACCACCGATGATCACATCAAAGAAATCCACAGCTTCAGCAAGTTTGCGGTCCTCAGTATATCCATGGTGAGTCAGACCAACAAAAACATCTACTTCATCTGCTTTGTGCGCATATTCTAAAGCTGTTTCAAAAGGATCGTGAAATTCCAGTCCAACAATTCCCGCCGGAGCTGTTGATGGTGGTGTTTCTGTAAGTCCAAGAACACCTACAGTCAACCCTTCCAAATCGAATTCAACGTACGGATCCGGCTGTTCGATCAAAATGGATTCGTCAACCACTTCCATATTTGCACTGATCCAAGGAAAATCAGACTCTTCAACACGGTTCATGAACTCTTCCTGACCATAATCAAACTCATGATTTCCAATTACCATGGCGTCAAGCTCCATGGCGTTCAACACTTCAACAATCGGCTTACCGTATTCCAAATCTACTACCGGATTACCACTGAAAATATCACCTGCATCCAAATACAGACTGTATTCCGCTGCTTCACGTTCTGCATTGATATAAGCTGATGCTTTTCCAAGCGGATCAATTCCGGAGTGAATATCATTTGTATGTAGAATCTTCAGCTCCAACCCCTCACTGTCTGCCGCTTCAACTGAGGATAACCCAATCCCCATCGCCCCGGTTATTGTCTGAAAAACCAGAATAAAAGCGATCGCTACTGCCAACACCTGCTTGTAACCACGTTGTAAGTTCATCATTTCCCTCCTAAAATTATCTTACAATTAAATAGTATAGAATAATAACTAAATAGGTTTTACTGTTTTTTAAATAAATGGTTACATATTCATAAATAAATAGAACATTATATTCATAAACTTTGAATACTAAATCATTAGAACCATGCCATAAGTAGTGAGAATTGATTAAATTGTCGAAAAAGTTAAGTTGAATTGGTTATTTAGTTCGCTTATAATCGAACTAAATAATTTCGATGGAGGTCGAACAAATGAATGTTATTTCCGTTTTCCATCCTCAATTTGAATTTTTCAACAGCCTGCTCGATTATTTAAACACAACGAATTATAAACGAATTGATTTAGGAAAGAAGTGGGCAGGCGAGGTACAAAACAAAGTGGGAGAGTCATTCCTTGAACTTGTGGATAACAACAGCGATCTTCATACTCACCTGCACTTTATCCACATGGCTATGATAAGTAAAGAGGTCCACACCGGACAAACACCTGAAGACCTGTTCTCCTGGCTCAAAACCTACGAGCCTTCCCAGATCGGGGACTCTTTTCTTCAGCAACATGATTTAAAGGCACCTGTGCTTCTGGAAAAGGAATATGAACTCCTTTCACTGTGGAACAACCGCTACTACAATGACTTGGAACCCATTTTGTCCCCTAAGCTTATTGAAGTAGAACGTAAAGCAAATGCCATCATCAGCTCCCATACTCCTGTACAAGCAATTAACCTCATTACGAACGGACTTGTCCTGGAAGGTGACTTAAAGAACCTTACCGTCTACCTGTTACCTCAGTATCACGGCAGACCTGTTCTGTTTTACAAACATACAAACAAAGTACATATCTATGGGTACGCAGCGGATTCAGTAACCCTGACCAGCGATGAAGTTGCACCGGTCCTTATCAGAACCCAGCAGGCTCTTGGTGATGAAAACAGACTGAAGATGCTTCAATTTATCGAAAAAAAACCGTGTACGTTTAAAGACATACACACTCATATCAACCTTGCTAAAAGTACCGTACATCATCACCTTCTGGCACTTCGCTCATCCGGGTTAATCAATGTCCATCAGCCGCTTGGTAAACATGTCTGGTACAGCTACAGACCTCATGGAATAAGGAATCTTGAAAAAAAGCTCACCTCTTTTATCAAGGGGGGAGAGCTTCATGAATGACACCCCTTTTTTGAAGCGATCATTTGTAGTGCTCTGGTTGGCTCAGGCTGGTTCAGGATTGGGAGGAACGTTTGCAGCCTTTTTGATGTCATGGCTCGTGTTTGATCTCACAGGATCCATGGTTCTCATGAGCAGTGTGTGGGTTGCATTCATGGTTCCAAGCATCCTCACCCATTTAATTTCAGGCCCGTACATAGACAGACTGCAATATAAAACCGTGATGATATTTTCAGAGTGGCTTCGTGCTGCAGGGTTTATTATGCTGGGGTTTTGTGTGTTCACCGATCAGCTTACCCTTCCGGTTATTATGGCCACAGCCATCATGACAGGCATTGCAGAACCATTATTCCGTCCTGCAAGCATGGCTTATACAGCACACATCCTACCGAAAGAGTCGCTTCAGAGAGGAAATTCCCTTCTTGAGGGCACAATGCAGCTCATGATGCTGGCCGGACCAGCCCTTGCAGGAATATTCCTGACAGTTTCAGGTCCGGGATTACTAATTGGCATCCTTGTTTTTGTCCTGATCGTATGTGGATTGCTGCTGTTTTTGGTTCCGAGGGTGGAGCGGGAGAAGACAGATGAAAAACCGACTTGGTTAAAAATGTTTAAGGAGGGGTTGTCCTTTTATCACCTTTATCCTGTGTTATTATGGATCGGCCTGCTCATGATGGTCATTAATTTCAGTACCGGCGCGGCTGTACCTTTATTTTTGCCTTACATTATTGAGCATATTGGCAGTACAGAGTTTATGTATGGTCTTTTCACTTCGCTTTTTTCTTTCGGTATGATGGCCGGGTCTCTTATTACCGGGATGTTCAAGCAGCCAAAGAACCTTCGCGTTGTGATGCTTGGGAGTCTTACAGCTAATGGTTTGTTAATGGTATCACTCGCTCTGATCACAAATATCTGGACAGCTTTGTGTGTCGCTTTATTTCAAGGGATATTTGCGATGATCTTCACAATAAATAATACGACGTTTTACCAGCAGAGAGTCCCGGCTGCTATCAGGGGACGAGTGTTCGCCGTGCGGACACTTCTTGCCCAGACAGGGATTCCCCTTGGAGCTGTATTCGGCGGGTTTATTGCAGAAGGATATGGTTTTACAATCCTGTTTATCACTTTAGGCAGCATTATCCTGACCGCAACAACAGTCGCCTGGTTCTCGAGAATCTACCATCAGCTCAACGTACCTGTGGACGAAACAAAGATGAAAAACAAAATTGGAGCCTGATACAGGATTCAAATTGTGCGAATTGTGCGGGGTCTGTCCCCGCACAATTTTGCGGATGAAAAAAAGAAGCACCGGCGCGGCGGCCGGTGCTTCTTAAGATATTACGATGTTTTCTTTAAGAAACCTGTGTATTTGCGGTCAATAAGCTGACTCTCGATCCGCTTCATTGTATCAAGGGCAACACCTACTACGATGAGAAGACCGGTACCGCCGATTTGTACGGTAGCAGGAAGTCCCATACCGATCGTAAAGAAGACCGGAATAACAGAGACTGTCGCAAGGAACAGCGCTCCCACAAACGTGAGACGGTAGAGCACTTTCGTAATGTGCGTCTGTGTTGCTTTCCCCGGTCTGATCCCAGGGATGTAACCACTCTGACGGCGCAGGTTGTCTGCCATCTGTTCAGGGTTAACCTGAACGAACGTGTAGAAGTACGTAAAGGCAATAATTAATGAAGCAAATACGATCAGGCCAACGGGCTTCGTCTGATCAAAGTTCTGGACAACCCAGTTTGCCACCGGATTGGACTGATCAAAAAAGTTTGCAATCGTTGGCGGGAAGATGAACAGGGACATGGCAAAAATAACCGGAATAACCCCTGCACCATTAACTTTCAACGGCAGGTGCGTTGACTGACCGCCAGTCGGACGGCCGCCAGCCGCCATCTTTTTCGCATATTGAACCGGAATTTTACGCAGCGCCTGCTGAACGAAAATCACTCCTACTACAATTGCCAGCACTGCCAAAGCAAGCAAACCGATAATAACAAGATTTAAGAAAAGCTGTTCACCGGCTCCCTGAATATAAGTGGCATACAACTGGTTAACCCCGCCCGGAATCGCAGCTGCGATACCTGCAAAGATTAAAAGTGAAATTCCATTTCCGACGCCTTTTAATGTGATCTGCTCTCCGAGCCACATTAAGAAAGCTGTACCGGCAGTCAGCACCGTTGCAATCAGAAGATATGTAACAACCGATGGATTCGGCACAAGGCCCGGCATTAGGTTATTAAAACCGATCGACATTCCGAGTGCCTGTAAAAAGGCAATTCCGACCGTTCCGTAGCGCGTCACCTGCGCCAGCTTTTTACGTCCGGACTCCCCTTCTTTTGACCATTCAGCAAACTTCGGAACAACGTCCATACGGAGTAATTGTACGATAATGGATGCAGTAATGTATGGCATAATACCTGTTGCAAAAATGGAGAAATTCTCCAGTGCGCCGCCCCCGAACGTATTCAGAAAACCAAAGGCAGCCATTCCCTCAAAGTCAATAACACTTGCATTCACTCCAGGTGCTGGAATATGAGCACCTATACGGAACACGATTAACATCAACAATGTGAATATAATCTTGTTACGCAAATCCCCTACACGAAAAATGTTACGAAACGAATCAAACATACGTGCACCTCAATCCCTTCTGATGTCCTCTCCCATAAAGAAGCAAAATTCTTGAGAAATGGGCTTGTCCATTTGCTCATGTGACCGGCTTCAAAAACTTGCGCCCCCTCGCGCAATCTTCTGATACAGCCGCACAAAAGGCGACCCCTTACCCAATCCACTTAAACTATAAACTACTGTTCTCTCATTTTAGCACAAATTCCTTTAAAAATTTTGAGAATTTTCTATATTCGACAAAAAAGGTGAGATTTTTACAATATTACTTTTATTTAGAACAGCTTTTTTTCTGCTCGGACATTTAACGTGTTGCATATCTATCTAAACAAAAGAAAAGACACCGTTCTCCAAGGAGAGCGATGTCTTTTTATATTCCCATATCTATTGCCTGGTTCCTTTATGTAGCACGGGGTGAATGGAATTTTGTGATTCCGTATTCGCTTAGTAAGTCAATTAGTTCATCTACAGCGACCTCGTAAAGCTGACGTCCATCCGTAAACTTATAGATCCCAAGGGCAAGGCACTCACTGATGATATGGTCTTTCTCTACGCTTGCCAATGTTACTCCTCCTTGTATGAATCGTATGTTGCTCCACGGTACTTATTCCCACCCCGCAGGGAAGTAAAACCCATTTCATGTGTCAAAAATTTTGACTAATGTCGAATCAGCAAATACTTAGTCCTTCACAGCGCAGAGCATAGGTTATGCCATGCTGAAGGTTGCTAAAACACTTCACCCCTGTAAACTCATAATTGAGGTTACTCATTTTCATACTCAGTAATGGGGAAATCCCTACAAGCACCGTCTCAATACCCAGCAGGTACGTAGCCGAAACAAGCTGCTGGATCATGGAAACCCCGTACTCATCAATATCTTCATGCAGTCCCGTTAAATCAAGGAGCAGGTAGCTGACAGAATAACGGGAAATTTCCTCCGTTGTTTTTTCAAGAAGTTCTTTTGAGCGGAACTTATCATACTTTCCAAGCAGCGGAATCACGACCACCTGGTCAAGCACAGGGATAATTGGTGAAGAAATGTCTTTGATCGTCTGAGAAAGCTCTTCGGTTCTGACCTTAACAAGGTTCTCCAATTTATCTATTTCATTTTGTTCATTTCTGCGGGAAAGCTCGTGAATATTCTCTTTTACTGTAATGTCAGAAGGAAAAAACGAAAATTCACAGTAGTTATCTCCCTCTATCTGGCTGCTTTTGACCTCGTACCAGACGTTTGTATCAAATATTCCTGTAAAAAGCCCAGCAAAGTGACCAGGGAAAAATCGACCGCACTGTTTTTTACCCTGAATTTTATTGATCCTGTATTCCCAGCTGTCGGTAATACGAATAACAGCGGTATGTGCTTCCTCGTTCAAATGTGTAACTTCAAAGCGCCCCCAGCCTGCTGCAGCATAAATATCAGGAAGAGCATTCAATGCTTCTGCCGGCCGATCGCTCGTCTTAAAGAAGTATTCTCCCACAATAATCCCCATCCGGTAACCTGTCGTTTCCAAAACCACATTTGCCGCATCCTCACCGGACACTTCCTCCATCGTATCCAAAAAGGTTTTAAAAGCCGAGTTAAGCCAGAATAAAACGGCCTGATCCCCTTCGAACGTAAAAGTTCCTTTTCCATGATCCCAGTTGAATGGTGAACCAACAACCTCTACTGCTTTTGTTTGATTTGTCATCAAGTTCGAAACCCCTTCCCATTATAGGCCAGTATCTCTGAGCGCTCTTATCAGTAAGGAGCTATTAAACTCAGGTGTTGATTTCCGCACTCCCTCTCGCTCCCTTGCATATGAAGTACCCCTGCTTCTTCCTCTGGCAGTTATGCTTCGCAGCTTTCCGCGTCGAAGCTCATTCGTGATATAAAAGCTCAGTGCGCCCACCGGAGTGTCGCTCATTCGCTGCAATCAACTTTCTTCATAAATCACCAATGCACCTTAACACAGCCCATCGGTAAAAAACAGACGGCAATGCTTTTATTACAAACACATTCGCAACAAAAAACGGAAAACCCTGCTAAAAATATTAGTTTCCCGAAACATTATTAATGCTCGTACAACATTTTTCTTGTCATTCCTCCATCTACAGTCAGGTTTTCCCCATTAATAAATCCATTTTCAGGATCTGTTAAATAAATACAGGCACGAACGATGTCTTCAGGTCTTCCTACTCTCTTCGAAAGATGCTGATTGTGATCAATATCACGTAACTCTTCACAGTCACCTGTATGGATCCATCCCGGGGATATCGCATTGACCTTAATGAAGCTTTCCGATAACGAAGCTGCAAAAGCATGAGTTAAGGATACAATCCCACCTTTGGAAGCAGCATATGCTTCAGAGCCGGGCTCACTCATTGCAGCACGGGTTGAGGCAATATTAACCACACTGCCCCCCTGCCCGTTTTCCTGCATCACCTTTGCAGCTTCACGCGTACAAAGAAAAACACTGCGCAAATTTGTATTAATCACATCATCCCACTCATCCACAGCAAGATCAAGAGGGGAACGGAATACGGACTTTCCGGCATTGTTTATCAATACATCAATGCTTCCGTACTTATCCACAGCCTGTTTCATTAAAGATACGACATCTTCTTCAAGACGAACATCTGTTTTTACAAAACTTCCCTCTCCTCCTGTTTCACGAATGACCCTGACCGTCTCGTCGCCGCCGGTCTCATCCAAATCTGCCAAAACAACATTCGCTCCTTCTTTTCCAAAGCCAATTGCAACCGCGCGGCCAATGCCGTTTCCTGCACCTGTCACAACGACAGTCATATCCCGAAACCTCATTTCCACTATACCTCCAGTTAATTACATTTTTCTTTCTTCCTTCCTTACATATACCCTGCTTTCACTTCAAACTCCCTTCACTCTTTTATAATGGCTCAGGCACCCTGAAGCTTCCCGAATCTTTAAAATCTACTAGTATATAGAATCCATACTAAAAACGGAAGGACCATGTCCTCCCGTCTGAATGATTCATTATTTTTTTGGAACGATTGAAAAAATCTCACCTGTTTCAAATAAATCCACGACTTCTGAAAGCCACTCATAGTACTTTTCCGCACTTTCCAACTTCTGAAGGTCCCAGCAGATCCGTTCTTTTATTTCATCATGTCCGGATTCTTCTGCAAGGTCTTTCAGCAATTTTTTTGTATCGGAAATGGCGAGCTTGTTTTTTTCAGTAGCGTCACTCCAGCGCGTGACAAAAACATTGGAAAAGGATTTATACCAGTCATCTTCGGTTTTATAAAGATCTTTCCTTACCCCTTTTTCCCACACTTGCTCCACCATGTCTGCCTGGAGAAGGGCACGGATGTTCATGGACATGCTCGTCTTGCTCATCTCCATTTCCTTACTCATCTCATCAAGCGTCATAGGACGTTCTGAAAAGAATATCGTTCCATAGAGTCTTCCAGCTGAAGGCGTTATATTGTACAAGGGAATATTCTTAGCCACTTCACTGATAAAACGATTTCGAGCCGTTTCTAATTTTTTTGTGTCCTTCTCGTAGCTGTTCTGGCTGACCATCGTCCTGCCTCCTTTTAAATGCCACTGTAATAGCTATACAAAATAGTATCAGACTGAACGAAATTGTCAAAACACTCAAATGAAAAGGAAAGAAGAGGATTCAGAAGTAATTTAAAGAAATTCATCCGGTCACTTCGTACAGTTTTTTCTGAACGAACTGTTTATACAAAACAAACCTTAAATAACGTTTGTACATCGCCTGGTAAACACGTATAGTAATACAAGTGTGATTGGACCAAAGTACACAAGACTATCTTACTAATCCTGACAAATGATCTATTCGTTTTTATAAAAAGAGGTGGAAAAATGGCAAAAATAAAAGTTCAATCATTAACAAAAGTTTTTGGTAAACGTCCAAAACAGGCTGTAAAACTTTTAAACAAGGAAAAGTCAAAAGACGACATCCTAAAAGAAACAGGAATGACTGTAGGTGTCAATCAAGCCTCTTTTGAAGTGGAAGAGGGAGAAATATTCGTCATTATGGGACTCTCCGGAAGTGGAAAATCCACACTGGTCCGGTTACTGAACCGTTTAATTGATCCTACTGACGGAAATGTCTGGGTTGACGGGGAAGACCTTGCCAAAATCAGTGACAAAGAACTACGGGAAGTACGGCGAAAGAAAATGAGCATGGTCTTTCAAAAGTTCGGACTTTTCCCATTTCGCTCGATCCAGGAAAACGTTGAATACGGTCTTGAGGTTCAAGGAGTAGAGAAAAGCAAGCGTTCCGCTAAAGCCATCTCTTCTCTCGAACTGGTCGGTTTAAAAGGATATGAAGACAAATACCCGGATGAACTCTCCGGCGGGATGCAGCAGCGTGTCGGTCTTGCCCGTGCACTTGCAAATGACCCTGACATCCTCCTTATAGATGAAGCTTTCTCGGCTCTCGATCCTCTCATCCGAAAAGACATGCAGGATGAACTGCTTGAACTGCAGGAAAAGATGGAAAAGACCATTGTGTTTATTACACATGATTTAGATGAAGCGCTGCGGATCGGTGACCGGATAACGATTATGAAGGATGGCTCCATTGTTCAAGTCGGAACACCTGAAGACATTCTCACAAACCCGGCAGATGACTACGTTAAACGATTTGTAGAAGATGTAGACCGTTCCAAGGTATTCACAGCCGAAAACATTATGGTCAGACCGGAAACGGTTAATGTTGAGAAGGATGGCCCCCGCGTCGCTCTGCAGCGCATGAGAGATACGAATATCTCAAGTATTTATGTTACGAAAAGGAACAAACAGCTGAGCGGGATTGTTCATGTTGATGAAGTATCCCAGGCTGTTAAAAACAAACATACTGATTTAACGCCATACATACATAAAGACGTTCCGACAGTAACACCTGATACACCTTTGCATGACTTGTTTGACCTCTCGTCGACTTCCCGGGTGCCAATTGCAGTCGTAGATGAAGAGCGTAAACTGAAAGGCATTATTATCAGAAGTAAAGTATTGGCTGCCCTGTCTGGAAATGAGGTGACGACAAATGAATCTGATTCCTAGAATTCCGGTAGGCGAATGGATTGAAGCATTTGTGGAGTGGTTAAGGAATGCGGAGTTTATCCTCGGGTCACTTCGCAGTGTAATCAATTTTATCGCCACAGACATTTTTCTGGCTGCATTTGACGTCATCCCTCCCCTTCTGTTTATCGTTATTTTAACGGGAGTGGCAGCATTTCTCGTACGCAAAGAGAAGAACTACGGCTTACCTCTGCTTGTTCTCTTTGGATTACTCTTTATCGAGAACCTGGAGTATTGGGATGATTTATTAATTACCCTTTCCCTTGTCATGACGGCAACCTTAATTTCAGTCGTCATTGGCGTACCGCTTGGAGTCTGGATGGCGAAAAGTAATATGGTTCAAAGAATCTTCACCCCATTACTTGATTTCATGCAGACAATGCCGGCTTTTGTTTATTTAATTCCGGCAGTTGCCTTTTTCGGCATCGGTATCGTTCCAGGTGTTGTGGCCTCAGTTATTTTCGCCATGCCGCCAACGGTCAGGTTAACCAACCTGGGTATCCGTCAGGTACCAGTTGAAATGATCGAGGCTTCCGATTCCTTTGGTTCTACACCGAATCAAAAGCTGTTCAAAGTACAGCTTCCAATGGCAAAAACAACGATGATGGCCGGGGTAAACCAGACGATTATGCTCGCTTTATCCATGGTTGTTATCGCTGCGATGATCGGTACTGACGGCATTGGAAGACAAGTGTATTATGCTGTCGGCAGAAACGATATCGCCATGGGCTTTGAAGCGGGGATCTGTCTCGTTATCCTGGCGATTATCCTTGACCGCCTGACACAAACCCTGAACAAAAAAGCATCATAATTATGTTTTTCTCCCTTTTTTAATAAAAGGGTAAATAAATAGATAGAAAAAGGAGAGGTCAATTATGAAACTTAAAAAATACGGAATCGTTGCAGGTATGTCACTTGCACTTGTTGCGGCAGGATGCGGCACAGATGAAGAAGACACAGGTACAGAAACCGGTGCAGATGAAGAGAGCTCAGAAGAGAGCACGAACTATGGTGAAGAATTAGACTACACCATTACAGGTATTGAGCCTGGAGCCGGTATCATGTCTGCAGCTGAGGAAGCTGTTGAAGCCTATGAACTTGAAGACTGGGATATTTCTGCAAGTTCAAGTGCCGCTATGACACAGGCGCTGGGAACAGCTTACGAAAATGAAGAACCTGTAATCGTTACAGGCTGGACTCCTCACTGGAAGTTCGCTGCCTATGACTTGAAATATCTCGAAGACCCGGAAGGTATTTTCGGTGAAGCGGAAGATATCCACACATTCGCACGTGAAGGCTTGGAAGAAGAGAAGCCTGAAGCTTACACAGTCCTTGAAAACTTCCACTGGACTGAAGAAGACATGGGTGAAATCATGATGGCCATTAATGAAGGGCAGAACGAAGCCGAAGCTGCTGCTGAGTGGGTTGAAAATAACCAGGATAAAGTATCAGAGTGGACAGAGGGTGTAAGCTCTGTCGAAGATGAAGAAATCGAGCTGATTTTTGTGGCCTGGGATTCAGAGATCGCTTCTACTAACATGATCGGTAAAGTCCTTGAAGATATCGGATATGATGTAACAATGACTCCGACAGAAGCACCATACATGTTCCAGGCTGTTGCTACAGGAGAAGCTGACGCAATGGTCGCTGCATGGCTGCCATTAACACATGCTCACCTTCTTGATGATTACGAAGATGATATGGTTGACCTTGGTGTTAACCTTGAAGGTGCACGTACCGGTCTTGTTGTCCCTGAATACATGGACATCGACTCGATTGAAGATCTTAAGTAATCTTTACAATACTAAAAAGGAAAGAGCGGCTGATCGAGCCCTCTTTCCTTTTTTTTCTATAAATTTGCTGCAGGTTTACGTTAATGATGGAGAAATCCAATCCCTTCCTTTTTCCCCGGTCGCCCAGGTGATTCTCCTCATGAGTAGTGCCCCGTCACTGAAAGCGAAGGGCCCGCATGCTTCATCTTCATTTTCTGTAATCTAAAGACGAATAGCAACATTGTATACGAAAACAGATACTCATGCTAATTTAATCGCCCCATAGCGCATGAAAATAGGCATGGGGTCTCCCCGAAGTGGTTCAGCGCGAGTCCGCGGAAAGGGAGCGTATTCGGTTCAATGAAGCTGAGTTTGAATTCTTTTTCTGGGTAGCGTTTCAAAAACAACCACCCTTAGAAAAAAACGTTCATAATTATTACCCTTTCATCCTTCTCAGCAGATAAAGCAGGTAAGGTGTACCGATTAACGCTACCACCAGACCGCTCGGAATATCTTTTGGTGCAATAACGACTCTTCCGATGAAGTCTGCGGTCACTAATAAAAGCCCTCCCAATAAACCTGAAATAATCAGAAGAGGCAGATGTTTATAACCGGTCAGCCGCCTTGCAATATGAGGAGCAACGAGACCAATAAACCCAATCGTCCCTACAATGGAAACCGCTGCTGTACTTATGGCGACACCCGTAAACAACGCTCCGATCCGTACAGAACGAACGTTCATCCCGAGACCGGAGGCAACATCATCCCCGAACATGAGTCCATCCAGACTTCTCGTCAGGTAAACGGCCGGCACCAGGAATACAACAAGCAGAATAATCGCAAACTGTACACTTCCCCAACTGTTACCATACGTACTTCCCGACAACCAGACTAGGGCAGAAGAAACACTCAGGCCTGCTTTTACGACAAAAACCTGAATGGCAGCCGAACCGAATGCTGAAATGGCAATCCCGATCAGAGCAACCAAAATAGGCTGAAAGTTATTTTTCCACGCTGTAAATAAGATGATTGCCAGGGCTGTCATTGCACCGACAACCGCTCCCAGTGGAAGTAATTGGGGAGGCAGTGCAGGAAACATAACTAACAGAAGCATAGCTCCGGCGCCTCCCATGGACGTTACCCCGATAACGCTGGCATCTGCCAAGGGGTTTCGTAAAACCCCCTGAAACAATACTCCTGCCATGGCAAGCATGACACCAACAAGAAATGCGGTAATCACCCGAGGTGCCCTGAAAGTCCACACAGCAGCACCGGACCAGTCGAATCCTCCGGTCAACGCATTGTAGGAATACGCAATTAAAATCACAATGGCACTGCTTACCAGGAGGACCGGAACAATGATCTTCATTTTGACAGGTGACCGGGTGCCGCCCATCTGACGGTCACCCTGCTTTAGTGCTTTCGCCGTACGCCAGGCCAGGTACAAGAGCCACGGACTTCCCAGGAGCGCAGTCATGGCACCTGCAGGGATTTCCTGGGCAGGCTGAATCAGCCGTCCCAATACATCAGCTCCTACAAGCAGAGTAGCGCCCCATAAGAAAGAATGAATGAAGATCTGAAGATGCCCTTTTACGCCTATCATTTTTACAATATGAGGGGCCATTAATCCGACAAAGCCAATCGGCCCGACCACGCTGACCGTAGCAGCAGCCATCACAATGGCAAGTATCCAGGTAAGGAGTTTCACTGTCAAAACCCGTTGCCCGAGAGAAGCAGCTATATCTTCACCAAGTGAGAATGTGTCCAATGGCTTTGATAATAAGAGAATAGCTAAAAAACTGAGCCCGATGACCGGAGCTGAAAATGCAACCCCGTTCCAGTTCATCTGGACAAGGGTTCCGGCTCCCCAAAGGAACAAACCATTTGTCTGATTTTCAAAAAGCAGTTGCAAAGCACCTGTTAAAGAAGCAAAAAACAGAGAAACAATCATCCCTGTAAGGGCTACTCTGACAGGATTCATCTGCTTTCCGGATAAAAGGATGACAAGAACAGCGGCCAGGACAGCACCACACAAGGCTGTTACAAAAGGATAGCTGCCTAACAGTCCCGGGAAAAAGATCATTGATGCCACCACAAAGAAAAAAGCACCAGAATTGATCCCCAGTGTACCTGCGGAAGCCAGGGGATTTCTCGTCAATGTCTGCAATGCTGCGCCGGAAACGGCTAACGCTCCTCCGGCAATAACCCCCATCGTAAGCCTTGGCAGACGAAGAGATAAAATGATGTCCTGAATACGCCCTGGAATCCACACCTGCTCGACAAGCTCAGCCACCGTATACTGAGCCTGTCCCTGGGTAAGATGGATAACAGACAGAATTAGAAGAAGGAAAAAGCCCCCTGTCAGTGAGACAAAGGACTTTTTCGCCGCTATCCAACCCACGGTTATTTCACCATGACATCGGTAACTTGTTCAAGCAGCGTTTCAGCTGATAACGGCCCGCCATAAAGCCATGTATCTTCACCCAGGTCGTAGAGACGATCTTCCTTTACGAAATTCAGGTTTTCCCAGACTGCATTTCCTTCCAGCTGATTTTCGTAGATGTTATCGTCATCAGGAACGGTGTACAGGTAATTCGCATCTTCATATTGAACAAGTCCTTCAACGTTATAGGTGCTCGAACCAAATTCCTCAAATTGATCCGGCTCATGTACATTGTTTAAACCGATCCGCTCCAGAATAATTGAAGCCATGGAATGAGGAGTAAAGACACGAATTTCAGGTGCTTGGGCTCCGGAATAGGCAAGCGTTAAAATGACATCCCGCGTTTCAAGATCAGCCTCGTCGATTTTAGATTTCGCTTCTTCATATTTCCCATCCAGATCCGTAAGTACCTGTTCAGCTTCATTCTCCTTTCCAACTGCTTTTGCCATTTCTTCAAACGTCATTTCCATTTCTTCATACAAGTCCATGGATTCATCTTCTTCAGGGTATGGATTAAAAATAACGGTTGGAGCAATCGATTCAAGCTCATCTAAAATAGCGTCATGACGGAAGCTTACCCCGATAATCAGATCCGGCTCCAATGCGGCAATCGCTTCAAGGTTTGGTTCCTGGCGTCCGCCAACATCGGTCACTGCATCTTCATCGAGCTCCGCATCTATATTTACATAGTTATGATATTCCTCAATGTCAGCCATTCCTGCCGGCTGTATGCCAAGAGCAAGGAGATTTTCAGCATAAGTCCATTCCAGCACGACTACTTTTTGAGCCGGCTCGTCTAACGTCACTTCTCCGTTTGTGCCTTCGATTGTAACGGGTTCGCCTTCCTGCTCACCACCTGTATTTGTTGTATTTTCCTCACCGGAGCATGCTGTAAGTGCTAATGCCCCTGCAATAAGTAAAAATAATCTCTTCATGTTGATCCTCCATCTCTCATTTATTTGATTATGATAATCATTCTCAGCACAACATTAGTCTACTCCGATGTTTTAAAAATGTAAAGAACTATTTGATAGTGAAAATCATTCTCACATAACTTCTCTTTTGTGCTAAGATAGAACCAACATTATTTTGGAGGGATCTGTGTGAGCAGTTCATTACGCACCAGAGACGTATCAATCGGCTATGATAACAAACTGTTATTTAAAGATTTAAATCTGTCCATACCCAAAGGTGAAATCTCTGTTTTCGTCGGCAGCAATGGTTGCGGGAAATCCACTCTCCTCCGTTCCCTTGCCCGTTTACTTAAACCTTCGGAAGGCTCTGTTCTTCTGGAAGGGAAAAACCTGCAGCAAATGTCTTCAAGAAGTCTCGCGACGCAGCTCGGTATTTTACCCCAGTCTCCCGTTTCACCTGAAGGACTGACGGTTCATGACCTGGTTAAACAGGGACGTTATCCACACCATTCGTGGCTGTCCCGCTGGACTGAAGAAGACACCATTAAGGTCGAAGAAGCGATGAAGGCTACCCGTGTGGATAACCTCCGTGACCGGCCTGTGGATGAATTATCAGGAGGCCAGCGCCAGAGAGCCTGGATTGCCATGACCCTGGCGCAGGATACTAACATCATCCTTCTGGACGAACCGACCACATACCTGGATATGACGCATCAGATTGATGTGCTTGATCTCCTTTATGATCTGAATGAAAAACATAACCGGACAATTGTTATGGTCCTGCACGATATTAATCTGGCCTGCCGTTACGCTCATAACATTATTGCCATAAAAGACGGAGCGGTATTTGAACAGGGAAAACCGGAAGACATTGTTTCCTGTGACCTTATCCGTACTGTTTTTGATATGGCCTGCCGGGTTACCACCGATCCCCTATTCGGCACCCCTCACTGCATCCCTTACGGAAAAGGGCGCTGTATCGGACAAAATATAGAGAAGGTTATGAACGGTGCCTGAGATTAAGCTCTATCAGACAGATATTGTTGATCAGGCCAGTGGATTTGCTACGTTAGGGGATATTTGCGGAGATCATTTCGGGACGTTAATGGATATGGTCACAGAAGACACGTGTGCCGCCGACCACAGTGTAGCCACATCGATTTATATGAGAAAATACGGATTCTTTCTTGCTTCACTCCTGTCTCTTGCCGCCCAAAACAGGACATGGGACGGCACACTCGATGACGTTTATGTAGTACATAACGACGGTAGCTTCCGTTTTCAAATTGAGGAACGTTTCCTGCGCAAGCGTGAAGATCAGGACCTGCCATTCCTACTGGAGCTTTTCGGTCACGAGGTCGTTGAGTCTTTAAGAAGAAAAGGAAAGGTGTCTTCTTTTACCCTTTGGGAAAATATCTGGGGGTACGTTCTCTGGGTGTATGAACAGACAGACACAGACCTTGCCCGTGAAGACTTACATTCGCTTCTTGAAGATGATGTGTGGCAGCCCTTTAAAAGACGCTCACCTTTCAGGCGGTTTCTTAACGGACGGTCTGTGGAAGAGTGTTCCGCTGACTTTAAGAGGATTACCTGCTGCTTACTAAAGGAATTGCCTTCTAAACGAAAATGTGCGTATTGTCCATTTAACTGCTGAACTGCGAAAAGAGGCTGGGACATAAGTGTTTTAGTCAACGAGAACCCGAACATAAAAAATATGCGGTGCAAATAAATCGCTCCTGAAATATACTTCGTTACTTTCGTGCATTGTTCGGATTATCAACTAAACACTTTCTTTATGTCCCGGCCTCTTTTCGCAGTTGGCTTTTTTCTTTTTGACAGAATAATTACGATATTTGACTGAATTATCGTCATTTTCGATAGAATAAATGCCATTATCGACAGAATTCAGAGGATTTTCGAAAGAATTACGTCCTGATCCTGGGCTTTTTCTCTTTTTGACAGGAATAATTTGGACTTCAACAGAATTATCGCCTTTTTCAATAGAATCAATGCCATTTCCGGTAGAATTCAGAGGATTTCCGCAAGAATCGCATCACTAACAGGATCCATCGTAATAAAGTAATCATCCCGTCTTCTGATTTCAGAGAGGTTTTGGAACCACAAAAAAGCGCACCGGTCCGATGCGCTTTACTGATATGTATGGTGGAGACGGTGGGAATCGAACCCACGTCCAGAGATAACGACACCTAAGCGTCTACGAGTGTAGTCAGTTTATTGGGATTTCGCCATCACTTCAGCCAGCTGACAGGCTTCCATGTGGCTATCCTGGTTGATCTCTTCCTGTTATCCTCAGGCGGTGGACTTCAGGCGTATCCCACTATAAGTGAGTCCCTGGTCCTTCACATGGGCGATGAAGGGAGGAACCGCAAAGCAACTGTTACGCTGCTAGTGCGAAGTTGTTTTCTTCTTTGCCAACTATAGGCGATGAGCGTTTTATACGAGGACACTCAGCTCGACTCGCAACTTAAGCTCGACCTACCCCTGTCGAATCCAGAACGTCCCCATGATAAATGGGAAAGCTGGAGAACATGAATAGATGCTATTCTGTTTTCAAAAGTCGTCTCACGGAGAAACCACCATCTCTCCTGACGACACTTCTAATTATAGCATATAGAGATTGACAGTCAAATGGTAAACCCATCCCCCGTTGGAAAAGACGTGTACTACCGGCCGGTCTGATGATCTTTAAAGGCACGTTCGATATCACGCTTCGCTGCCTTCTTCTTAAGGTCTTCCCGCTTGTCGTATTTCTTTTTCCCTTTTCCGAGGCCGATTAAAACCTTTGCAAAGCCGTTTTTCAAATAAACCTTCAGAGGAACAAGAGTGTAGCCTTTCTCCCTAGAAAGTCCGATAAGCTGATTTATCTGCTTTCGGTGAAGAAGCAGCTTTCTCGTTCTCACAGGATCGTGGTTGTAACGGTTTCCCTGCTCGTACGGGCTGATATGCACGTTATGAATCCATGCTTCCCCGTTACTCACCCGCGCGAAAGAATCCTTCAGGTTGATTCTGCCTCCGCGGATCGACTTTATTTCCGTTCCGGTCAGGACAATGCCTGCTTCGTATGTTTCTTCTATATGATAATCGTGACGTGCTTTTTTATTCTGAGCTACAAGTTTTCCGTCTGCCATCGTATTGCATCCTTTCAGCTTGCTTCGATTCCTTTATCATACCAAATAGTATGGCTTATTTTCAATAACAATGAAGAGGGCGGCTCTCATGTGAGTCCCCCTCTTTCTTGTCAGCTAAAAACCAGGTGCCCTCTTTTTAGTTGCTAATTGTTTGGGTCTGTTAAAGCTGGATGTTGAGTTGCCTTCATTCGTGGATCTAAAAAACTGCCTCATGATCCGTACGCACCGCAGAGCTCACTTACCGTATGGCAGGCTTCTGCACACATCTGGCAGTGATCGTGTTTATGTTTGCCACACTCATTTGCGCAGTCTGCAGCTACCTCTGCACATAATCGGATAATGTCTTTCATATGGGGAGCGTTGGTCGCTATCGCTTTTAATGTTAATTCACACACATCCGCGCACTCACGGTCCGTGCGGATACACTCTCTCATGTGGGAAACATCTTCTTCAGACAGGCACGCTTCATAACACTGATTACATGCTCTGAAGCAATCTTCAACTGCAGCGTAAATCTCTTCTAAATGGCCGTTCATATGGTTCATCCTTATCCCTCTCTCTACTGTATTTTTCACCATTCTTTTCCCATCTGAAAAAGAAACTAACCGTTTTTTATCCACATGTAGATAAAAAATCCGGATCCCTGGAAAAGGACCCGGATATTCAGCGAAGTCACTGAAAAAGTTCGATCTTTACCTTTTTCCAGTGCTTTCACATTCAGACTAGCGTTTTTTCTTCTTTTTCTTCCCTTTTGGCGCACGCTCGTAGAAAGGCTTATCTTTTTTCCCGCCGTCTTTTTTCTTCTTGCCCCCGCGGTCTCCGAGCTTTAAGCCGCCTTTATCCCCGTCTTTTTTACGAGGAGAGCGTTTGCCCCCTTCGATGACTTTCGGACGGTCCTGCTTCTTCGTTTTCCGCTCTTTCATACCGACGATTTCAAAATCGATAATCCGTTCATCCACGTTTACGTTAATAACCCGGACATCAATGGCATCACCGATACGGAAGACCTTCGCTGTTCTTTCACCGATCATGGCATATTGCTTTTCATCGTAATGATAGTAGTCATCGGTAAGATAACTTACATGAACAAGGCCTTCAATCGTGTTCGGCAGTTCGACGAAAAGGCCGAATCCGGTGACACCGCTGATAATCCCTTCGTACTCTTCACCGATTTTATCTTCCATATACTGCACTTTCTTAAGCTCATCCGTTTCCCTCGACGCATCTTCTGCCTGACGCTCACGTTCAGATGAGTGCTGTGTAAGAGCCGGGAGCTTTTCTTCCCAGTAGGCCTGTGTTTTTTCATCTGTCTTTTTCTCGATCAGATACGTACGGATCAAACGGTGAACAATTAAGTCAGGGTAACGCCGGATCGGAGACGTAAAGTGCGTGTAGAAGTCTGCCGAAAGTCCGAAGTGACCGACGTTATCCGGATCATATTTAGCCTGGCGCATGGAACGGAGCATGACCGTACTGATGACGGCTTCCTCCGGTTCCCCTTTCGCTGCATCAAGAATTTCCTGCATGGCCCGGGGATGAACCGTATTGGCACTTCCTTTCACTACATAACCGAAGTTTGTAATGAACTCCAGGAAATGATTGAGCTTTTCTTCATCCGGATCTTCGTGAATCCGGTAAACAAACGGCAGCTTCATCCAGTGGAAATGCTCGGCAATCGTTTCGTTCGCACAGAGCATAAACTCTTCAATGAGCTTCTCCGCTACAGAACGGTCCCGAAGCTCTACATCCGTCGGCTTCCCTTCTTCATCCACAATCACTTTTGCTTCTTTAAAGTCAAAGTCTATCGCACCGCGGTCAAAACGCTTTTTACGTAAAATAGCAGCGAGATCTTCCATTCGTTTAAAGAACGGTACCAGGTCTTCATAGCGCTTCGTTACTTCTTCATCTTCTTCCTGAAGAATCTTGCGCACATCTGTGTATGTCATCCGCTCCGTTGTTTTAATAACCGCTTCAAAAATCTCATGGTTAACCACTTCACCCTGTGGACTGATCTCCATTTCGCAGCTGAGAGTCAGCCGGTCCACCTGTGGATTCAACGAGCAGATGCCGTTGGATAAGCGGTGTGGAATCATGGGGATAACTCGGTCAACGAGGTAGCAGCTTGTTGCCCGCTCATACGCTTCCTGGTCAATTGGAGAACCTTCTTTTACGTAATGGGAAACATCGGCTATGTATACGCCGAGAAGGTAGTTACCGTTATCGAGCTTCTCTGCACGGACAGCATCATCAAGATCCTTTGCATCCGCGCCGTCAATTGTCACAATCGTTTCGTTACGTAAATCCCGGCGATGCTTGATCTCATCCGGACTGATTTCATCAGGCACATTATTTGCGTGATCCAAGGCTTCCTGGGGAAATTCCCCGGGCAGTCCGTGCTTGTGGATAATTGACAGGATATCCACACCTGGATCGTTCTTGTGACCAAGAATCTCAACCACATGACCCTCTGCACTCATCCGTCCTTCAGGGTACTTTGTGATCTGTACAACCACTTTATGCCCGTCAACGGCCCCGCCTTCTTTTTTCTTCGGAATAAAAATATCGTTTGGAATCCGCTTGTCATCGGCAACGACGAATCCGTAATACTTATCATCCACATAAGTACCGACGACTTCTTTAACCCCGCGCTCAAGAATACGGATGATCGTCCCTTCAGGCTTGGATCCGCTTGAGTTGGTATGACGCCTTACAAGTACCGTATCCTTGTTCATGGCACTGTTCATTTCAGAGCCTGAAATATAAATATCATCAAAGCCTTCCTCGGTACGAACGAAGGCAAAACCTTTCGGGTGCATAATCACAGTCCCTCGAATGAGGTTCATTTTATCCGGCAGTCCATAGCGGTTGCTTCGTGTACGGACAAGCTTCCCCTCTTCCTCCAGTTCGTTAAGCAGTTTTACAAACGCTTTGAACTGGCTGGAATCGGTGACGCCGAGGGCCTCTTCCAGGTCCTTTACCGACAGCGGCTTGTCCGCTTCTTCTTTCATATAATTTAGTACGTACTCTTTTGTTAACTCTGTCATTTTGACTGCTCCTTTCCCTCGGACCGCATTTGCACCGGTCTATTCATTCCAGTCCAGTTTCTCAAGGAACTGATAGACATCTTCGTGCAGCTGGTCCTTTTCTTTGTCCAGTGTAATGATGTGACCGGATTCTTCGTACCACTTCAAGTCTTTTACTTCCGATTCAACTTCATTATATATAATGTTCGCACTGTCCGTATCGATCATATTATCGTGACGGGCCTGTACAACAAAAACCGGAGAATAAATCATGTCCACATTGTCCCGGACTTCCTGATTCAATTCCTGCAGTGCCTTTAATGTATTCATCGGCGTTTTCTCAAATGCCTTCATCTCTTCTTCAATTTGTTCATTCGATTTTTTTTCATAGCGTTTATACTTCCGGGCATACTCAAGTACACCTTGGTACATCGTTTCTTCACTTTTTATGTACATCGGTGCACACATCGGTACAATTCCCTTTACTGGTAGTGTGTACCCAAGCTTAAGGGAAAATACACCACCAAGTGAAAGACCGGCAACGGCAATTTCCTCGTGTCCCATCTCCTTCAAGTGGTTATATCCTTCCTGAACGTCTTTCCACCAGTCCTCAGGGCCAGTATGAACCAGTTCTTCCGGTGGAACGCCGTGCCCTTTATACTGGGGTGCGTGGGAAGTGTAGCCGCGCTTTTGTAAATAACGGCCGAGCATGCGGACGTCAGCGGAATTCCCTGTGAATCCGTGCAGTAAAAGAACAGCACGCTTTCCCCCTTCAAATGTAAATGGCTTAGGCTGTGATACTTTAATCATGTTTCTCTCTCCTTCGTTCTCCTGGTGTTTTTGTTCGTTCAAATTAAAGAAAGCATGTCCGCGTAGCAACGACGGCATGCTCGTTTTTTATCCGAGATCTTCATGCTCCAAAGACGGCGTGTCTTCTTCAGTCAAAAACGCATCAATCGTCTGCAGAAATTCCTCTTTCTCTTTACCAAACCAGATGTAATGCTTTGCATTCTGAATATAGTATACCCTTTTATCGTCAGATTGAATGTGTTCGTAAATATATTCTGCACTTTTTTTCGGCGGAACAATACCGTCGCTCTCACCCTGGATGATCAGTGTGGGAACCGTAATGTCCTTAAGTAAAGGACGTGCAGACTTAACCACTTTCGTAAACTCATAAGCAGCCATAATTGGTGTTTCTTTGATTTTCTTTTTATAAAACTGGTACAGTTTTTCATCGAATAAAGGCTTCTGGAATCCTTCCACCATCCATGCCCGTACATCCTGGACAAGCTGTTTTGGGTTCAGGTAGTAGGCTGCGGAACTGATAAGAACGAGCCGGTCTACGGGGTATTTTGCCGCAAGGAAGCTTGCAAGCATTCCTCCCATGGAAAAACCGATCACATACACTTTTTCACACCGTTCCAGCAACTCCTCAATTGAAACCATTGCCGCATAAAGCCAGTGTTTATAAGTGACTTCCCTCATCCCTTCTTTTGATCCGTGTCCCGGAAGATTGGGTGTATAAACAAGCCAGCCTTCTTTACTCTGAAGGTGGCTGGATATTGCCTCAATTTCCTTTGGTGTTCCACTAAAGCCGTGCAGGCACAGTACTCCAATCATGATGTTCACATCCATTTTCATTGAGTCATTAATATCATACGGGAAAACCCGCCTCATTGTCACGTCGTGGGCTTAAACCAGCTTCTCTCTTAAGCCAATACCCGTTTTTATCATGAACCTAACAAAAAGAAGGTATTCCAAAAGAGGAGATTCATCTTTTGAAATACCTTCTTAAGCATTGTGCGCATACGCTCTTTTTTTCTTCACGGAGAGAACAAGCTATCTGGGAGAAATCATTCTATCGGCCTGTTTGTCTTTCTTTTAATACATTCCACAGTACATCAGGATAATCTGTAAATAAACCAGTTACTCCCCAATCCAAAAGCTCGTGCATAACTTCCGGGTTATTAACAGTGTAAGGATGAATGTCCAGGTCATATTGCAAAACCCTTGCTACATCTTCTTCTGAGATGCGTGTATGGTTTGGCCCGACCCCGATGGCATAAGTTGAGATTTCTTCAAGCTGTTCATCTGTAATGTTATCTGAGTCAGCTGCTCTGATCAGCTGTACCAAAGGCCACGAGGGATCGAGTTCATGAATGATTTGAAGGCTCTCCTGACTGAAAGACTGCAATAAAACACGATCGTGCTTTCCTGTCAGCCCGTATTTATTTAAAAGACGGAGAAGCTCTTCCTCCATTCCAGGATAAACTTCAGGGGATTTTGTTTCAATATAGTACTTTGTACTTTTTCCAAACTCAATAAAGATTTCTTCTAACGTTGGTACAGTCAGCCCGACAAAATCTTCACTTGCCTTTTCAGGATTTCTTTCATTAAACCATGACCCTGCATCAAGCTGTTTGATTTCATCAATAGTATGGTCTTTCACATGCCCCGATCCATCAGTTGTGCGATCAAGTGTCTCATCGTGCATGGCTATTAATACACCGTCTTTTGTCATCTGCAGATCAATCTCGATGTAGTCACCCTTCATTTTTTCCCCAAGTTCATAAGATAGAATTGTATGTTCCGGAGCATGTCCTGAAGCTCCCCGGTGGGCCACATTAAGGATTTTCTCTGAGAAGGCTGAGGCAGTAGCCTGTCCAACTACCGTACTGACGAAAAGGGTGATTAGAATAATACTTAAAAACTTTTTCATTTTTCCATCTCCTCTGTTGATAGTAGTTTCCCTGAGACTTCATTCACCTCACTCAGTCTGACGTCATGTAAACGATACCTAACATTATAGTAATTTTCTGAATATTTTAAATAGATATGAATGAGAAAGGATATTTCGCCCTACGAATTATTTTTCCTGAAGAGAAATCTATGTCATGGGAACTGAACAAAAAGACACACAAGAGGCTGGGACATAAAGAAAAAGTTTAGCTGAGAAGCCGAACATTATGCTAACATAGCGGAGGAAATATACGCAGACTCCTGCGGGATGAAAAGGAAAGGTGAGACCCCAGAGTGCGGGCTCACCCGTTCCCGCGGAAAGCGAAGTATATTTCAGGAGCGATGTATTTGCACGTTCATCATTTATTCGGATTCTCTTTGACTAAAACACTTCTGTCCCAGCTTCTCTACATATATACATATCCTCAAATGCTATTTTGAGTCCGGTAATCTTTCAAATAAAAAATCTACAAGGTGAACAGCTCTAACCTTCTCTTCCAATCCTTCACGTTGAATACCCATCTTCATTTGCAATAGACAACCCGGGTTAGTGGTTATAATTGTTGCAGCATGTGTAGGTTTCACCTTTGCCATTTTAACATCGAGTATTTCCATTGCTTCTTTGTAATTAACAATATTATAAATTCCTGCAGAACCACAACATTTTTGTTCATCATCCATTTCTTTAAAAGTAACTCCCGGAGCTGATTTAGCTAAGAGCTTAGGAGCTTCTGTAACTTTTTGCACATGAGTCAGATGACATGAGGGTTGATAGGTAACCACTTCCTGTTTCTCAACAAGGGATGGTAACCCTCCTAATTCAAAAAGGACAGAACTAATGTCTTTAGATTTTCTTACAAAGGAAATCGCACGTTCTCGCCATTGCTCATCATTCTTGAGTAAATGGTCATATTCAACAAGTTGTGCTCCACAACCACCTGCATTATTGACTACGTAATCAACATCATACTTCTCAAACTGCTCGATATTACGTTTTGCAAGTACTTTTGCTGAATCCCCTTCTCCTGAGTGCGCATGCAAAGCTCCACAACACGTTTGTTCGTCAGGTATATAAACGTCTGCTCCTGCATGATTTAACAAGGAAATGGTATTTTGGTTTGTAGAGTAGAATGTGCTGTCCATGATACATCCTTTAAAGAAAGCGACAGAAGCTTTAGCTTTTCCTACAGCAGGATAAAACCCCTTTCTGGAAGAACGTACTTTGGGCGAGACTTGATTTGGCAGTACCTGTTCAAATTTGGCAAGATTCAATGGAGCAAAGTTTGAGAGACCTGTTTTTCTTGCGAACTTCTGCAAACCTGTTTTTTGATATGCCCAAGTGAAATGTCCGATCGTATCCATCCATTTCGAAGAAGGGAATACTCTGTTAAAAATAAAGTCCTGAACCTTCTTTTTTGGAAAAGGCAGGGTACTCTCCTCATTCAAAACCTCTTTAGCACCTTCAAGTATTTTTCCATATTGCGTATTCGTTGGACATGCTGTGACACAAGCTTGACAACCAAGACACTTTTCAATTGGATCCCGCAAATCACTAAGATCCAATTTCCCTTCGGCAGCCATCTTCACTAAATTAATACGTCCCCGGGGGCTGTGTGTTTCTTTCCCCATGGTTTCATAGGTCGGACAAGCAGGCAGACAATATCCGCATTGAACACAATCAAAGGTGTAGCTGTATCCGATTTTTTCTTGAAGCTCTTTTAATGATTGCGTACTCATTCTGTCAACACCAGCTTTGTTTGTCCGTCTTGAGGAAAGATTTTACCGGGGTTCATCACATCGTTTGGATCCCAAGCTTCTTTTACTCTTCTCATCATCTCGAGTCCAATCTTCCCAAGTTCTTTCTCCATAAAGGGAGCTTTCATTGTTCCTATACCATGCTCCCCCGACAGTGTCCCGCCAACTTCGATTGCCGATTCGAAAATTTCGGATACAGCCATTTCCACTCTTTTCATTTCCTCCTGATCACGCTTATCAGTCAATATATTTGGATGGAGGTTCCCGTCCCCTGCATGACCAAATACAACAAGCTCCACGTTATATTTTTCTCGAATTTCACTCAGCCTCTCAAACATCTCCGGTATTTTGCTTCTCGGAACAGTAGCATCCTCGGAAATTTTTGTCGGCTTGATTTTAGCAATAGCAGGAGAAACAAGCTTGCGCGCTTCCCATAATTTTTTCTGATCCTCTTCATCGCTCGCTGTCTGCACTTCTCTGGCTCCAATTTCTCTGCAAATTCGATCAGCTTCAACCATCTCCTCTTCAATCGCTTTAGGATGGCCGTCTAACTCAATGAGTAAGATCGCCGCTGCATCAACTGGATATCCTGCAGGTTTATGTCTTTCTACTGCATTAATGCAATGCTGATCAATAATTTCCATTGCTGATGGCATGATCCCGGAAGATAAGATGCCTGAAATCGCTTTTCCCGAAGCAACGAGGTCGTCAAATACAACTAGTAATGAGACACGACTTTTTGGCTTTGGTATTAAACGTAATGTCACTTCTGTAATGACGCCCAATGTTCCTTCAGAGCCTACAAGTAGTTGTGTCAGATTATATCCGGTAACATTTTTAATGGTTTGTCCACCGGTTCGAATGATCTCTCCCTGGGGGGTAACCACTTCAAGACCGAGTACATAATTGCCTGTAACGCCATACTTTAATCCTCTTGGACCACCTGAGTTTTCAGCCACGTTTCCTCCGATTGTAGAAACGTGAGCACTGCTTGGATCGGGGGGATAAAAGAACCCTTCTTTCTCAGCTGCCTCTTTTATTTTCGACGTTATCACACCGGGAGAAACAGTAGCTGTGAGGTTTTCAGAATCAATGGTAAGCTTGTCTTTCATTTTGCAGGTATCCAGCACAATTCCACCCCGAACCGGGAGAGGACCTCCGCTTAAACATGTAGCCTGCCCTCTAGGGTAAACAGGGACACCAAAAGTATTGGCCAGTTTCATGATGTCTGCGACTTCTTCACGGTTAATGGGCTGAACGACCCTTTCAGGTTGATACTGCCCGAAAGAACCGTCAAAACCATAACTCAGCAAGTCGGCCGGATTCGATAGAAGTCGCTTTTTATCCTTAATGATTTTTTCCAGTTCGATTTGCCATTGCTTATTCAACCTGTCCACCATCTTTCCAAATTCAGCTTAAATTTAATGATACAAATTTATCTTCCAAGTATTCGTTAATCCCGTGGTGACCACCTTCACGACCAATCCCGCTTTCCTTCATTCCACCAAAAGGTGCTTGAGCTGTGGTTGGGATAGGATCATTAATACCTACAATTCCATATTCCAGTTCTTCCATCATGTAGTAGGCTTGAGATAAGTCTTTTGTAAAACAATAAGCAGCAAGTCCATACTCTTGATGATTCGCACGCTCAATCACTTCTTCTCGTGTTTTGAATGTATAAATTGGTGCTACTGGGCCGAACGTCTCTTCAATAGAAATGATCATCTCATCGGTTGCTCCTTGAATAACGGTCGGCTCGAAGAAGCAGCCCTCGTTACCTTTTACCTCAGCTCGTTTTCCTCCACACAATATTTGTGCTCCTTTATTCTCTGCATCTGAAATATGTTCAACAACTTTACTTAATGCCCCTTGGTCAATAAGCGGCCCTATAGCAACCCCTTCTTCTAAACCGTTACCAATTTTAAGTGCGGAGACTTTTTCAGCAAATTTTCGTCCGAATTCTTCTGCAACACCTTCTTGCACATAGATTCTATTTGTACAGATGCAAGTCTGGCCTGCATTTCTGAACTTACTTGCTACAGCGCCTTCAACAGCTTTATCAAGATCAGCGTCATCAAAAACAATGAATGGTGCATGACCCCCAAGCTCCATCGATACTTTCTTTACAGTATCAGCAGAGTCACGAATTAACTTTTTCCCTACTTCTGTTGATCCTGTAAATGTTATTTTTCGGACAATGGTATTTCTCGTCATTTCACCAACAACCTTAGAAGCAGATCCTGAAACCAGGTTAGCTACTCCTTTTGGCAATCCAACTTCATGAAAGGCTTCAAACACTTTTAATGCAGATAGTGGAGTAGCAGAAGCAGGTTTGATAACAACCGGACACCCTGCTGCCAGAGCAGGAGCAAGCTTCCTTGTAATCATGGCTACCGGAAAATTCCAAGGGGTTACAGCTGCTGTAACTCCAACGGGTTCTTTTAGGACCATTAACCGTTTATCTTTATGGGAGGAAGGGATTGTTTCTCCATAAACTCTCTTCGCTTCTTCCCCATACCACTCTAAATAATCAATCGCTAACCCAATTTCTCCTTTTGCTTCGTTAACAGGCTTACCCATTTCTTTAGTGACCGTTTCTGCCAAGTCATCGATTGTACTGCGAAGGTACTCAGCTGCACTTTTAAGGAAAGCTGCTCGCTCTTTTGCCGGGGTTGATTTCCATGGCTTAAATGCTTTTTCAGCGGCCTCAATTGCTAACTTGGAATCTTGTTCATTCCCCTTCGCTACCTTTGTAATAACCTCATTTGTAGCAGGGTTAATGACTTCTAATTCCTCTCCTGAAACAGATTGGACCCATTCTCCATTTATATATAGCATGATTCTTCTCCCCTTCTACTCGTTTTCGGTTAAGCCTTCTTCGACGATTGACAGCACAAGATCAATTTCTTGTTTTGTTACGGTTGTAGGTGGAATAAATCGAATAACATTCTTATCCGTCCCGCATCCCAATAGAATGACACCTTTCTTCTCGGCAAAAGCTCTTAAGTGAGCGAGTTTTTCCGGATCAGGGGTCCCATCATCCTTTACGAGTTCCATTGCGAGCATTAAGCCGAAACCTCTTACATCACCAATAACCTTATACTTGTCTTTTAATTCTAGTAATCTGCCTTTGAAGTATTTTCCTAAGGTTGCAGAATTGGACAATCCTTCCTCTTCAAGGATTTTAATAGAAGCCAGAGCCGCTGCACAGGCAACTGGATTACCTCCGTAAGTTCCTCCATGAGTGCCTGCAGGCCACTGTTCCATTATCTCTTTAGGAGCGATAAGAGCACTCAAAGGAAAGCCCGATGCAATTCCTTTAGCAAGGGTTATGATATCCGGTTTTACATTGAAATGCTCGTAGGCAAACATTTTTCCTGTTCGTCCGAATCCGGTCTGAATTTCATCAAAAACAAGAAGAATACCGTGGTCATCACAAATTCGGCGAATCCTTTCCAAGAACGATTGAGGAGGCACAATATAACCACCTTCACCTTGAATTGGTTCAAGAATAATCGCTGCAACACTATCCGGTGTTACTTGAAATTTAAAGATCTCCTCAAGTTGTTGAATACATCTCTCTACTTCCTCTTCCTCTGATAGATTTGACCGAAAGACGTAAGGAAAATCTGCATAATACACACTAGGCATTAAACCTTCATAATCTTTACGGTAAGCTGCACTTGAGGCTGTAATTGATGTGGCTGCTAATGTTCTTCCATGAAAACCTCGTTTAAAGGAGATAACAGCCGGCCTTTTGGTAACCTTCTTGGCCAGTTTAATGGCTCCTTCGTTTACTTCAGCACCACTGTTACTAAAGTAAACCATGTGATCTCCACCATTTAGTTCATTGAGTTTCTCTGCAAGTTCAATATAGGACGGATAATAAACGACATTGTGTCCTGCATGAATCATCTCGTCCATTTGCTTCTTAGCCGCTTCGACAACTTCAGGGTGGTTATGTCCAACGTTCATTACTGCAACACCGCTTGCAAAATCCAGATACTTTTGTCCATCTTCTCCGTACAGGTAACTCCCTTCCGCTTTAACAACACCTATTTTAGTTGCCCTTTGAGCAGTAGGGGGTGTCACTTTTGAAGCTCTTTCAAAAAGAGATGATTTCGTCTGTAGCATAATGTTCTCCTCCTATTGGTTTAATAGTTTTTCGGTAAACGTGCGGATTAGTTTCGGTAAGATGTTGAAGGAGTAAGGCATAAACACTCTTTCTGTTCGTTTATGGGCATCTTGCCCGTATACTCCCATATTGATTGAAGGAATATTCAGCCTCCGTATGTTGTGAACAGGTACCGGGTAAATGGCTTCCCATTCGGGAAAGTTTTCAATGAGACGGTCCAATTCTTGATTCGTATCATGAAGTGATAAATAACTGCTGTCTGATAAGAAAGGAAAGAATTTTTTTAGTTTAAAGGTTTCATTTGTTTCTTCCTCAAATTGCGATAATACTTCCTTTATAACCTCAATCGTTTGTGCCTCTTTATCTACATGATCACGTAAATAATTATGTGGACAATAAGGAGGTGCGAAGAAAATGATTACCCTTGGCTTTTGATCAGGATCCGCTTCCTGGAGGTGGCGAATGATTTCAAAGCATAACTCCCGCTTTTCAAGAAGCTGATTTTTTTTGACTACTTTCTTAGTTATACTGTCAATGTCGATACCTTTTTTCACTAATGAAGAGGTATAATCTTCATAAGTAAGCACGTCAATGCTCCAGTCCAATGTTGTAGCCGGAGGTGTTTCTGTAACACGTGAAAACGTATTAAATTGTTTTTTCATATGTTCTTCCACGCTTACACAAGCTTCCTTTGTCTTGACTAAAAGCTTTCCCATTACTTGATCCGGACTGTCTTTGTAAACAAAGTAATTAAAATACAAATAACTTGTCAGAGCTGTTTGTACATTATAAAAATCTTTATTGTCTCTCTGGTAAAGACAGGTTGGTGGAAGCATTAACTCCCCTTGAAAATCCTCTGCCAACTCCATATTGTTGTTCAAATTTCGATTAATCTCGGCAGAAATTAAAGTAGGGTCCACACTAGTGAGCGTCTCCCCCACATGCGCTTCCCTTCCACTTATATAAAAACAAGGAAGTAGTTTTCCAACTGCACCGGTATAAATATATTTACTTTTATCTCCTTCATACAAACTGGTAACAAAGTCGTTGTTAATACCTGCTACAAAATCTAGTTTTTCTTTCTCTTTTAACCTTAAAAGTACATCTACTGATTCAATTGCACCTGTATGCTCATTTTCCTCAACCGGATTGAACATAACCAAGATATTTCCGTTTAAAACCTTTACTCGTTCGCAAAAATACATAAGGTTAACAAGGTGAACTGCAATTCCACTCTTCATATCCAGTGCACCTCGACCAAACATCCATTCATTGCTTAAAGCATCTTCTCGTATTTGAAGGTTATCAACTTGATCAGCAAACTGAGCTTTTAGTCGGTCCGGTTGAAAAGCTAACTCTTTATTTTCACCAAAATCATCTACCCCGACAGTATCAATATGACTATGATATAAAACTGTCTTTCTACTCGTTTTGTCTCCCTCTAAGAATGCATATACATTTTTTCTGTCTAGTAAATCATTTTTTAGAGGTTGTGCCCAAACGGAGCCTTCTCTTTGTTTGAAATAAGGGATTTCCGTTAAGAACCTTATAATAAAGTCTGCAATAACCCCTTCTCCTTTGGTTCCATTAATACTATTAATGCTAACAAGTGTTTTTGTAATCTCTTCCACCTGTTCAGGTATAGGTAAATCCTTTACCTTCTCATATAACACTACAGGACTTACAATTGATCTTTTTATTGTAGGCATGATAACGGTCACCTCCTTAATAGTACCGGTGTAAATCAACCAGATTTATCATTTCTTCAATGTTTCCATTTTCATAGTGTTTGTAATTTTGCTCAAATATCTCCTTGCACCTTGTCAGGTAATGAATAGACTTTGCAGACATATGGGGTGTAATCAACACGTTATCAAGATCCCAAAAATAATGACTTTTCGGTAAGGGCTCTTGAACAAACACATCCAAAGCCGCCCCTTTAATCTGCCCTTGTTCTATCGAATGGGCTAAGTCTGCTTCATTAACAAGACCCCCGCGTCCCGCATTGATAAAGACGGCATTTTTTTTCATTCTTTCAAACTCTAATTTCGTAAACATATTTTTCGTATTTGGCGTTAACGGTAGAACACTGACCACGTAATCATAAGAACCAATATTCTTTAACCCATCTTCAAGGGTAAATGCTCGATTAAATTGAGGATGTTCAGCTCCTGTAGTATTTACACCATCTACCTCGCAGTCAAAGAACGAACACACTTTTGCCATTTCAGCTCCGATGGTTCCGGTTCCGAAGATTAAGACTTTTCGGTTTACTAGTTCTCCTACAAAAACACTCCGATCCCAAACTTTGTCTTTCTTAAGTTTAGAATAACGGTTAAAGTCTTTTTCAAAGTACAACATTGTACTGATCAAGTATTCGGCCATCGGGCGAGTATGAATGCCTTTAGCGTTAGAAACAACCGGTTTAATTTCTTGAAGCTGCATAAACGGAAGGTCTTCAAGTCCTGCACTAAGCAATTGAATCCACTTCAATCGTTCAAAGTCATAGATGTTTTTTTCATTCAAATCGTTTCCAAAAGTAACGAGTACCTCCGTCTCTTTTCGTACCGACAAAGGCACTTCCTCAATACAAGAAAAGATCTTTACATCAATTCCTGTTTCCTTCATTGACTCAATATCCAAAGTAGAAAATTCATCGGAAGTACTGACAATCATCTAACCATTACCTCCCCTCAAAGTATTGTGGTAGGAAAGTCGATAGCTCAGGGACGAAAGTAATAACCAACAGTGAGATAATCAGCATCAGGAGTATCGGCAGCACCGCACGTGATATCGCTTCAATTCGCGTCCCACTTATATTCGAGGCAACAAACAAGTTAACCCCAACCGGTGGAGTGATGAATCCTATTGCCAGGTTCGTTATCAGGATCACCCCAAAATGAATAGGGTCTACACCTACTTGAACAACGACCGGCAGTAAAATAGGCGTTAAAATAACCAGTGCTGAGATTGTATCGATAAATGCTCCTACTATTAACAAAAAGATATTAATCAAAAGTAAAATTACAATTGGATGTTCAGACAAACTAGTCAAGTAATCTGCAATTGTCATAGGAACTCTCTCTGCAGTCATCAAGTAAGAAAAGGAAATGGAAAGACCGATGATAATCATAGTCGCTCCATTAATGATTGAAGCTTCAACAAACGCTTGATAAATATTGCGGAAATTAAGTTCTTTATATACAAAGGTCCCTATCACCAGAGCATATACTACAGCCACAACGGCTGCTTCCGTTGGAGAAAAAATACTACCGTAAATCCCCCCTAAAATAATCACCGGAATAAGGAGGGCCCATTTTGCATCCCAAAAAGCGGTCATCATATCTTTAAAAGAATAGGTTGTTGTAGCTGCTCGGTAATTGTGCTTTTTGGAAATAAGAAAGGAGATCAGTAATAATGAAAGACCAACTAGTAACCCTGGGATAATCCCTGCCAGAAACATAGACCCGACAGAAACACTGCCTACTACTCCATAAAGAACAAACGGTATACTAGGAGGGATGATCACACCTATAGATCCTGCTGAAGCTGTAATTGCGGAAGCAAACCCCGCTCCATAATTTCTTCGTTTCATCTCAGGGATCATAAACGACCCTATTGCAGCTACGGTTGCAGGACCTGATCCGGATATGGCAGAAAAGAACATACAAGCTACTACTGTTACCATGGCTAATCCACCAGTGACCCAACCAACGATAGCAGTGGCTAAATGTAAAAGCCTTTTTGACACACCACCTTTTCCCATCAATACTCCTGCCAGCATAAAGAAAGGTATAGCCATTAATGGAAAAGAATCCAGTGAAGTAAATGCCCGTTGAGCAATAATCGTCAGATTCATATCCGTCGTGATCAAGATTGTGAAAATGGCAGACAACCCTAGTGCAATAGCGATTGGGACACTTAATAAAATAAAAAGAAATAAAGTTCCGAAAAGAATAAGTATCGTCATTACAGATCACCTCTGGTAGGTTCTGGCGGTTCTGGCGGAGCTTTAAAAACCCAAACCATTTGCTGAATCAATCTAATGGACATCAGCACCCCACCTACCGGTACAGCTGAATATCCAATCCACATCGGGATTCTCATAGCAGGGGATGTTTGACCACTTAAGTACATGTTATAGACTACTTGTGTCCCAACGTAGGCTAAAACGACGGCTAAAAAGAACCACAATAAAAGAGATAGTAATTCTACGCCCTTTTGCATTGAACGAGGCAACATGTCCTTAAACATTTCCACCTTGATATGTCTTCTCATCCGTACAGCAAAACTAGCGCTTATCCAGATTTGCCATATATGTATATACCTCGCCGTTTCTTCCGTCCAACTTAATGAGTTTCCCAACAACGACCTGGAGACAATTTGATAAAAGATGAGCAGGACCATTACTGCAAGAGAGATAACAATAATCACTTCTTCCAGTCTTTCATCCAACAACTTTTTTACAGACAATGTGATCACCTCATTTATTGAGGTGGAGCAAAGAATGCACCACCTCATCAGTTGCTTTCCTCTTACTGGTTTCTATTCGTTTGCTTGTCTTGCCAATTCTATGAGATCCGCACCGATTTCTTCTTCAAAGTCGTCGTACACTGACTGTGTAGCTTCCACAAAGGCCTCTTTTTGCTCCGGAGATAGTTCATTCACTTGCATGTTGTGGTCATTCTGGAGCAATTCCAACCATTCTTCATCTTGAGCGTCAGCAATTTTTCTCTGCTCATCTCGATAGTTTTCGGACTCTTCAACAACAATTTCTTGAAGATCTTCCGGAAGCTCATTAAAGAAGTCATTGTTCATAAGCAGAATCGTAGCAGCGTAAAAGTGGTCACTTAATGTCAGATACTCCTGTACTTCATGGAATTTACTGGTGTAAACAAGTGAAATTGGGCTCTCCATTGCATCATAAGTTCCTTGTTGCAGAGCTGTATACAGTTCACCAAAAGCAAACGGAGAAGCATCTGCACCTAAAGATCGGAAACTAGCTGTATGAACAGGATTTTCCATTGTTCTAAGTCTCATTCCTTGTAAATCTTCAGGGGTCTCTACTGGTTTGTCATTGTTAGTAATATGACGAAATCCGTTTTCTCCGAAAGCAAGTCCTTTAAATCCATTCTGTTCAAGATCCTCTATTAATCCCTGTCCAAGTTCACCGTCTAAAGCACTGTATGCTGCTTCTTTGGTTTCAAATAAGAATGGGAGGTCAAACACCATGAAACTACTATTAAATCCTGACAATGGAGCAACAGCAGGAATCGTCATTTCAAGGTTCCCCATCTGAACGGCTTCAATAGCTTCTCGATCAGAGCCGTACAAAGAACCGTTTGGATAAGCTTCAACTTTCAATTGTCCATCGGACCTCTCTTCAACTCTTTCTTTAAAACTTTCCAGTGCTACATGGGTCGATTGTTCCTCATTAACCAAGTGAGCTACTCTAATTTCGTATACGTCCTCTTGAGCACCTGAACTTTCTTCTCCACATGCCACCATCATTGCTGCCAACCCTGCTGTTAATAACCCTAAGCTTGCTTTCTTCATTTTGTATCCTCCTTTGTTTTTGAATGACCAAATATTCGTCTTGTCACATTTTTTATGTGGTTTTGCATTGTCACACCCGCTTGTTCTGACTCTTGTTTTTGTAACATCTCGATAATTACATAATGCTCATCAACGGCTTCAATACCGCTATCAGACAACGTATTGGATAAAACTAAAAATCGTTGGACTTGCAGGTTCAGATAGTTTATAAATTCAACCAGCTTTTTGTTGTTTGAAAGCTCAGCGATTTTACTGTGAAATTGATAATCAAGTTCTATAAACTGATGGTAATCTTTCAACTCCAAAGACTTATTTTGTTGTTTTGTAATTTCAATAAGCTCTCTAATGTCACGTTCTGTTGTATAGTTAGCTGCCAGTTCGGCAGACAGGGATTCTAATCGTTCACGTAACAACTGATAATCCAGAGCATCTTCCGGTGAGACAGAGCTTACTCTTGCCTTAGAACCCTTCCTCAACTCAACAAGTCCTTCAAAAGCCAATTGTTTGAGCGCTTCCCTTATAGGGGTTCGACTAATGCCAAGATTATTAGCTATTTTTTCTTCAGCTAAGTATGCTAAAGGCTCAACTTCATTGTTGATGATTGATCTTTTTATTTCTCTGTAAGCCTGTTCTGTAAGTGACTGAGGTCTTTTTAATTTATCGATTGCCGTTCTCTCCTCTCAACTTCCCATATCGGTATACTGTATACAGTCTGAAAGTAAAAAAAATTCAGATAACATAGCCTGGTTTATTTTGTATACTGTGTACTGTATACAATTTTAAACATGGTGTTATTGTAAGCGCTTCACTCTTTATTGTCAAACTATTTTAAAGTTTTTATTTATTTAATTAATTTAATTATATACATGGGTTTCCAAACAAAACTACCTGCTTGTCAGATAACCTTGCATGTTTTTTATTTAGGAGGATTATATTAACTCTTAACATTTCGGGAGTATAATAAATATATGAGGAGAATGAAGAGAACACCCTCTTTTCGCAAAGGTGATGTTGCTTGTTTAAACCGGGGATGTGAACCATGTACCTGAGACTCCTGGGGGTACAGAATTCAGAAGCGTTCACAGAAAGCCAATTGTCTTCAACTTATTGTATTTATAAAGTAAAGTGGATCAACAAATACATCCTGATCAGCGCCAAAATAAAAAACAGCAGGGAACCAGGTTCCCTGCTGTTGGCATTACTTTTTACATATAAAATGCTACCGTAATGGTTAACAAGAAGAACAATACAGCAAGTACGACGGTTGTTTTGCTTAAGAAAGCTTCCAAACCACGTGCTTTTTGTTTTCCCATTAACTGCTCGGCACCACCGGAGATTGCTCCAGATAGTCCTGCACTACGGCCTGATTGCAGTAATACAACTGTAATAAGCATAATGGAGACAATAACTAGAAGTATTGACGTCACAGCTAACAATCCCTACACCTCCATCCGACACTTAAACAATACTCTGAGATGAGCTTGCTTAAAACCTATTTTGAGTTTACCAAAAAAGGATGAGGTGTGCAATAGGACATTCACCCTCTGAGATAGACATTTTCTGAATTTTACAACAAACTTACAGACTGACATTTGGCTGCTGACTCATAGAGCCCTTCAACAATCCTCTGAACCGTTGTTCCCTGAGCCGGCGTAGAAAGAGGTTTGGCTTCCCCACGGCAGCAATCAATAAAGTGCGTTATCTGCCGCTCGTAACTGGAGCGGGGATCTGTTTTTTCCAGATAGGCAGGCGTTGTGTTTAAAAGTGAACCGTGTTTTTCTTCAAAGAGCTGGAGTGGTGCTGTCTCGGCTCCTCCCTGGTCCCCGAGAAGCTTAACATTTAACGTTTCTTCCTCTTTTTGATTAGCAGCAAAAGAGGACTCAATCAGCATGCTCATCCCGTTCTGAAAACGAACCATTCCTGTAGCGAGGTCTTCCACTTCATATTTGGCTGGATCCCACTGGCCGAGAAGCCCAACTCCCGGTTTATGACCAATACGTTTATGCGTCGATCCCATTACTTCGATCGGTTCAGGAAAGCCCGTCAGGTAAAGAGCCAAATCAAGCATGTGAACACCTACGTCAATAAGGGGGCCTCCGCCTTGGAGCTCTTTGTTAGTAAAGACGCCCCACCCGGGAATTCCCCTGCGACGCATGGCTTGAACATTCGCATGATAAATGCTGCCCAGGTCACCTGCTTCGATTGCCCGTTTAAGCACCTGTGTTTCAAGATTGTAACGGTGGTGAAAAGCATACATCAGAACCTTGCCTGCTTCCTCTGCGGCAAATTCCATTTCTTCCGCTTCCGCAAGAGACATAGCCGGCGGCTTTTCGCAAAGGACATGGCAGCCTGCCTTGAGGGATTGAATGACCGCGTCCTTGTGGAACTTATTCGGTGTACAGATGCTCACGAGGTCGATATCCTCGTTTTCAAGCATTGTCTGAGTATCATCGTAGGCAGCCGGGACATTAAAATCTTTAGCAAAAGCTTCTGCTTTCTCCAGCGTTCTGGATGTCACAGCTGCCAGCTCTGTGCGTTTGTCATTTATGTAATACGGCGCATGGGCACTTCTGGCAATGCCTCCCGGTCCGATAATCCCGACTTTTAATGGTCTTTCAATCATGTCTGACTCCTCCTTCTTGTTGAAGGCACTGAAAAAGTTCGATCTTTAACTTTTTCAGTGCCTTTTAAGCAATGAGCGTAACGGTTGCATGTTTTAAAAGCCAGTTATGAGTGGGTTTCTCGTAACAGGCGCGCAACCGGGTGGAGCCATTGCCACTGGAATAAAGGCACTGAAAAAGTTGGTTTGTACTTTTTCAGTGGCCTCCTTGTTGCTCTTCGTCTATTGTAGCATTTCTTTCTGGTTCAGTGGTGGACAGTGCAAGAGGACTAATTGATCCTGGTTAGTCATATAAAGTATGAAGAGGATTTTCACGAGGAGGGGCAGTGATGGAGAGGAGAACAGCATCCATTTACCCGAACAAGCCCGTTCATGATGATGGTTTAAAGCGTGCTTTTGCCTATTCCAGCTTTATTCTGGGGATTGCCTCCCTGATCGGCGGGATCCTGCTTGCGTTTATGTCAATTCCCAGCAGCCTTCTGGCGATTATTCTGGCTATACCGGGCAGGAAGAGTACAGAACGGCGGTCATTCGCTACTGCCGGAATGATACTGGGGATTATCTCATTGTTATTTATGCTGCTGTATTTTTTAATCTTCTTCAGTACGATCTTTGATCTTGAGGATAAGATCATTGAGCAGGTCCGGGGATGGTGAGTGAGGGGGATTGGTGTAAAGGGCGGATGTAAGTGTGCGCGCAGGGGAGTGTGCTGGTGGTAGAAGGGTGTGGCGGAGGGTTATATAGCTTCCCCTGTGTTGCTGTTGAGTGCGTTGTTCATCGAGTTTGGGCGGTTTTTCATCAGGTTGAGGTCAACAGGGCTTTTGCCGCATACTTTGAGACCGATGTTCATCACTTTTGCCTCGTTGTTCATTGAGTTTGGGCGGTTCTTCATTGAGTTCAACCAACCTGATGTCCCCCACGGACTGTCCTCTCACCGTGGACATATCTATCACCTTTTCGGATTTATCTACCATCTTTCCCCTCGCACACCCTAAGTCGGAATTTTGACCTGAGTTTACTTTTTTAATAGGGCTTTTGCCGCATTTAATCGGGCTTTTCAAAAATTTAACCGGTCTTTTCCCGCGACCTGCCCCCCTTCCATTTAAATTAGTCAGAGCTCTCATAAATTAACCGGTCTTTCTCTCACCCTCCCCCTCATTCATCCACCATTAAATTCATACGGCCGGTGTGCACCAAATCCCCTTCCACCCACCCTCCACAAATGCCAAAAACCCCGCTGCACCATATGTGCAGCGGGGCTTTTGTATATTACTTACTTCTTGTTGCTTAGGTTGTAGAACGCGTCTTTTCCAGCGTAACGGCCGATGTACTCGAGCTCGTCTTCGATGCGAAGAAGCTGGTTGTATTTCGCTACGCGGTCAGAGCGGGATGGCGCTCCTGTTTTAATCTGGCCAGCGTTTGTAGCTACTGCGATGTCAGCAATTGTGCTGTCTTCTGTTTCACCGGAACGGTGAGAGATTACTGCAGTGTAGCCTGCGCGCTTCGCCATTTCGATTGCGTCAAACGTTTCAGTAAGTGTACCGATTTGGTTTACTTTGATAAGGATCGAGTTACCGATTCCCTGTTCGATACCTTGAGAAAGTTTGTTTGTGTTTGTTACGAACAAGTCGTCACCAACAAGCTGTACTTTTTCGCCCAGAGCGTCAGTAAGCTTTTTGAAGCCGTCCCAGTCGTTTTCGTCCAGGCCGTCTTCGATTGAAACGATTGGGTACTTAGAGCAAAGGTCCTCGTAGTAAGCAACCATTTCTTCAGATGTTTTAACAACACCTTCACCTTTAAGGTTGTATTTACCGTCTTCGTAGATTTCAGAAGCGGCAACGTCCATGGCAAGAACGATGTCTTCGCCTGGCTTGTAGCCAGCTTTTTCGATCGCTTCGATGATGGTAGATAGTGCTTCTTCGTTGGAAGATAGGTTTGGAGCGAATCCGCCTTCGTCACCTACAGCTGTGTTGTAGCCTTTTTCGCTGAGTACTTTCTTAAGGTTATGGAAGATTTCAGCTCCCATGCGAAGTGCGTCAACGAACTTTTCAGCACCTACAGGCATGATCATAAATTCCTGGATGTCAACGTTGTTGTCCGCGTGCTCACCACCGTTGATGATGTTCATCATTGGTGTTGGTAGAGTTTTCGCGTTAAATCCGCCAAGGTACGTGTAAAGAGGTACACCTAGAGCGTCAGCAGCCGCACGTGCAACAGCCATGGATACTCCAAGGATGGCGTTTGCGCCAAGCTTGCCTTTGTTTTCTGTACCGTCAAGCTCGATCATAAGCTGGTCAATGCCAACCTGGTCAAGAGCGTCGAATCCTACCAGTTCCGGAGCAATTTGCTCGTTTACGTTCTCAACAGCCTGGCCTACGCCTTTACCCATCCAAGCGTCGCCGCCGTCACGAAGTTCAACAGCTTCGTATTCACCAGTGGAAGCACCACTTGGTACAAGTGCGCGGCCGAATCCGCCGCTTTCCAATGTTACTTCTACTTCTACAGTCGGGTTCCCGCGGGAATCCAATACCTGGCGTGCATATACATCAATAATTGCAGTCATGTTCAAAACACTCCTTTTAATTTTGAATAAAGTACGGTGTGAAACGCCGAAAAAGTCTGCGGATACAAAGGCCTTCGAACGTCTCCGTAAGCTGTATTCGCTTCTCTTTTCCCGTTCACCTGCACCGTCTTTATTTTGTAATCAAACTTTTACCTGTCATTTCTTTTGGCTGCTCAACACCAAGCAGTTCAAGCATCGTTGGTGCCAGATCTCCGAGAATACCGTCCTGACGGATTTCACCTTTGTGACCTGTTACGATAACCGGTACCGGGTTAGTCGTGTGGGCCGTCATTGGCTTTCCTTCCATTGTCATGATTTCATCGGAGTTGCCGTGGTCAGCGGTAATAATGGCCTGTCCGCCTTTTTCGTGAATCTTCTCGACTACGCGGCCGAGGCACTCATCCACTGCTTCGATCGCTTTGACAGTCGGATCCATTTTACCGGAGTGACCGACCATATCAGGGTTGGCGAAGTTAAGAATGATCATATCGTGCTTGTCCTGATCGATCTCGTTAATAAGAGCATCCGTTACTTCATAAGCACTCATTTCCGGCTTAAGGTCGTAAGTGGCTACTTTAGGAGAATCGATCAATACCCGCTCTTCTCCCGGGAACTGCGCTTCGCGTCCACCGCTGAAAAAGAACGTAACGTGAGGGTACTTCTCGGTTTCAGCAATCCGAAGCTGGGTCAGGCCTGCTTCGGAAACCACTTCCCCGAGTGTGTTTGCAAGATTCTGAGGCTCGAACGCCACATACCCTTTAACCGTTTCACTGAAGTGTGTAAGACACACATAGTGTACGTCTTTCGGAAAGCGGTGCCCTTTATCAAATCCATCAAACTCGTCGTTTGTGAATACTTGTGACATCTGGATTGCACGGTCAGGTCGGAAGTTAAAGAAGATAACACCGTCCCCTTCCTGAATTGTTCCAACCGGTGTTTCACCGTCTTCTTGTGTCATTACAGAAGGAAGAACGAATTCGTCGTGGATGTCATTTTTATAAGAGTCTTCAAGAGCTTCAATAGGATCACGGTACTTAAGACCTTCGCCGTAAACCATAGCGCGGTAGGATTTTTCAACACGGTCCCATCGCTTGTCACGGTCCATGGCGTAGTAGCGTCCCTGAATGGATGCAATTTCACCAATACCGAGCTCTTTCATTCTCTCCTGTGTTTCGCGAATGTACTTCTCTGCTGATTGAGGACCTACGTCGCGGCCGTCAAGGAAGCCGTGAAGATACACTTTTTCCACACCGCTCTTTTGTGCCATTTCCAGGAGAGCAAACATGTGGTTGATGTGACTGTGGATCCCGCCATCGGAAAGAAGTCCGTAGATGTGAAGATTCGTTCCATTGTTCCTTACGTGATCCATAGCGTCTTTGAACGTCTGGTTTGCATAGAACTCACCTTCACGGATACTCAGGTTTACACGGGTCAGGCTTTGATACACCGGGCGGCCGGCACCGATGTTCAAGTGACCTACTTCTGAATTACCCATCTGGCCTTCCGGAAGACCTACTGCCTCTCCGCAGGCCTCAAGTGTTGCGTGCGGGTGCTCGTTCCAGTAGCGGTCAAAGTTCGGCTTGTTTGCCTTGGCAACCGCGTTACCTTTCGTTTCATCACGCAACGCAAAACCATCGAGGATGATTAATGCGGTTGGTTTTTTACTCATTTATTTCCTGCCTCCACTAACTGTAAGAAAGATTGAGGGTCTAAGCTTGCTCCACCGACGAGTGCTCCGTCAATATCGGACTTTCCAAGAAGCTCTTCAATGTTTGCCGGCTTCACACTTCCGCCGTACTGGATGCGGATCGCTTCAGACGCCGCTTCAGAGAAAGAAGACTTCACAACTTCACGGATGACTGCACAAGTGTCGTTTGCATCGTCCGCAGAAGCGGTTTTACCTGTACCGATCGCCCAGATTGGCTCATAGGCAATAACCGTTTTCTTTACCTGCTCTTCTGTAAGACCCTGAAGACCTTTTTGCACCTGGTCCGTTACTACCTGTGCTGTTTTGTCAGCTTCTTTTTCCTCAAGAGACTCTCCTACACAAACAATAGGTGTGAGGTCATGAGAGAATGCAGCGTGTACTTTTTGATTCACGATCTCATCTGTTTCGCCGAAAAGTTCACGACGCTCGGAGTGGCCGAGTACAACATATGTTACACCCAGATCGGAAAGTGCAACCGGGCTGGTTTCACCTGTGAAAGCACCACTCTCTTCAAAGTGCATGTTCTGAGCACCGATTTTAAGGTCACTGCCTTCCGCTTCTTTTACGAGGGCGTCCAAAAACAGTGATGGAGAGCATACTACTGCGTCTACCGTTTCCTTTGAAGGGATAAGCCCTTTGACTTCCTGTACAAAGTCCTGAGCTTCACGCTTCGTTTTGTTCATTTTCCAGTTTCCTGCAATGATAGGTTTACGCATTGCCAGACCTCCTCAAAAATAGTAATGCTTACTTATCGTTTAAAGCAACGACACCAGGAAGTTCTTTGCCTTCCATAAACTCAAGTGACGCTCCGCCACCAGTTGAAATGTGATTCATGCGGTCAGCCATGCCGAATTTTTCAACAGCTGCTGCAGAGTCACCTCCACCGATAACCGTATACGTTCCTTCTGCATCTGCTAATGCATTACCAACGGCCTTTGTTCCGTTAGCAAAGGTTTCAAGTTCAAATACGCCCATTGGACCGTTCCAGATTGCCAACTTGGAAGAAGTGATGACTTCTTTAAATGTTTCACGGGTTTTCGGACCAATGTCCAAGCCTTCCCAGTCAGAAGGGATGCTGTCGATATCAACCTCTTGCGTATTTGCGTCTTCACCGAAGTCGTCAGCTACAACAACATCTTCAGGCATGTAAAGGTTCACACCGTTTTTCTCTGCCTTTTCCATGAACTGCTTTGCAAGATCAACCTTGTCTTCTTCAAGAAGAGACTTACCGATTTCAAAACCGCGGGCTTTTATGAACGTGTAGGCAAGTCCGCCGCCGATAATCAAATTGTCTACCTTATCAAGCAAGTTATCAATCACACCGATTTTATCTTTTACTTTTGCACCGCCGATGATGGCTGTGAACGGACGTTCAGGCTCAGAGAGAGCTTTTCCGAGAACATCAAGTTCCTTTTCCATCAAAAGACCCGCAAGTGCCGGAAGATGATGTGCGATGCCTTCAGTAGAAGCGTGTGCGCGGTGAGCAGCACCGAATGCATCGTTTACGTAAACGTCAGCAAGCTCAGCGAATGCTGCGGCGAGATCTGCATCGTTCTTCTCTTCGCCCGCTTCGAAACGGACATTTTCAAGAAGGACGATATCTCCTTCACCAAGCTGGTCGATGGCTTTTTTCGGCTCAGCGCCATATACCTCATCGGTTTTTAGGACTTCTTTTCCTAAAAGGTCACTCAAGCGCTTAGCCACAGGATCGAGGCGAAGGTCTTCAACGACTTCTCCTTTAGGACGGCCTAAGTGACTCGCCAGAATAACTTTTGCCCCTTGCTCTGTAAGGTACTTGATCGTTGGCAGGGCAGCACGGATACGAGTTTCATCGGTTACTTCCCCATCTTTCATCGGGACGTTAAAGTCAACACGGCAGAATACTCGTTTTCCTTTTAAGTCGAGGTCACGAATCGTTTTTTTGTTCATGAAATTGGCCTCCTCGTGTTTTCATTCAATTTGATTTCCCGGGCATTCCGGGCTATATGAGTTAAGTAAAAGGGAAAGAGGAGCGGAAACCGCTGCCTCTTTCAGTTGTGGATCATTATGAGAGGTTTACAGTCCTTTTTTAGCGATATAGCCAACAAGGTCTACAAGGCGGTTTGAGTAGCCCCACTCGTTGTCATACCAGGAGATGACTTTAACCATGTTGCCTTCCATAACCATTGTAGAAAGAGCGTCTACAGTTGAAGACTCAGGGTTTCCGTTGTAGTCACCGGATACAAGCGGCTCTTCGCTGTAACCGAGAACACCTTTAAGGTCTCCTTCAGCTGCTTCTTTAAATGCTGCGTTTACTTCTTCAGCTGTTACTTCTTTGTCAAGTTCAGCCACAAGGTCAACAAGAGATACGTTAGGAGTTGGTACACGCATAGCGCCACCGTTCAGCTTCCCTTTAAGCTCAGGAAGTACAAGTGCTACAGCTTTTGCAGCTCCGGTTGTTGTCGGGATGATGTTTTCAGCTGCAGCACGGGCACGGCGGTAGTCCTTGTGTGGAAGGTCAAGGATCTGCTGGTCGTTCGTGTAAGAGTGAACAGTTGTCATCATACCGCGACGGATACCGAACTTGTCGTTAAGTACTTTTGCAAATGGAGCAAGACAGTTCGTTGTACAAGATGCGTTAGAGATAACGTGGTGGTTGTCAGCATCGTAGCTCTCTTCGTTAACACCCATAACAACTGTAAGGTCTTCGTCAGATGCCGGAGCAGAGATTAATACTTTTTTCGCACCTGCTTCGATGTGTTTCGCAGCGTCAGCACGCTTCGTGAAACGTCCTGTTGATTCGATAACCACTTCTACTCCAAGGTCTCCCCAACCAAGTTTCGCAGGGTCACGCTCAGCAAGTACTTTGATTTCTTTACCATCTACTACAAGGTTCTCTCCTTGTACTTCAACAGTAGCGTCAAGCTTACCGTGTACAGAGTCATACTGCAGAAGGTGAGCAAGCATGTCAGCATCAGTAAGATCGTTTACTGCTACTACCTCAACATCGTTGTTGTTTAGTGCTGCTCGGAATACGTTACGTCCGATACGTCCAAAACCATTAATACCAATTTTTGTAGCCATAATAATAGCTCCTCCTTATTTGGGTAAAGAAAGTTTTATATTTCAAAGGGTAATCCCCTTGATACACAATGTGATTGTCCACATTACCGCTCTATTAACGGCATGGGACATGATTAAACCTCAATTTCACTCAGTATTGCTTTTGCAGCGCCCTCATCTGTGACAAGGACTTCGCTCGGCCCTTGCTTCATATAGGCCTGAATCGCGTGCCCTTTCGATGACCCTCCTGCTACGGCAACCACATAAGGAATCGTGGCGAGGTCCTCCAGCTGCAATCCGATCGTCAGTACTTTATGGATAATATCCCCACTCTGATCGAAATAATAACCAAAGGCTTCAGCAACTGCATTTTTATCCCTGAGTTTATCGACGAGTTCCTGCGAAGACTGTCTGCGGGTCGCCATTGTCCTTGCTTCCCCGATACCGTGAACAACCATGGCGGCTGAACGGATCAGGCCGAGTATTTCTCTGACGGACGGCTCTTCAACGAGAGAACTGTACGACTCTTTGCTGAGCTGATCAGGTACATGAAGCAGCCGGTACTTTCCTGATGCTTTTCTGGCCATTTCAGCACAGATCGTATTCGCCTGGTTCTCTACCTGTTCCCCAAGGCCTCCCCTTGCCGGAACAAACAGCGCTTTTTCCAGTTCTGTGTTCGGAGCCATCATTTCAGCAACAGCTGAGATGGATGTTCCTCCTGTTACAGCAATGATGTTCTCTTCTGTTGAAAACTTCTTTTTCATCAACGAGACACACGCTCTTCCCATCTCTTTTTTCACCCACGGATATTCATCACTGTCACCAGGGACAATAACCACATCCTGAAGGTTAAAATGAGATTTGAGCTTTTTCTCCATCATGCTGATGTTGAAGGTTTCTTTCATGACTTCTTCCAGCTGAACAAGTAAATTGTACCCTTCTTCTGTGAGCGTCATTCCTGAGGAAGCGACATTGACCAGACCCTGGTCTTTTAAGAACATCACTTCACTTCTTAACACCCGCTCGGACATTTCAACGCTGGAAGCGAGGCTTCTTCTTCCGATCGGCTGCATTAACCGGACAAAACGAAGAATCCGATACCGCATACCCATCGTATCTACAAGATCAGGCAGCAGTTTTTTCTGGATATCCAACAATCGATTCATCTTTGAAACTCCTTTTTAAGTAGGCCGTTTTTATGTAACAGGGATTGGGTAATGATAAGTAATCGTCCAGGCTGCTTATTCGGGACACCAAATGTCCCCCATAGACATATTATGTCCCAACCACTGTAAAAAAAAGACCCGCCCTGCCAATCGGATTGTCCGTACTTTGGATAACACACTTTGTGTACATCCAAAGCCATTGTAGCAAGTAAAGGTCTGTGATTCAAGAATTAAGTTGTAAACAAATCATTTAGTTTTTGTTTCAATGTAAGATAAGAGATATTTCCTTCTTCCAAAACCTTTCCCTTATCATCTTCAATGACAGGAATGCGGATCTGGTATTTTTCAAGGAGAGCGTCGTCCTCGTAAATATCCATTTCTTTAACGGTGAACGGATAATCTTCACGAAGCATCTCCAAAACTGCCAGACCGCCTTCACATAACGGGCAGTCTTTTTTTGTGTAAAAAGTCAATTTCAAACTGAGGGACCTCCTGTTTATGTCAGGCGTAACGTTTCCGCTGGGACGAAGAAGGAATGTGCATCTCATCCCGGTACTTGGCAACCGTACGTCTTGAGACATGGATATCATGTTCAGACTTCAATAACTCGGCAAGCTTCTGATCGGAGAGAGGTTTGGCTTTCGGCTCTTCATCAACGAGGCGCTTCAGGTAAATCTTCACCTTTTCGGAGGAAGTCCCGTCACTGCCGCCCGCTCCTCCACCAACCATGGAGTTAAAGAAATATTTCAGTTCAAATACACCCCGGGGTGTCTGGACATATTTTCTTGTTGTCGCCCGGGAGACCGTGGATTCATGAACATCAACAATCTGAGCGATCTGCTTTAATGTAAGAGGCTGAAGGTAGCCGGGACCGTGATCAAGGAAAGCCTCCTGGTGCTTTATAATGGCCTCTGTTACATTTTTGAGCGTTTGCTGACGCTGGGCAATGCTTTTTATTATCCATTGAAGCTGCTCGTGCTTTTGCTTTAAATAGCCGTTTAATTCTTCATTATTTTCCTTCAGCATTTTTTCATACTGACGATTCAGCGACACCTTTGGCAGGTACTGGTCATTTAACATCACTTTATAACGGCCTTCGATTTTTTTCACCGTTATGTCGGGTGTCACATACTTGGCCGGCTCATCCTGAAACACAGCCCCCGGTCTTGGGTTCAGTGTCTGAATAAGATCAGCAATCGTCTGTATGTCCTGAACATCGACACCTGCTTTTTTAGCAATCTTCTTGTACTGCTTTTTTCCAAGGAGATCAAGATCCTCTTCTACCACCCGTTCTGCCAGGGGGTCACGGTTTTCAAGCTGTCTCAGCTGAAGAAGGAGACAGTCCTTTAATGAGCGGGCGCCGACACCCGCCGGCTCCAGGCTTTGAAGAATATGAAGAGCAGACTCCGTATTTTCCAACGGTTCATCCAATTCTTCTGCCAGTTTTTCTATTGTATAGGGCAGATAGCCGTTTTCGTCCACGCAAAGAGCGAGGTAAACGACGATCCTTCTCTGTGCATCAGGAAGTTTGAGGAGCCTGAGCTGGCTCAGCAAAAAATCCTGGAGCCCTTCTGTCTGGTCACTAACATGGTCAAGGGGGGAGTAGTCGTCATCGTGATCGTGACGGCTCCCTCTGTCATAGTATGGGGTCTGGAGATTCATACTGTCACGGACAAGCTCTTCATGAGCCCTGCTTTCCTTTAATTCAATCAGCGGGTTCTCAAGCTGCTGTTCGTGGAGATAGTTGTTCAAATCCAGAGCCGAATATTGAAGTATCGTAATCGCCTGTCTCAGTTCGTTCGTCATGACAAGCTTCATTGTCTGTTGCTGATACAATCCTAAATCCATATTCATCATGAGGTATAACCTCCCTCACACAAGTATACATGATTAGACACAATCTTTAAAATAGTGGCTCTGTTAAAGGCAGGTGTTGATTTCCGTTCATTGCATGCGAAGCGCCGTTTGGCCTCCTCGAAGATGAAGTACACCTGCTTCTTCCTCTGCCAGAATAGTAAAGCAGAATGCAGAAGTTTCACCAAATGGAAAAGTCCTATCTATCACACTGCTATTTTACCACACATTGTATGCGCTTTCCTGATGCAATATTTGTAATTGAATTCGTTAAATAGCTCAACTGAAGTTTGAATTCCCCGAGATTAGGCTATCATGAAAAGTGTCGATTTTTTTATGAAATACATAAGGGTGAAACATTTGACCTTCACTGACCATTACGGTTATGATAAGAGTACCTTCATGATGAAGCAGATGATTTCACAACATCATACGTATACAATATTAAAGGAGGATTTCGAAATGAATTTAATTCCTACAGTTATTGAGCAGACAAACCGGGGAGAACGTGCTTATGACATCTATTCCCGTTTGTTAAAAGATCGAATTATTATGCTGGGGTCAGGTATTGATGACAACGTGGCAAACTCCATTGTAGCACAGCTGTTGTTCCTGGCAGCCGAAGACCCTGAGAAAGACATCTCCCTGTACATTAACAGCCCGGGCGGCTCCATCACTTCCGGTATGGCCATCTACGATACGATGCAGTTTATTGCGCCAAAAGTACAGACAATCTGTATCGGTATGGCAGCAAGCATGGGGGCATTCCTTCTTGCAGCAGGGGAGCCGGGCAAGCGATTTGCCCTTCCAAACAGTGAAGTTATGATTCACCAGCCGCTTGGAGGAACACAAGGCCAGGCATCTGATATTGAGATTCACGCAAAACGCATTATTGAAATGCGCGAAAAACTGAATCAGATTCTTGCTGAGCGTACAGGCCAGCCTATGGAAATCATTCAGCGCGATACTGACCGAGACAACTTCATGACAGCGGATGCTGCCAAGAAGTACGGTCTTATCGATGATGTAATGGCAAAGAAAACAGATCTGTCCAACGCATAAGAGCGTGTGAATCACGAATGAGCCCCGGATGTGTGAAACATCCGGGGCTCATTTTTTAATGTGTAAATTAGAATTCTTTTTTTAAAAAGTTTGAGTTGGTGCAGGAATGCCTTCGTTTTGCAAGCCTTCAATTTTCAAAAAACAGGCTCTTTGCTAAAAAAAGATGACCCGAGTCTACCCGGAGTCATCTTTCTTAAAAATATAAAAAGTTGAACAGAGCGTCTATTCTTCCCGCTCGACAAATTGACGTAATGCTTCCAGAGCTTCTGATTCGTCACTGCCTTCAATCGTCAGCGCAACCGTTTTTCCTGAACCAATAGCCAGGCTCATAATCCCCATAATACTTTTGGCATTCACTTTTTTCCCGTCACGTTCGATAAAAATATCTGACGAGAAGCGGTTTGCCTCCTGTACAAACAAGGCAGCCGGTCTTGCCTGTAATCCTGTTTTTCGTCTTACAGTTAATGTTTCCTCGATCATTTCCGATTCCTCCTTTAGTCCTTATATACAAGCGCTTTCAAAAAGAACCTGTAGAAAAGGAAGTCAAAAATGACTAAACCTTTTCTCCTGCCCTTAGTTTTGTCGCATACTCATCAATTTTTCTTAAACGATGGTTGACTCCGGACTTACTTACTTTCCCGCTTTCAACCATTTCACCGAGCTCTTTCAGCGTCACATCCTGATGATTGATGCGGAGCTCTGCAATTTCACGAAGCTTGTCCGGTAAAATATCAAGACCTACTTCTTCCTTTATGAAACGGATGTTCTCTACCTGCCTCATAGCGGCACCTACCGTTTTATTCAGGTTGGCGGTTTCGCAATTCACAAGGCGGTTTACAGAGTTCCTCATGTCCTTCATAATGCGGACATCTTCAAATCGAAGCAGTGACTGATGAGCACCGATGACATTTAAAAAATCGCTGATACGTTCTCCTTCTTTCAAATAGAGGATAAATCCTTTTTTTCTCTCCAGCATTTTTGCATTCAGGTGAAAATGATTCATCAGCCTGCGTAAAGAATCGTTATGTTCCTCGTAAAGAGAGAAAATCTCCAAGTGATAAGAAGACGTTTCAGGATGGTTAACGGACCCTCCGGCCAGAAATGCCCCGCGTAGATATGCCCGTTTACAGCAATCTTTTTCAATCAGATCAGGAGAGATCTCTCTCGTAAAAGAGAAAGCCCCTTCCATTATTTTAAGCTCCTCAAGAAGCTTACGCGCTTCATTGGAGATTCTTACAATGTAGACGTTGTTCTTTTTCAGCCGCATCTTCTTACGCACGAGAAGCTCAACGTGCAATGGATAACACGTTTTAATCAATGAATAAATCCGTCTTGCTATGGCTGCATTCTCGGTCTGGATATCGAGAATCATTTGTTTGTTTCCGAATGACAAAGAACCATTCATGCGGATAAGGGCCGCCAGCTCTGCTTTGCTGCAGCACGGGTCGACCTCCAGCTGAGTGAGTTCTTTTTTTGTCATGGAAGCAAAGGACATAGGTCCCACCCCCTGACGTAAAAAATTTACAAGTCCGGCCAGTAGGATGACCGGTCCCATCGTTTTATCTTTATTTACTATTATAGCTTGATCTTCCCCTAAAGCATACTCACAAGACGCTGGGAAACTTTCAGGGCATCGTGCCGCAGAAGGTAATTATCAAAGTATAACAGTTCATCCCCTATAATTTCTACTTCCAGTTTATTCAGATGATCGCTGTCCACCTTTACTTCCATCGCCCCTTCAGTTGCATAACGCTGGGCGTAGGACAAAGGAATCGGCTGGGTATTTACGAGCACCTTATCGAGAAGGTCTTTTCCTACATGGTCTACAAGGGCCTGCACATGGTCACCTGCACTGAAGTCATCCGTCTCCCCGGGCTGGGTCATTACGTTGCAGACGTAGACCTTTTCAGCCGAGGCTTTCTTAACAGCATCTGCAATTCCCGGAACAAGAAGATTGGGCAGGATACTCGTATACAGACTTCCCGGACCAATCACAATCAGATCGGCTTTGTTAATCGCGTACACAGATTCCTTGAGGGCCGTTACGTTTTCCGGTTCAAGGAAAACCCGTTTGATTTTTTTACCCGCATGAGGGATCTTGGATTCCCCTTCTACGTGGGTCCCATCTTCCATTTCTGCATGGAGGACGATGCTCTGGTTCGCTGCAGGCAGTACCTTCCCTTTTACATTCAACACCCGGCTCAGCACTTCCACACCCCTGGCAAAATCCCCGCCTGTAATGGACGTCATCCCCGCGAGGAGGAGGTTGCCAAGAGAGTGGCCGGTGAGGCCGTTCCCATTTTCAAACCGGTGCTGAAACAGCTCCTCTACAAGAGGCTCCACTTCAGAAAGGGCAATGAGTACGTTCCTCACATCACCCGGCGGCGGAATATTGAGCTCTTTCCTGAGACGCCCGGAGCTGCCCCCGTCATCGGCTACGGTGACAATGGCCGTAATATCCACCGGAAAAGTCTTTAATCCCCTGAGTAAAACCGACAGTCCTGTTCCTCCCCCTAAAATGACGACATTTGCTTTTTTCAACCTTCTCGTCGTCCTTTCTCTACGTCACGGTGAGAAACATACGTCATGTAACCAAGATCGAGAATTTTCTGCTTAAAGTATTCAGCAAGGGTGACAGAACGGTGTTTGCCTCCTGTACAGCCGATAGCAACGATTAGCTGGCTTTTCCCTTCCCGTTTGTAATGAGGAAGCATATAGCTCAGAAGATCATGAAGCTTTTCGTTAAACTGCTGGGTCTCTGACCACTTAAGCACATAGTCGGACACTTCTTTATCCAGCCCCGTCTTCGGACGCATATGGTCAATGTAGTGGGGGTTTGGAAGAAACCTCACGTCAAACACAAGGTCTGCATCAATCGGAATGCCGTGTTTGAAGCCAAACGACATGATTTGCACGGAAAATACATTTTTCTCGGGTGAGGAGAAGCGTTCGATAATTTTTTCTCTCAGGGCAAGGGGCTTCAGATCGCTCGTATCAATAATCAACTGGGCCTGCCCTTTTAATTCATCAAGCATCTGACGTTCCAGTTTAATCCCTTCAAGGGGCGGTCCGTCTCCCGCAAGAGGATGCGAACGTCTCGTTTCCTTATAGCGGCGGACAAGCGCATCGTCCTTCGCCTCCAGGAACAAAATCTGGGGCGTCACTTTGGCCTCTGAACTGAGATAGTCAATGGTTGCGAAAAGTTCATCGAAAAAGTCCCGGCCGCGAAGATCGATGACAAACGCGACCTTCTTCATTTTTTCACCGGAGTTTTCGATTAAGTCAACGAACTTCGGAATCAGCGCGGGAGGCAGGTTATCCACACAAAAATAACCGAGATCCTCAAAGCTCTGGACCGCGACAGTCTTTCCGGCTCCTGACATCCCTGTAACAATGACAATTTCCATCTCTGTTGCTTTTGTTCTGTTTTCCATCACTGTCACCTCTCCCCTCTTTTATTCAGCATCCAGGCTGTATGAAAGCAACTTATAATCTGTGGAGTAAACAAACGTGCCGTAAATGAGACCGTCCCGGCTCAGGATATGTTTAAAGAAGTGGTGGTCCCCGGCTGCCATAGGAAGATTTATAATATTTTCCGCAGGCTGCCACTCCAGGTGGCCTTCGGGAGATTCACTGAGAAGTTCACCACTGAAATTTTCAGCGTAAAACGTAAACAGCATCCACTCGTTAACGGTTTTCCCCTCTTCTTCCACAACGACTGTGAACACGCCTCTTAGTGTGGGTTCATGGAGATCAATGCCTGTTTCCTCTTTAAATTCACGTACGGCACTTTCTTTTACGGATTCCCGTGGCTCCATCTTTCCGCCCGGTGCCACCCACCATCCGCGGCTGGGCTTTTGCAGCATTAACACCTGATCGCTTTTTTTATCATGTAAAATACAGTTGCTTACTCGTCTCATACGGTTCACCTCTGCTATGTCTGCTACATTTATATTCATAAAAAAAGATATTGACCTGTTTTGGAATGCTACTGTCCCTGCTCTGTATGTACTGCGGAACAGCTGGATTATCGGGACAGGATTGATTGATCACATTTTCACAATTAAGGATAGTGTGACAATCCGCTTCTCTTGATTAAATTATACTATATATTGCACACCGTAACCAATAGAACAGGAAAAAAGGATTGTTTATACAGGGGGGAATGGCGGTTGGTGAATGTAACAGGAGACTCGCTGATATGAAGGCAAAAAAAGGGGCACAGACTTCGATCGCCTGTGCCAAAATATATAAAAGGGGGTCAATTACTTATTCTTATATTACCCCCATTGTGTGACAGATCTGTTACAGGTTCGTTAAGACGGAATTACGATTTCTAAAACCTGGTGAACTCCCTTCAATAACCAGGAAAAGTCCCATACCCAAACGAAACTCCCGCCTATGAAACAGGTTCGCCTCCCGAAGTAGTACAGCCCAAAGTCGAAAAAGTTCGGGGGTCAAAAGTTCGGGGGTCTGTCCCCGCACAATTGCTGGTGTTCTCTTGACATTTCTTGGACAGGTACCGGGGTTTTAGCCATGGCCAGGCTGTGGCTAATGATGCGGCTGTTCGGTGTCGAAATACAGGGTATTCTCTTTAAATCGTCCAAAAGTCTGCATAAAACGTCCCGAACTCTGCATAAACACCAGAAAGTTCTCCAAAAAACAGCCTCAACTCTCCATAAATCCACAAAAGTTCTCCATAAATGTCCTTCCAGTCTTTTCAGCGTCCCTTCTAAACCAAAAAAGCGGCTCATCACCCGATGAGCCGCCGCTTACACATTTAATTCTTCGCTTTTTCACTTTCAAGCTCTTCAATCAGACTTTCCACATAGTGCTGAACTGCCTGGGCTGCGATACTTCCGTCTCCTGTTGCTGTCACAATCTGACGGAGTGTTTTCTCACGAACATCCCCAGCCGCATAGATTCCCGGAATTTTCGTTTCCATCTCGTCATTTGTTTCCACATAGCCGTCTTCGTTCGTAATGCCAAGGTCCTTAAACGGCTCGTTGATCGGAAGCATACCGATATAGATAAATACACCGTCCGTTTTAAATTCACGCTCAGAACCATCTTTCGTGCTGACGAGTGTAACACTCCCCACTTTACCCTCTTTGTCGTTGATCTCTTTTACAACAGTGTCCCAGATAAAGTTAATCTTTTCGTTGGCAAACGCACGGTCCTGAATAATTTTTTGGGCACGGAATTTATCACGCCGGTGAACAATCGTCACTTTGCTGGCGAAACGAGTGAGATATACCGCTTCTTCCACTGCAGAGTCACCACCGCCGACAACCACAAGCTCTTTATTTTTAAAGAAAGCACCGTCACAAACCGCACAGTAGGATACACCGCGGCCGCTCAGCTCTTTTTCACCATCAACACCAAGAGCTTTGTATTTCGCTCCTGTGGCAATAATAATCGCACGTGTTTTAATTTCACCATTGCCTAACACGATGCGCTTGTATTCTTTACCGTCGATGATTTCTTTTACATCACCGTATTTATACTCAGCACCGAACTTTTTAGAGTGATCAAACATTTTATTAGACAAGTCCGGACCGAGGATGCTGTCATATCCCGGGTAGTTTTCAACGTCTTCTGTATTGGCCATCTGTCCGCCCGGCATGCCGCGCTCGATCATAACCGTGGATAAGTTTGCACGGGACGTATATACAGCAGCTGTCATCCCAGCCGGTCCTGCTCCGATTATTACAACATCATAAATTTTTTCTTCAGTCACTTTGTCCACTCCCCTAATACGATAGGTTGATTTGTTCACATCTATATCCTATGAAAAAATAATCACGAAGTCCATCGTTCTGCTCACACGTTAGTGTTTGCCTATGATGAGGCATTATACCGCCTTCCACCCATCGAAAAAGAGGTTGACTCAAAAGGTTGTTTTTTTACCTTTTGGGTCAACCTCAAGCAATGAGTGGAGCCGCTGCCCTCTTTATAGAGCCCGGCAGGAGTGGTTTTTCTCCAGCCGGGCGAGCAGCGTGCGGAGCCATTGCCAATCTACCGAGACCTTTTGAGGCCCCGGCTTTGAACTATTCTTGTTCGGATTCAGGCATGCGGTAGTAGAACCAGGATCGCTCTGGCTTTGCGTCCTGAATCACCTTGTCCATACACCACTCCGCCAGCTTCTTTTGGTGGTGGTCAAACTGCGTGACCCGTTTCCAAAGCTGACGGGCACGCTCCTTATCTCCTGCCATCCAGGCTGTAAGAGCCATCTGATGATAAAAACGCGGACGCTTTAAAAAGGTATGGCGCTGATACAAGCGTTTGAACCAGTCATACGCCTCGTGGTAATCACCCAGGAAAAACCACGTTTTTGCCAGGTGATAGCCGTACCAGTCGTTCATCGGTCTCATAACTCTTAAACCAGAGGCCATCTGTTCCCAGGCAATATCTCCCGTTTCTTTCAGGAAAACAGCAGCGTTACACTGGGCAAGGAAGTTTTTGTCCTCTTTCTGTAAAAGATCAGCGACAATATCGAGCGCCTGCTCTTTTTCACCTTGATAAAACATAGCTTCGGCCATGTAGGCATAAAGATCCCACTGCTTCGGCTCTTCCGATAAGGAAGTCGTCACTTCCCGTTCCGCTTCGTCAAACTGCCCACGGTCGAGAAGGTCTGCGGCTCTCTCAAGTCGGCTGTGAGCAAGCTGCTCTTCTGTTTCCTCAACATCATCGAGCTCTTCCTCATCGTCTTCAAGCATTTCAAGAAGCGTCGTCGCATCTTCAGCGAACTCTCCTTTAGGGTCCAGCTTCAGATACGTTTTCAAATGCTTCACGGCAATGTCGAAATCCCCTGCATGAGCAAGATTGTTGGCTAAAAAGAAATAGCATTCTGCCATGTTTTCATCAATCTCATTAATGACTTTTTCAAGGAGCTCGTTTGCTTCTTCAAAATGTCCTTTTTCCGACATGACAATGGCCATCTGACACAAAAATACAGGCTCCTCCGGCTCAAGGCGGAGCGCTCTCTTAATGTAATGTGCAGCCTGGTTTATATTACGGTTCTGATAGGCTTCGATACCTTTTTTATAGTAGTAGGCGCCGTCCTGTAAAAAAGGAATGACCTGCCCCTTCTTCTCATTTACATTTATGTTACGCACGAATTGTGCCCCCAATCACGGTCAAGAACTTCTATCTTCTTACAAATTACTGCAAAAAACACATACAAGCAGTATAACACGCACCACATCCACAATTCCACACCGTAATTTCTCACTTAAAACAAAATGAGGGGTCTGACCCTCTGTGATAAATTCACAGAGGGTCAGACCCCCGAACTTATGGTGTTTTATTTTTTCAGGTGCTGTTTGCCGAAGCGGTCCTCGAGGCGTTCCAGGATCAGGTCGAGTGGCAGCTTTTGTTCTTCCAGGAGAACCATCAGGTGGTAAAGAAGATCCGCCGTTTCCCAGGTGAGTTCCTCAGGCGAGCGGTTCTTGGAAGCGATGATGACTTCCGACGCTTCTTCTCCTACTTTCTTCAGAATTTTATCCACGCCTTCGTTAAATAAATACGTGGTGTAGGAGCCTTCGGGACGTTCTTTTTCCCGGCTCGCAATCGTCTTCTCCAGCTCTTCGAGAATGGCAAAGCGATCCCTTTTCCCTTCAGCTGAGCCGCCTTCACTTGAGACGAGGGTGTCCGAGAAACAGCTCACCGCCCCCGTATGGCACGCAGGTCCACGTGGTGTCACAAGTACGACCAGGGCATCCTGATCACAGTCAAACCGGATTTCCTCTATTGTCTGAGTGTTGCCTGAAGTGGCCCCTTTGTGCCAAAGCTCCTGGCGGGAGCGGCTGTAAAACCATGTCTCCCGGGTCTCCACGCTCTTTTGAAGCGACTCTTCATTCATATACGCCACCGTGAGCACTTCTTTTGTCGAAGCATCCTGAACCACCGCAGGAATGAGTCCTTTATCATCAAACGTAAGGTCTTTGAGTGTGATTGTCATCGTATGTTCAGCCCCTTCTCTTTTAACCAGTCTTTCACTTCCGCTACACTCGTTTCTTTATAGTGGAAAATAGACGCAGCCAGTGCTGCATCAGCTTTCCCGGCCGTAAAGGCCTCATAAAAGTGCTCTTTCGAACCGGCACCGCCGGAAGCGATCACAGGAACGCTGACCGCCTCACTGACAGCCGCTGTGAGTGCAATGTGAAAACCTGACTTGGCTCCGTCCTGATCCATGCTTGTAAGAAGGATCTCACCGGCGCCCAGTTCCACTGCTCTTTTTGCCCATTCAACCGCATCCCAGTCAGTTGAGTTTCGGCCGCCGTGGGTAAACACGCGCCATGATCCCATCTCTTCATCCCAGCGGGCATCGATGGCAACGACGATACACTGGGAGCCAAAGTAATCGGCTCCTTCTGTAATCAGTTCCGGACGCAGTACAGCCGCAGTATTCAGACTCACCTTGTCCGCACCGGCACGGAGAACCCGTTTCATGTCAGCCAGGGCATTGATTCCGCCCCCCACCGTAAAGGGGATGGCCAGTTCTCCGGCCACCTTCTCAATCACATCCACCATCGTTTCCCGTCCTTCGTGAGACGCGGAGATGTCGAGGAACACAAGCTCATCGGCCCCCTGCTCATCGTAAAAAGCAGCAAGCTCAACTGGATCGCCGGCGTCACGCAAATCAACGAACTGAACGCCTTTTACAACGCGCCCTTCTTTTACGTCGAGACACGGAATAATTCGTTTCGTAAGCATCAGTCTGCCACCTCCTCCAGCGCTTGCTTTAGTGTGAACCGTCCTTCATACAGCGCTTTTCCGACGATGGCCCCTTCGATTCCTTCGGAGGCACGGGCCTTCAAATCAGCCAGGTCCTTCAATCCGCTTACCCCGCCGGATGCCACAACGTTCTTTCCGGTCATGCTTCCCAGGTTGGCGATGGCATCCACATTCGGTCCGTTGAGCATGCCGTCCCGTGAAATGTCCGTCATCACAAACCATTTCGCTCCGTGACTCGCGAGCTCAAGGGCCAGGTCTTCTGCTTTTACCGTTGACGTTTCAAGCCATCCGTGAGTGGCAACGTAACCGTCACGGGCATCGATCCCGATTACGACACGGTCACCGCCATATGTACGAAGCATCTCCTGAACAAAGGCTGGATCGCTGATGGCCGAGCTTCCGAGGATGACCCGGTCAACCCCTTCATCCAAATAGGCCGCAGCCGCTTCAAGAGTACGGATTCCTCCGCCTACCTGAACACGTGCGTCCAGTTCTTTTGCCGCCCGGGTTACATGCCCGTGGTTAACGGGAGCCCCTTCTTTTGCTCCGTCAAGATCAACCATGTGAATCCACTCTGCTCCTTCTTCCGCAAAGGTTTTCGCCATATCAAACGGGCTGTCGCCGTAAACCGTTTCCTTATCGTAATCTCCCTGAAGGAGACGGACACACTTGCCACCGCGCATATCAATGGCCGGATAAATAGTAAACATTACTTTCCCCCCTCTACCTGGTCGGCAAAATTACGAAGCATCGCTATTCCTACGGTACTGCTTTTTTCCGGGTGAAACTGTGTTCCCCACACATTGTCACGGGCCACCACAGCCGGAATTCGTTCATAGTAGTCCGCATAGGCAACGAGGTTGTCCGGGTCTGCCACATGAACAGCGTAGGAATGAACAAAATAGACATGCCCTTTAGGCACACCTGCGGTGACAGGGTGATCAGCTTTCGCATAATGAAGCTCATTCCACCCCATATGCGGCACTTTGTACCGCTCCCCTGTTGCTGACATGCCAGTAAGCTTCTCGACACGGCCAGGCAAAAGACCAAGTCCATTTGTCGAGCCGTTTTCTTCGCTTTTATCAAAAAGCAGCTGCATGCCAAGACAGATGCCCAGCAGAGGCTTTCCTGACGCTGCCCAGTCTTGGATAAACAAGATGAGACCGGCGTTTTCAAGTTCGGTTATACCGTCCCGAAACGAGCCTACACCGGGTAAAAGAAGGCCGTCTGCTTTTGAAAGTTCAGCTTCGTCTCCTGAAATAAAGTACGGATAGTCAAGGCGCTCCAGTGCTTTTGAAACACTGTGAAGGTTCCCCATTCCGTAGTCGATAATGCCAATCATTATAAACGTCCTTTCGTTGACGGAACCCCTTTAACACGGGGATCGATCTGGGTTGCCTCGTCCAGTGCGCGGCCGAGGGCTTTAAAGACCGCTTCAATAATATGATGGGTATTTTCCCCGTACGGTACGTTCACATGGAGGTTCATCCGCGCTTCAAGAGCGAGCTTCCATAAAAATTCATGCACAAGCTCTGTATCAAACGTGCCCACCTTCTCACTCGGCAGATTCACTCTGTACTCAAGGTGCGGGCGGTTACTCAGATCCACTGTCACCTGGGCAAGAGCTTCGTCCATCGGTACGAAGGCGTTTCCGTAGCGGCGGATCCCTTTTTTATCTCCGAGGGCTTCCTTCAGTGCTTCACCAAGAACGATCCCGATATCTTCAGTGGTGTGGTGATCGTCAATTTCTGTGTCCCCGTCAGCCTGAATGTTTAAGTCAAACAGTCCGTGACGGGTAAAAAGATCGAGCATATGTGTTAAAAACGGCACGCCTGTCTCAAGGGATGACTGGCCTTCACCGTCGATGTTTAAGGAAAGATTAATCTTCGTTTCATTAGTGTTGCGCTTTTTTGTAGCGAACCGGTTACTCGTTTTCGTTGTCATGTTCTTTCTCCTCCAAACGTTTTTCGACGGCGCGGGCGTGGGCTTCGAGTCCCTCGAGTCTGGCAAATGCCGCAATTTTCGCCCCGTGGCGCTGTGCCGAGGTTTTACTGTAGGACAAAATGCTGGATTTTTTTGTAAAGTCATCTACATTCAACGGACTGGAAAAGCGGGCAGTGCCGTTCGTAGGTAATACGTGGTTGGGCCCGGCGAAATAATCACCCACAGGCTCCGAACTGTTTTCCCCAACGAAGATGGCTCCGGCGTGCCGGATCGCCCCCAGGAGTTCAAAGGGGGATTCGGTCTGCACTTCGAGGTGCTCCGGTGCCAGTTCGTTTACGGCATCGAGGGCTTCGTTCATGTCCCGGGTCACGTAGATGGCGCCGTAATCACGGATGGATGCTTCGGCGATGTCTTTTTTGGGCAGGGTTTCAAGCTGCTCGTACACTTCTTTGGCCACCTGTTCGGCCAGCGTAAGATCCGGTGTGACAAGAACGGCGGATGCCATCGGGTCGTGCTCGGCCTGGGATAGCATATCCGCTGCGATGTAGTCAGGGCGGGCGGTACTGTCGGCAAGAACGACGATTTCACTAGGGCCCGCGAACATGTCGATGTCGACTGTGCCATAGACGAGCTGCTTTGCAAGAGCCACATAGATGTTGCCGGGGCCGACGATTTTATCTACGGGAGCGATCGTTTCCGTTCCGTATGCAAGAGCGGCTACGGCCTGTGCACCGCCGACTTTGTAGATTTCCTTAACGCCCAGCTCACAGGCGGTAACGAGGACAACGTCGTTTAAGGTTCCGTCTGCCTGTGGCGGGGAAACCATGACGATTCGTTCAACGCCTGCGACCTGTGCGGGAAGTACGTTCATCAGAATTGTTGACGGGTAAGAGGCCCGGCCCCCCGGCACGTAGACGCCTACTGCGTCGAGGGGGGTGATTTTCTGGCCAAGAATTGTACCGTCTTCTTCCGTCGTCATCCATGATTGTCGTTGCTGACGTTCGTGAAAGCGGGTAATGTTCTCTTTTGCTTCACGAAGGATAGCGAGTGTTTCATCATCCACGTTTTTGTAGGCGGCGTCCATTTCGCTCTGGCTTACTTTAAGGGTATCGAGTCTGGCACCGTCGAACTGCTCGGTGAGTTCTGCGAGGGCTGTATCTTTTTCACGCCTGACGCGGCTAATGATTCCTTCCACCGCTTTTCGCTGTTCGCTTGTTCCCTGGTCGACGGTCCGTTTGATACTCACGTCTTTGGAGTATTCGGTGATGTTCACTGGCCGCTCCCTCCTTCAACGACACGGGCGAGACGTTCGATCATGTCATCGATCTGGCCGGCTTTCATCCGGTAGCTTACAGGGTTGACGATAAAGCGTGACGTGATCGGCATCATCGTTTCCGTTTCCACGAGGCCGTTTTCTTTCAATGTGCGGCCGGTGGAGACGATGTCAACGATCCGGTCGGCAAGACCTACGAGAGGAGCAAGCTCAATCGAGCCGTTCAGCTTGATGATTTCCACCTGTTCCCCCTGCTCGCGGAAGTATCCGGCAGCGAGTTTCGGGTATTTTGTTGCGATTTTAGGTGCAATGTCCGCCTTTGAATCGTAGCTTGGGAGAGCGGCGACAGCCATATAACAGGCGCTGATCTTCAGGTCGAGTACTTCGTATACGTCACGCTTTTCTTCGATCATGACGTCCTTTCCGGCTACTCCCACATCAGCTACGCCGTGTTCCACGTAGGTGGGCACGTCCATCGGTTTGGATAAAATAAAGCGCATGTTGGCTTTCGGTACGTCAAGAATGAGTTTCCGGGAATCATCAAATTCCGGCGGCAGGTCGTATCCCGCCTGTCTCAGAAGAGAGACCGCTTCTTCAAAGATGCGTCCTTTTGGCATGGCAACTGTGAGGAGGTCGTCCTTGGTTTGAGTTTGATTATTCGTTTCTGTCAACGCCGCCACCTCCGTTTGTTCCGTTTTTTCCGATTAAATAATGCACATCGTCAAATTGCTTCGAGTAGGCGTCGAGGTCCCGTATGCCCATAACATCCTGCATCACCACAGACTGGCCTTCGTTTCTTAAAGTATCGGCGGTCTTCATCGCTTCTTTCCGCCGTTCGTTTGAGTAGATGATGGCGTTGCTGATGGTCACGTCTTCTTTTGATTTTCCGAGGGCTTCGGTCAAAAGGTCGAGCCGGACGGCAAAGCCTGTAGCCGGTTCGGGCCGGTGAAATTTAGAAAGAAGCTCGTCATAGCGGCCTCCGCCTCCGAGGGGGAAGCCAAGCTCATCGCTGTAGGCTTCAAACACCATGCCCGTGTAGTAGCTCATGTGCATCACCAGGTTCAGGTCAATGATGACTGAATCTTCAAGATCGTACGCTTTAAGAACGTCCACGAGCTTGTAAAGGTCAGCAAGGGATTTTCGCCCTACTTCTGTTTCAATCAGGGCTTCTGCTTCATTTAAAATGCCGAACCCGCCTCTCAGGCTGAGAAGGCTGTGGAGTCTTCTCCGGTCAATGGACGAGAGTGGCAGCTGATCGACATCTCTTTTAAAGCCGACGTAATTTTTTTCATAGAGATAGCGGCGGAACGTGCCTGCCCGCTCCTCGTTTCCGAGGATTTCAGTGAGTAGCGTATTGACGAACCCGATGTGGCCGATAGCTACTTTAAAGTTTGAGAGGCCGGCTTTTTTAAGAGCGGCGATCATAAGGGCAATTACTTCTCCATCGGCGCTGGCGGTCGGGTCTCCGATAAGCTCCACGCCTACCTGTTCAAATTCAGCCGGTTTGCCCCCTTCACGCTGCTGGGCACGGAATACACTGGCGTCGTATGTAAGACGGGCCGGGCGCTCTGTTCCTTTCAGGGTCGATGCGGCAATCCGGGCAATCGGTGCCGTCATGTCCGGCCGGAGAACTAGGGTGTTTCCCTGCTGATCAAGGAGTTTAAACAGCTGTGTGTCGGAAGTGGCTGAGGCTGTTCCGATCGTATCGTAAAATTCAAGAGTCGGTGTTTCAATAGGCGCGTAACCCCATTTGGCTACTTCTGTGGCGATGGTGCTTCTCACCTGCTGCTTCAATGAATAGAGTTCAGGCAGCGTGTCTCTCATGCCCACCGGCTTTTCAAACATAAATGGTTTCGTCATCTCACGTCACACCTTTATCAAAATTGTGCGGGGTCTGTCCCCGGAACTTTCTGCTGTAAATTGTGCGGGGTCTGTCCCCGGAACGTTTCAAAAAAAAGAAGGGTTTTTGGCTGTGCGTGTCGTACGGGCTTTTTTTCCGGCACAGCTTAAGATGGTTTCGTTTTTCGCTTTAGTTCGCTAATGTGATGTCGTAATAAAGTTATACGTAGTAGTCTACAAGGCTTTTCAGATAGCGTCAACCGATTTGGCTCGATTTTCTTACTATTCTGTCGTTCGTATGTTCAGTCAGCAGGTGGAAGCGAGGCATGCTCACTCTTTCACCACTATACCCATTCGCCTTTAATGAGCCATTTCCCTATTAACAGACATAATAAGAGCAGAATTGCATTCCAGGAGCCCTGTATTCCGGTTACGGTAATCACCTCTATCTTTTCCTTAAAGACAGGTTTCATCACAGTTACGGTTACGGATCGGAGAAGATTTTGAGAGAGAGTGCGCCAGGTTGCTTTGTCAATAGAAAAGCAAAAAAGTTCAGGGGACAGACCCCTGAACTTTTTTAGATATCTTCTTTTGTTCTGATGATTTGCATCGGATTGCCGCCGACAAAGGCGCCTGGCGGGACGTCTTTGTGGACGAGAGTGGCGGCTCCGACGATGGCTCCGTCCCCAATCGTCACTCCGGGAAGAATCGTGGAATTGGCGCCGATGAGGACGTTGTCCCCGATGATCACCTCTCCGATCCGGTATTCTTTGATGAGGTATTCGTGAGCAAGAATCGTGGTGTTGTAGCCGATAACGCTGTTTCTGCCGATTTTGATTTTTTCCGGAAACATCACATCGAGCATTACCATGAGAGCGACACTCGTTTCTTTTCCTACGTCCATTCTGAGAAACGTGCGGTAAAGCCAGTTTTTCATGCCGAGAAACGGTGTATACCGTGCCATTTGAATAACGATGAAGTTTTTCACTACTTTAAGAAAAGGAACGGTTTTATATACGTGCCATAATGAATTTGCTGTTTTTACTGGATAACTTGTCGTTTTTCTCATCGGTCCCGCTCCTCACCATTGATTGAAATGACCGGCAGAGAAACTGCCTGCCCTTTTCCACCGGAAAATGATTGATTACTGTTTACTGGTGCTGACGCCTAAAACATCAAGGAGGTCTGTCATGGAATCGAGCATTACATCGGGCTCGAATGTTTCCAGATACTCACGGCCTTTTACAGACCATGCCACACCTGCAGTTTTCGTTCCGGTGTTTTTACCGCCGAGAATATCGTGCTGGCTGTCGCCGATCATAATCGCCTGCTCCGGCCGGCTGCCTAACTGCTCGAGTGCTTTTTCCAACGGCTCAGGATGAGGCTTGTAGTTTTCCACGTGATCAAGAGCAACAATCACGTCAAAAAAGCGGTCCAGTCCCATGAGTTTCATGCCTTTGATGGCCGTGTCACTCCGTTTCGTCGTAACGATGGCCAGCTTATACCCTTGTTTGTGAAGGGCTTCAACCGTTTCCAGCACACCTTCATATTCCGTAACGAGGTCATCGTGCTTTTCATGATTGAACGTTCTGTACGTGTGCGTCATTTCGGCAACACGCTCAGGGTCGAGGTTTTCAAACGTCTCAGAGAGAGGCGGTCCGATAAAGTGGATCACGTCTTTCTCCTCGTACTCACCCGGGTAATACGTTTCCATCGTGTGCATAAAAGAAGAAACGATCAGATCGATTGTATTAATGAGCGTACCGTCAAGATCAAATAAAACTGTATCAACATGTTCCATCGTGTTGTATTTTGTCATCGGTCAGACTTCCTTTCGAAATTGGAAATTGTGCGGGGACAGACCCCCGACAAAAAGTTCGGGGGTCTGTCCCCGGAACTTTTTATAATTTTTCTTGTGTGCTACGAGATATTCTTTTCGTACTGGTGTGCGTCTGCTTCTTTCTTTTCAATGCGGTTCCAGATGAAGGCGACTGCAATGGTCAGAAGTACAGCCGTCACGAGCCTGATCAGAAGCAGGGGCCAGAGCGGAATGCCGAGTGGCGCGAAGATCAGGGTGTCTTCAATGACCGCGTGACAGGCCACAAGGAAGATAAACACCAGATAGAGATCCTTCTTTCGCACACCATCTTCTTTTACGGCCTGAATCATCACACCGGCACCGTAGGCCAGGCCAAAGACGAGCCCGGCTGCAAGCGTGGTGGATGTGTTTTCCCGTATGCCCAGTACCTTCGTAAATGGAGACATCCATTTAGAGAACACGTCGAGCCACTTTAAATCTTTCATAATCTGAATAAAGACCATAATCGGGATCACAATCGCTGCAAGCTGCACGATTCCGAAGAACGCACTTTCCATGCCCTGCATCAAAATCGCTCCCCAGCCTGTGAGCTCTTCCTGGGATGGCCCTGCCACAAACCCGTAGCGCGCTGTTTCCTGTCCCCCCTGCCAGGTGAGATGAATTACCCACGCCGCTGCAAGAGCGAGACCGATCCGAACGACAAGAACAACCCAGATCTTTAAGCCTACCTTTTTTGCTACAGCCGACTCTACAAACAGGTTGTGGGAAAAGGACAGCATCACTGCCAGAATAAACACTTCTTTTACGGTCAGGTCCATCGTGAGAATTGCCCCGATGGCCGCATATAAATTCAGCACATTACCCAGTACAAGGGGAATCGCTGCTTCACCTGAAAGTCCGATCGCCCCCATAAGAGGGGAAAGCAGCCTTACAAGCCAGTCCATGACCGGCGTGTGACTCAGGATCGTCACGATCAGTGTTATAGGAAATATGATTTTTCCGAGCGTCCATGTGGTGGACAGCCCTACTTTTAATCCATTTTTTAATGTTGTAAGCATAGGAGTCCCCCTCGAATGCGCTTGTTAAAACGTCAAGTTTTGCCTCATATTACATTATCACAATCTCTATCCATAAAGAAAGATCACTGCTCTTCCCAAACAAAAAGAGGCCACTGAAAAAGTACAAAACAACTTTTTCAGTGCCTTTTATTTAAGTTGCAATGGCTCCATTCGGTTGCGCGCCTGTTACGCTCATTGCTTAGAAGGCACTGGAAAAAGGTAAAGGCGGACCTTTCTCAGTGCCTTCTACAAAAATGCCGGGAGTCTTTTCTTCTCCCGGCACCTCACTTTATTTTCGTTTCTTTTTCTTATTTTTCCCCTGCTGGGGGGAGCTGCCTGTTTTTTTGCCCGAACCGGTTTTAGATGCCTCGTCGTTATCCAGGTAGCGCTTGTCTGCGACTCCTGTCTGGCGGCGATAGACGATCAGTGCAACAGCACCCACAACCAGGACGATGGAAATGACCTGAGCTGTTCTCAGGAGGTCAAAGATCATCAGGCTGTCGGTCCGCAGGCCTTCAATAAAGAAGCGTCCGACCGAGTACCAGATGACGTAGGTGAGGAACAGTTCGCCCCGGCGCATATTGACACGGCGCAGATAGAGAAGGAGGGCCACACCGGCCAGACTCCACAGAGATTCATATAAAAATGTCGGATGGTAGTAGGTTCCGTTGATGTACATGCCGTTAATGATAAATTCCGGGATCATCAGGCTCTCAAGAAACTGGCGGGACACTTCCCCGCCGTGGGCTTCCTGGTTCACAAAGTTACCCCAGCGGCCGATTGCCTGACCGAGAAGAATACTCGGTGCTGTAATATCAGCAATCTTCCAGAAGGAAACGCCCCGTTTTTTCGCAAAAATAACGGCCGTCACAACAGCCCCGATCAGACCGCCGTGGATCGCGAGGCCACCTTCCCAGATCGCAATAATCTGACCTGGATTTTGAGAGTAATAGTCCCATCTGAAAATCACATAATAAAGACGCGCACTCAAAATGGCAATAGGTATAGCAAATAAAAGCAAATCAGCAATCAGGTCTTTGGGAAGACCTCGTTTCTTTCCTTCAGCGTTAGCTAGTAAGTACCCCAGGAAAGCCCCGAAAGCAATGATCAGGCCGTACCAGGCTACCGTAATCGGCCCGAGTTCAAAAGCAACGGGGTTCAAGGGTTGTGCGGTTCCTAACATCGTTTCACCTCATTATTACGTTCTGCCGCAGAAGCTCACAGGATCCCCTGTGAGCACAAAGAGCATGCGGCAGCCCGTTCATCTTTTAATAATCTTCTTTATCCCCGTCTTCAATGACATCGTTCAAACGTTCCGTAAATTGCTGGGCTGCGTTGATTCCCATACGCTTCAGCCTGAAATTCATAGCAGCTACTTCGATAATAACGGCAAGGTTACGGCCGGGACGCACCGGGATCGTAAGCTTCGGTACAGCTGTTTCAAAAATTGTCATCGTATCTTCATCAAGCCCGAGACGGTCGTACTGCTTTTTCTGGTCCCAAAGCTCAAGGTGGATCACCATGCCGATCCGCTTATAGTTTCTGACAGCTCCGGCACCAAAGAGAGTCATGACGTTGATGATCCCAAGACCTCTGATTTCAAGTAGGTGCTTAATGAGATCCGGCGCAGACCCTACAAGAACACCGTCGTGCTCCTGCTTGATTTCCACGCTGTCGTCCGCCACAAGACGGTGTCCCCGGCGGACAAGATCAAGCGCTGTTTCACTTTTACCAACGCCCGATGAGCCTGTGATCATAACGCCGATACCGTAAATGTCAATCAAAACCCCGTGAATCGCTGTCATCGGAGCCAGCTCGGTTTCAAGATAGTTGGTGAGCTGTGAACTGAGACGTGTCGTCGTCATTTTGGAAACGAGTACCGGCACCCCGACTTTATTCGCAGCTTCGATCAGTTCCGGCGGCGCCTCATTGTCTCTTGATAATATAATGCCTGGTGTGTCATATGTAGACAGACGGTCCATCCGGTCCTGTTTTTCTTCATCCGTCAGCTGGCTGAAAAACGTCAGCTCTGTTTTTCCGAGGAGCTGAATACGCTTTGCGGGATAATAAGTAAAATATCCGGCCATCTCCATCCCGGGTCTTGAAATATCCGGTGTTGTGATCGGGCGGAACACAACATCCCCTTCTCCATTTACCAGTTCCAGATCAAATTCTTCAATTAATTCTTTCGCTGTTACTTTTGCCATCAATATACCTCCTACAGCCATTCCTGTATATCCTTAGTTTATACAAAACACTGCCAAATCACATGCAGTATGCTTTCGTTTCTGAACCTCCTCATTTTATCACAACTCCCGTACAAGCAGAAACAAACCTCACATGTCAACAGTAACACCCCAAAGTTCGGGGGTCTGTCCCCGTACAATTTGTCGCCAACATGGCTACCGGATAAGATAATTGTATAATTCCAGCATTTCAGCAGTTTCCTCTGTTCGAAGCGCACCCTCCCTTTTCCCTGAACACAAAAAAAGCCGTCTGCCGGGGGGATTCTCCCCTTGGCAGACGGTTTTTGTTTTGTGCTACATTATCGTTTCGTAATCGGATCCACAATAAACGAATGGATTAATGCGCTCAGGATAGCGAAAATAATCGCTGCCACAATAGCGAGTCCGAACCCGTCAATGTTAAAGGCACTGCCCATTAATGCCTGCGTTAGCATTAGGACGATGGCGTTAATAACGAACAGGAACAACCCCAGTGACAGGATTGTGATCGGCAGCGTGAGTACGACTAAAATCGGTTTTACAATGAGGTTTACAATAGCCAGTATGAAGCTGGCAATCAGTGCAGCCATGAATCCATCCACTTCGAATCCCGAGAAGAAACGGGCGATGATCAGAAGGACGACGGCATTTACGACAATCTGTATGAGCCAGCCCATCAGCGGTTCACATCCGATTCACTCGGAATCACAAATACGCCGATAATATAAGCGAGAAGCGTGGCCACATTACCAAAAATCAACGCGATAATGGCAAGAAGCCGGATCAGCGTAGCATCTACATTAAAGTACGCAGCGATTCCGCCGCACACACCGGAAATTTTACGGTCATGTTCTGTTCGGTATAAACGTTTCATAAAATACACACCCTTTCATTCGTTACTGAATTTACTGCTTTCATTAGTAGTGGAAAAAGAACTTTTGTGCTCCAGCCGTAAATTGTGCTGAATTCATGAAACATTTTCAACTATTAATGTGACCTATCGCTCTTTTTTTACCCGTTATTAAATGCCTTTAAACGAACCGGGCGGCCGTCAGTTTTTGACCGTGATCGAACCGGTAGTGGCTTCAGCTTCCACATACATGGATGTTTCCGCTTCTTTGTTAGCTAAAAAAGACATACGTTTATTTGCCCAGTCCTTCTTTTCATCAATGATCGTAAGCATCGGCAACTCACAATTGATGCCACCCACCGTCGTTTTCAGTTCACCTTCAACTTTCATCTCTTCCGGCACACGTACCACAACGCTGCCCGTTGTTGTTTTGAAGTACGCCCGAGTTCCTTCGTTTTCTATGAGAGTGTAATTGATCGTCCCGTTAAGGGTCTCCACGTCTACTTCTCCCTTGGCTACGTTCAGATCAATCGTCCCGTTCACTGTTTTTGCGTCACAGTGACCGGCTGAAAGCTTTTCAACACTGATCGTACCGTTTACTGTCTCAAGGCGCACGTCCTTCCCGGTCACCTGTTCAAAACCGATCCGTCCATTTACCGTTTGCGCTTCGAATGATATTGTGTCAATAGTTTCACCGCTTATTTTTCCGTTAAACGCGTAAAGCTTTATGCGCTCAAGGGCGGCCGCGGGTAAGTAAATAACTGTATTCACCTTCATCGACTTGGATGGTGATTTCAGGCGCAGCTTTTTCTCCTTTACGTCAAAAATGACTTCGTCGAGGAAAAAGCGACGCGCTTCGTCTGCATCTCTTACTTTATACACCTTCACACTGCATTCAATCCGTATATCGGACTCTTCCCACGGACGGAACGTGACACTTCCGTTTTCCACGCTGACATCCACGTCTGCAATCACTGCCCCTGTGTGCTGGTACGTATGCTGAATTTCAACGGAAGAACCAAAATTAAAGTCTAAGTCAAACTCTTTGATTTTGTGGACTGCATCTTCAATAAAGTCTGTGAAACGGCTCGCAAAAGAAGGCTGCCTGCTGCTCGCACGATTGCGGTACTCTTCACCCTTCTCCCAGTTCACCTCAGTCGAAATTTCATGATTACTCTGCGGCCCCGCACCAGACCCGTCATCACTTGGATCAGTCTTGTCGTCTTTCAGGGCATTTAACAGCTGCAGTCCTTCCTCAGCTGTAATCTTTCCGTCTTCAATCATCTTCAAAATCATTTTACGTTCTTCCTGCATTTAAAACCCCTCCAGCCTTTTCGTCGTTATCTCCATCATAATATGTATTTACGAAACCAAAAAGAAAAAGTTTCACACAGAGGTTGATCCAAAAGATCTGTTTTTGCCTTTTGAATCAATCTCGATGCAATGAGTGGAGCCGCTGCCCTATTTAAAGAGACCGTCAGGAGTGGGTTTTCTCCTGCCGGGCGAGCAACGTGCGCAGCCATTGCCAATCTACTCTGCACTTGTAAACGCAGAGTCTGTTCCTTTAGCCGGTAAGTTAAGGAGAAGCATTATTAAAAGATGGTGATACCAGATACAGCCGTAATGTCCTTCCCTTTCCGCGGAGGTGCCGGCGAGCCTCCTCACTTCGTTTGCGGGGTCTCCACTGGCCCATCGACTCTCATCCACAAGAAGGTTAATAAAAGAGAAATTATTCATGGAGAAACGGAGTTTAGAAGCCGAGGCGACTGAATACGGGGTCTGACCCCCGAACAATTGTGTAAATTCCTGTTTTGTGCAGGAGTTACAGGATTATCCGCTCCGCCTTCCCCAATGGAGAAGGCTCTGCCAACACAAAAACCACCTGCTCCAGGAGAACAAGACTTCCCGCTCCCCGGACAGATGGTTATTATTTTGCCTATGAAGTTGCAACTGATTCTTTTTCCTTCATTCTTTTCTCCATGCGGGCACGGTCACGCTCCAGAATCGGCTTCAGGTATTCCCCAGTGTACGAACCCTTCACCTTGGCTACATCTTCAGGTGTACCGGCCGCCACAAGCTTACCGCCCTTGTCCCCGCCTTCCGGACCAAGATCCACAATGTGATCGACTGTCTTAACCACATCGAGATTGTGCTCAATCACCAGCACCGTATCGCCATTCTCAACAAGACGCTGAAGCACTTTGAGCAGCCTGTCGATATCTTGGACGTGAAGACCTGTTGTCGGCTCATCCAGAATATAAAGAGTACGGCCGTTCGAGCGACGGTGGAGCTGGGATGCCAGCTTCACCCGCTGTGCCTCCCCTCCGGAAAGGGTCGTAGCAGGCTGACCGAGAGTCATGTAGCTTAGACCGACGTCATACAGCGTCTGAATCTTCCGCTTGATCTTCGGAATATTTTCAAAGAAAGCCAGAGCATCCTCCACCGTCATCCCGAGAACATCGGAAATGGTCTTCCCTTTGTACTTCACTTCAAGGGTTTCCCGGTTGTAACGCTTCCCGTCACACTGCTCACATGGAACATACACGTCAGGCAGAAAATGCATTTCAATTTTAATGATTCCGTCCCCGCGGCACGCTTCACAACGGCCGCCTTTCACGTTAAAGCTGAACCGGCCTTTCTTATAGCCCCGGACTTTGGCTTCGTTCGTCATGGCATACACATCACGGATATCATCAAACACACTCGTGTACGTCGCCGCATTTGAACGAGGCGTTCGGCCGATAGGACTCTGGTCAATCTCCACCACTTTATCCAGATGATCAATTCCGCTGATGGACTTATGGGCGCCTGGCTTGTCTTTCGCCACCGTCAGCTTCTGGGCAAGAGATTTGTACAGAATATCATTAATCATCGTACTTTTACCCGAGCCGCTCACACCGGTCACCGCTACAAATACCCCGAGAGGAATGTCGATTGACGTATTTTTAAGGTTGTTTTCCTTTGCCCCTTTAATACTGATCGTCCGCCCGTCCGACTTCCGGCGCTCAACAGGGAGAGGTATAAACTTTTTGCCTGAAAGGTATTCCCCGGTCAAAGACTCAGGGTCATCCATAATTTCTGCCGGAGTACCAGCTGCCGTAATTTCCCCGCCATGGGCACCGGCACCGGGACCGATGTCAATAATATGGTCCGCTGCAAGCATCGTGTCTTCATCATGCTCCACGACAATCAGCGTATTCCCAAGGTCACGCATCCGCTCAAGTGTGCGTATCAATCTCGTATTGTCACGCTGATGAAGTCCGATCGAAGGCTCATCAAGAATGTACAGAACCCCCATCAGGGAGGAACCGATCTGCGTGGCAAGGCGGATCCGCTGCGCCTCACCTCCGGACAGCGTTCCTGCCGCCCTGGACAGAGTCAGGTACTCGAGTCCCACGTTGATTAAAAAGCCGAGACGCTCTTCAATTTCACGCAAAATCAGCCTTGCGATCGTCATATCTTTTTCCGACAGCTCAAGCGTTTCAAAAAAGGCTTTGGCATCCTTAACGGAATACCCGGTCACTTCTCCGATATGCTTTTCTCCCACAAGAACACTCAGGCTCTCCTTGCGAAGACGGTAGCCTTTACACGTCGGACAAGGCTTCTGGGTCATATACCCTTCCATCTGCTCCCGGATATAATCAGAGCCCGTTTCGTGATAACGTCGGGAAATATTATGGATAACACCTTCAAAGTAAATCTCTTTTTCACGAACACGACCAAATTCATTTTCATACCGGAAATAAATCTTCTCCTTGCCACTTCCATAAAGCACTTTATCCATCTGGTGCTTCGGCAGATTCTCAACCGGTGCATCCATATCGATTCCGTAATGCTCACAGACACTTTGCAGAAGGGACGGATAATACTGCGAACTCGTCGGCTCCCAAGGGGAAATCGCATGCTCCCGAAGAGACCTGCTCCAGTCAGGCACAACAAGCTCCACATCCACCTCAAGCTTATTCCCCAGGCCGTCACAGGACGTACACGCACCGAAAGGACTGTTAAAAGAGAACATCCGCGGTTCCAGTTCACCAATCGAGAAGCCACAGTGAGGACAGGCATGCTTCTGGGTAAATAACAGCTCTTCCTCCCCAATCACGTCAGCAATAACCCGACCATCGGCAAGGTTCAGGGCTGTCTCGAGGGAGTCCGCCAATCTTGATTCGACGCCCTCTTTGATTACAATCCGGTCGATCACGACTTCAATCGAATGCTTCTTGTTTTTATCCAAGTCAAACTCTTCCGCAGCTTCCCGCATTTCACCATCGACCCTCACACGCACATACCCCTGTTTTTTAATATCCTCCAGTACTTTCGCATGAGTCCCTTTGCGTCCGGACACAATTGGCGCAAGGATCTGCATTTTCGTACGTTCAGGGTAGGCGAGCATCCGGTCGGCCATCTGCTGTACCGTCTGGGAACTGATCTCTATTCCATGATTCGGACAGACCGGCTTCCCGACACGGGCAAACAAAAGCCTCAGGTAGTCATAAATCTCCGTTACGGTTCCTACCGTAGAGCGTGGATTCCGGCTTGTGGTCTTCTGATCGATGGAAATAGCAGGGGACAGTCCTTCGATGGCATCCACATCAGGCTTATCCATCTGCCCGAGAAACTGGCGCGCATAGGCAGACAGAGACTCTACATACCGTCGCTGCCCTTCTGCGTATATCGTATCAAAGGCAAGTGACGATTTCCCCGAACCTGACAGTCCCGTAAAAACAACGAGCTTGTTTCTGGGGATCGTTGCATCTATATTTTTCAAATTGTGAGAGCGTGCGCCCTTCACTTCAATATTATCTAATGCCATAAGGTTTCTCACCCTTCCGCTTTCAGTTCAATAATCACATCACGAAGCTCTGCCGCCCGCTCGAAATCGAGGGCTTTCGCAGCCTCTTTCATTTCCGCTTCCATTCTCTCAATCACTTTCTCCCGTTCCTTCTTGCTCATTTTCTGCTTAGGAGGAATCGCATCGGTACCTTTTTCACCGTAGTCTTCTCCCTCTTCTGCAGCATAAGTAGCCTGGATCAGCTCAGGAATGGCTTTTTGAATCGTCTGAGGTGTAATGCCGTGCTTTTCATTGAATTCTTTCTGCACAGTACGGCGGCGCTTCGTTTCTTCTAACGCAATTTTCATCGATTTCGTCATTTTATCAGCGTACATAATTACGTGCCCGTTGGAATTCCGGGCTGCCCGTCCCATCGTCTGAATGAGAGAGCGCTCCGCACGAAGGAATCCTTCTTTATCCGCATCAAGAATGGCAACGAGAGACACTTCAGGCATATCCAGTCCTTCCCGGAGAAGGTTGATTCCAACGAGGACATCAAATTCGCCACGGCGTAAATCACGGATAATCTGAATCCGCTCCAGCGTTTTAATATCGGAGTGGAGGTATTTTACCCGGATTCCCAGTTCCTTAAAGTAGTTTGTGAGATCTTCACTCATCTTTTTCGTAAGTGTCGTCACGAGGACCCGTTCATTCCGCTCTTTTCGAATATGAATTTCTTCCATAATATCGTCAATCTGCCCTTCAATCGGACGGACATCCACAGTAGGATCCAGCAAACCTGTCGGACGGATTATCTGCTCAACCATCTCAGGACAATGATCCAGTTCATACTGCCCCGGGGTCGCAGAAACGAAGATGGCCTGACTAATGTGTTTTTCAAACTCGTCAAATTTTAACGGACGGTTATCTTTTGCCGACGGCAGACGGAACCCATGGTCAACGAGGACACCTTTCCGGGCCTGGTCACCGTTGTACATTCCTCTCACCTGAGGCAGGGTGACGTGGGACTCGTCCACAACGAGAAGAAAGTCGTCAGGGAAGAAATCAATGAGGGTATAAGGTGTAGCTCCCGGTTCCCGGAACGTCAGATGACGGGAATAGTTTTCGATTCCTGAGCAGAAGCCCATCTCCTGCATCATCTCTATATCATAGCGGGTACGCTGTTCAAGGCGCTGTGCCTCAAGAAGCTTCCCTCTTTCGTTCAAATCTGCGAGCACGGTTTCAAGCTCTTTTTCAATGTTTACGATGGCTTTCTTTAATTTCTCTTCCCGGGTTACGAAGTGGGACGCCGGAAAAATAGCCACGTGGTTTCGTTCCCCCAGCACTTCCCCGGTAAGGGCATCCACTTCCGTAATCCGGTCAATTTCATCACCGAACATCTCAATTCTGAGACAGTGCTCGTCACGGGAAGCAGGAAAGATCTCCACTACATCACCGCGGACACGGAATGTTCCACGGGTAAAATTAATATCATTTCGTTCATATTGTATATCCACCAGTTCACGAAGAAGGCTGTTTCGTTCCATTTCCATCCCGGTACGGAGAGAAACAACAAGATCACGGTACTCCGTTGGTGAACCAAGACCATAGATGCAAGATACACTGGCTACAATTATCACGTCATTTCGTTCAAACAATGAACTCGTTGCCGAGTGACGGAGTTTATCAATCTCATCGTTAATGCTTGCATCTTTTTCGATAAACGTATCCGACTGGGGAATATAGGCTTCCGGCTGATAGTAGTCATAATAGCTCACAAAATATTCAACAGCGTTGTTTGGGAATAATTCCTTAAACTCACTGTACAGCTGCCCTGCAAGGGTCTTATTGTGGGCAATAACAAGGGTCGGTTTATTGATCTCCTTGATCACATTGGATACGGTAAATGTTTTCCCCGTCCCGGTTGCACCAAGCAGTGTCTGTAACTTCTTATTCTCCTTCACTCCTTTGACCAGTGCTTCTATTGCCTTTGGCTGGTCACCCTGGGGATCATATTTTGATACAAGTTCAAACGTTTGCTGGTTTTCATTCATGAATACAGCCTCCTTCGCCCAAGCGGCTTGTCCTTCGTGCAGTGTATTTAAGGCATAACCTGTTATTAAGACATGCTACGCCCGTTCATTTATATCCGTTTATTCTTCCATTACCCATTCTTAACATATGTACATCATTATATCACAGAAACCGCTCAAAATTACCCAAAACAAGAACACACGTTCCTTCATTTCTATCATATCAAATTTGTCAACCCCCCTCACGCCAATTGTGCGGGGTCTGTCCCCATAGCCATCAAGAAGCAGAACTTGGCCGTTTCTTTCGTTTTCTTTCCTAAACTTACTTCCCTCTGTTAATTTAGACATGACAAAGAAGCTTCCGAGATTTTTTGAACTTATATAAATTCCGCTACAGGCGGACGCTTTCCGCGGGCATCGCTTCAGCCTCCTCAGGAAAGAGCGCCCTGCGGGGTCTTCGGTTGGGTTTTTCCTGCTTCTTCCTCTACTAGCGTATGCTTCGAAGTATCTGCGTCGAAGCAACTCGATGATTAATCGTGATGTAAACGCTCGTCGCTGGAGTCGCCGCCTTTCGCTCCACAGGTAAAAAGGTAATACCTCCAGGTTCCTCTTTCTTACAATGAAATTGTTCTCTTTGGCAATTCCGTTAAGAGAATGCTTAGGAAAGGTGCAACGGAGGGCTTTTGTGGTTTCTTCGAGTTTCGTTATCCCCATAAAAATCTTCATGTGCAAAAGCACTAAAATAAGAATGTAGAAGAGGGTGTAGCCGGAATGTTCGAGACTCCTGCGGGAGCAACGAGCGGTACACCTCGAATAAGCTGCGAGTTGCTTCGACGCACATCTCTGCGTAGCGTTTCTGGTAGAGGAAGAAGCAGGCATAAACCTCTCGGAGGCTCAACGGCGCCCCCGCGGAAAGCGAAGGGCATTCCGGCTACATCCTGACTTCTTCTGCTTTAAATTCTTAAATTATTTAACTTGACGGCTATGGGGTCTGTCCCCCGAACTTTTTTGGCTGGAGCCAAAAAAGGCGGGGGACCTTTGGGGGTCCTCCGCCTTTCGATTATTTTAAGAACTTTTTTTGTTTTCTTCGGTTGCTGCTGCTTCGCTTTCGTAACTGGCATCCACAGCGTCCTCACGCTGGATCTTCTCCCGGTCTTTCTGAAGAATAAAAGTATAGCGAAGTCCTTCGGTTGACAGGTTACCGATATCATCGTCCGGTACAAACAAAAGCCCGAGCTGATAGTGATCTCCCTCATAAACGGAAGATTGGGTAAAACGGATCTGCCCTTCTTCATCAAGCACCTGCAATTTACAAAAAGCTGCTTTCGCCTGTAGCGCCTCATACAGTTCAATCTGACTTGAAACGGCTATGCCGTTTGCTTTCATCACTTTTTCTCCGACCTTAATCCCCATCTTGTCTCCTATCGAATGAGGAATTACGCCGAGTACAACAAGTCCTTCCGTCATGTTACGGAACATGCTTGCCGTTTTTTGTTCTTTAAGATTATGCTGAATAAAGATCAGCTCCCGGCCCAGGAGAATGAGCAAAGGTACTGCGAGAAGAAGGGGACTGTAAAACGCTGCTGCAACTGCTACAGCTGCAGTTAAGAGTGCCAGTCCGAGCATCCTCGCCCCAAGGCGGCGGAATCCTTCATAAGGATAACCGGACTGTACAACAGCCTTGAAGCCGAGGATCACAGGCACAAACATGAGGCCGGCGGTCTCAGGCGTCACACCTGATACTGATTCCGCTAAAGGCCACATACCTAATCCTCCGACAGCCAGTCCGCCTGCAGGAATCAGCAGCAGTCCCGGCACCAGCCATAACCGGTTGACTTCGTGCGCCCCGACCACTTTGCCACGCTTACTCTTCTTAAGCTTTGGTGAGGACCGTTTTTTTCCATTTGTCATAATAAGAAAGGCTTCTGCAAAAAGGATTGCAGCCAAAAACCAAACAAAACTTACCGTGCTCATCTCTGAAATAGAAGTGAGCTGTCTGTCGATCCAGCCATAGCCCGTCCCTGAAGTAGGAAGGAACATCGTCACAAGCAGTGCCAGACTCCCTGCGAAGGAAAAACTGAGCCAGCGGCTGTTTCGCAATGGCAGCAGCACTGCCCAGATAAGTGTAATCAATAACATCATGGCAAAAGGAACCGTAACACCAAGCCCCGTTAAAATAATGGTGAGAACTGCACCGGCAGCAAGCGCTGCCCCTGCAGGAAAAAGTAAATCAGATACAACATCATATACCCTGGTGTGAAAATCCTTTCGTTCCCGCCTCACTCTACGCATACCAAACCATATACAAACAAAAAGGAACAGGTACACAGCAGGGTGAAGGAAGAAACGCCCTATCGCTTGAAGCAACTCCCAAAACACCGCTTCCATCGTCCGCCTCCTTAAAAATCAATCTATCTCATTGATTCACATTTCTAAAACACTCTTCTTTCATTTTAATTGAAAATATAGAAAAGCACACCCTTTTTTCAAAAGGATGATCTTCTCTTTCTCAGGTCCTCCTAAACCATTCGATAAGAAAGGGTATTATCTTCCTTAAGTTTTGTTGTGATGCTCTGCACGCTTTCCTCTCAAACAAAAAGACCCGCCCCGAAAAGGAGCGAGTCATCATTCATTACTCATTTTCAATTAACAGCTCAATCGCACGTTTGAACTGAAGATCGTTCTCACGGTCACGGACCGCTTCAACAACACGGTCTTGAAGTGCCCAGGCTGTATCTTCATCAATTACACCTGTCACATCCAGTCCTTCGTCGTCCTGGAAGGCACGAACCGCTTCCTCTGTTTCACTGCTGAAGTAACCGTCCGTACGGCCAGGATCATAATCGAGTCCTTCAAGCATCAGCTGAGCGTTTTCCACCTGTTCACTGTTCATGTCATATTCCAGTGGGTCTTCCGCCTGTACCGGAGAAACATAGAAGAAATCAGGCTGACGTACTTCCTCTGTCGGTTCCACACCAACCTCATTAATGTCGTTGCCGTCAGAAGTAAGCCATCTGAACAACGTAAGTTTCAATTCACTGCCATCACCAAGCTGAAGTGTCTGCTGAACGGTTCCTTTTCCGAACGTTGTTTCACCCACAACGTGATGACCGCCTGCTTCTTTAAGGGCCGCAGCCAGAATCTCAGATGCTGAAGCACTTCCTTCATTTATCAATGTGGCAATTGGATACTCTTTTTCCTCTTCCAGGTTGGAAACATGACGAATGCGTTCACCGTCACGGTTTTCAATCTGCACAATCGGCTCACCGCCGGGTACAAGGAGGTTACCGATATCTTCTACACTCTGAAGGAATCCACCCGGGTTTCCACGGACATCAATAACCAATCCGTCAATCCCTTCTTTTTCAAGAGCGTGTAACTGTTCTTCAAAGTCTGTTGCAGTACTTTCGGAGAAAGAACGGATTTCTATCAAACCAATTTTCGCCCCGTCCTCTTCAATCAGCTCATTTGTGACCGTTTCAATCGGAATCGTATCACGGACCACATCGATATTCAGCTCCTCACTCACTCCGGGGCGTTCAACGGTAAGTGTAACTGTCGTACCTTTTTCCCCTCTGATCTGAAGCACTGCTTCATAAAGGGAAAGGCCTTCGATACTGTCACCGTCAATGCCGACGATCTGGTCGTTCGGTCTCAGACCTGCTTTTTCTGCGGGCGAATCCCTGAAAGGTGCTACAATGGTTACTTTCCCATTCGTCATGCTTACTTCAGCTCCGATTCCTTCAAAAGAGGAATCGAGTGAATCCATAAATTCACGGGCAGTCTCCTGATCCATATAAACGGAATAAGGATCATCAAGCACTTCAAGCATCCCGTTGATGGCACCTTCAAGAAGTTCTTCTTCATCAAATGCTTCCACATAGCGGTCCATTATGATGGAATAAGCTTTATGGAATTTCTCGGCTTTATCTTCTGAAATTTCGCTGCCTGACGTTTCAACCGCTTCTTCAGCAGCATTTTCTTCCCCGTCGTCCTGGTCAATCGCTAACTCTGTATCTGCGTCTCCACTGTCGTTCAGCACCGGCTCAGCTGATGTACCATCCGTCACCTGCATTACGACAAACATCGCGACTGCTCCTAAAATAACGGATAGAGAGACGATTAACGGCAGAAATTTCTTATCGATGTTCATTCACTCACCTCATCACGGAAACCATATTCCACTATGGAGCAGATCCCCCGTTTATTCTTGATAGTTTCTCTCTTTTTTTCTAAAAAATGCTGTACTTGTTATCCTCTATCTTAACAAATCTTTGCAACAGATTAAATTGTTCTACTCAACTTACCAGGGAAAACTCTTTTTAGTATACGAAAATTTTACTACATCTTATTCGCTTTATTTCTCCCTGGAAATGCCTTTCAGTTTCAAGTATACAATATTTGTTCCCTTAACAGGATAATAGCGCCGGAGTGCCCGTCTGAACAGGGGGGCCGTGATCACATAGCAGCCCATAACCAAGGGAAATGAAGACAGAAACGCCTCTACTGCGACCGCTGCCCTTCCTCTTTCCGCCAGACCGCCCAGCATGAAACCATTTACAGAGATATAGGTAACGCCATACATGAGCCATGAGAACATCACGTTCGGAAAGTGCAGTACGATCAAAGTTTTTTCCCTGTGAAAGTACACTCTCTCAATGAGAATCTGAAGATACAAGGTCGTCAGCATCGTAATACCACAGACAACTGCCGGAAAAAAGATCCCCACGCCTGTTCCCTCCTTTATAGCTGAACTTATAACTGCTGTCCTTCTCATTGCCCCGGTTAAAGTAAACAAAAACCACATCTCCGCTAGTTTGTCCTGGCGAAGATGTGGTTATTTAAGTGTGATTCGGAATGAATCCAACGAAGCTGACAGATTGGGCTGCCGAAATTAATTGTTTCTTTAGAAGACCGTTGCTTTTAATAGATGCACTGATGCTTTCTGCAACCCTCTCGTTTTACACGGTGGTGCAGCTGTTACTTTTATGATCAACAGTTCATATGAAATACAGCTATTTAAAAGTTAACGTATTTTCTGGGGTCTACCGAGTTTGATTTTGCACCGTTCCATCCGCCTTCGTGAACTTCAAAGTGAAGGTGAGGGCCCTGTGAGGCTCCGGTGTTACCCATAATTCCAAGGTTCTGGCCTCTGCTGACACGCTGTCCCTGGGACACACTGATAGAATCCATATGAGCATAGAGCGTTGTTATGGTTTTTCCGTTCACGTTATGTGTAATCATAACTGTGTTTCCATAACCATTCATGTATTCGGCTCTGATTACCGTACCTGATTCTGCTGCTACGATCGGAACATTGGATCTTCCACCCTGACCGATATCAATACCGTGGTGAACACGTCCCCATCGAGGACCATACTCACTTGTCACTCGTCCTGTAGCGGGCAATCCAAGTGTGCCGCCGCTGTCGCTCGGCGCACTGGCACTTGCAGAACGATCCGGTGAACTTGACGATCCAGAACTTGATGAGCTGCCGGTATTGCTTGATCCGGAATTACTTGATTCGGAATTACTTGATCCGGAATTAGAGCTTTGAGCTGCAGCTGCGGCTTCCTCTTCTTCCTTCTTTTTACGCTCTTCCTCTTCTTTCTGTCTCTGGCGCTCTTCTTCTTCTTTACGCTTGCGCTCTTCCTCAAGACGACGTTGTTCTTCTTCCCACTCTTCCAATTCTTCCTTCGCAGCCGCTTCCTGTGCTGCCAGGATAGACTGTTCTTCTTCAAGGGAAACAATCGCATCTTTCAATGAAGCACCTTTTTCTTCAAGTGAGTCTACAAGACGATCTTTCTCAGCCGTTTGAGCTTCAAGATCAGCACGGAGATCTTCCAGTTCGTTCATTTGAGTTTCAAGGTTTTCAAGCTGTGTTTCAAGTTCAACTTTAGCATTTTCCAAAGCCTCTTTATCAGCGATATGCTGTTCAAGAATGTTACGGTCCTGACGGGAAATGGTGCTCAGTGCATTTACACGCTCGATCAAATCTCCAAAGCTCTGTGCACCAAGAAGGACTTCAAGATAGTTTACCGTCCCGCCATTTTTGTACATTGAATTCACACGGTCTTTCAGAAGCTCATCACGTTCCTTGATACGCTCCTGAAGAATTTCAATTTCCTCACGCAAGTCTTCTATGTTTTCATTCGTTTCATCGATCTCATCCTGCTTCACACGAATGTCTTCGTTCGTTTTCTGTGTTTTTTCATCCAGTTCTCGAATCTCGTCCTGAAGCCCGACGATTTCTTCCTCTACTTCTGCAAGCTCCTGCTCTGTCTGTTCAGCTTCTTCCAGCTTTTTTTCCTGATCACGCTGACTCTGTTCAATTTGCTCTTTCAGTTCATCACCTGTATTTGCTTCAGCTGTCGACCACATATTCGATCCGAAAAAAGTCGATGCTGCAAGAAGACACGCCAATGATACTAGTCCCAACCTGCGATTCATTGAATAAAATCCCCCTCAACCCGAGCTATCCCGATTTATTTCCACGGAAATAGACAATTTTTATTTTTATCTGGTTATTCTCGTAAACTGTTAAACCTTCAGGAATTTACGTACGCTCATCACGCTTCCCCAAATACCGATAAAGGCCCCGATCCCGGCAAGTATAGCTGCCATCTGCCATATAAGAGGATTAGCCGGCATCATTGGAAGAAATGCGAGTTCCGGTGTAGCCTGGACCAGTTCCACGAGACGCATGTAGCCATAAGCCAGTGCGCTTACAGGAATGATGGATCCAAGAACACCGAGCAGTAATCCTTCTATAAAGAAAGGCCAGCGGATAAATCCGTTCGTGGCTCCTACAAGTTTCATAATCTGAATTTCTCGTTTTCTGGCAATGATCGTAATTTTAATCGTGTTTGCAATCAGAAACATCGCCGTGAACATCATACCGACAACAAGAACAATCCCTGCATAGCGAAGGATGTTCGTTACAGAGAAAAGCTGCTCGACAATATCTGCACCGTATTCAACATCGTCTACATAGCTCAATGACTGGATTTCCTCAGCAAGTACCTGTGTCTGCTGGGGGTCCTGAGCCTGTACAACAAAAACATCGTTTAACGGGTTTTCTTCTCTTAAAGACTCAAGGTAGGTTCCTTGATCTCCGAAACTGGTAATCAAGTTTTCCAACCCGTCCTCTTTCGGAACAAAATCTACCGTTTCAACAATATCCATATCCTGTATTTCACTTTCGAGAGCTGACTGACTCTCTTCGTCAGCTGCGATATCGATGAAGACGCGAACTTCCACATCGTCTTCAAGTGAATCGGCAAATGTATTCATGTTTAAAATAAGAAGAAGGAAAGCACCTACCACAAACAGCATAATCGTAACGGCACTTACGGACGCAAAAGTCATCCAGCCGTTTCTGACTAAGTTCTTTCCGCCTTCTTTTATGTGGCGTCCCAGAGTTCTACCTTTCATAACCGTAGTCCCCCTTTGCCTCGTCACGGGCAACCCGGCCGCCTTCTATGGCAATAACACGTTTACGCATCGTGTTTACAATCTCTTTGTTGTGGGTAGCCATAACTATAGTAGTACCCCGATTGTTGATTTCTTCGAGGATTTTCATGATTTCCCAGGATGTCTCCGGATCAAGATTTCCCGTAGGCTCGTCTGCAATCAGAACGGAAGGATTATTTACAATCGCTCTGGCAATGGCCACACGCTGCTGTTCACCGCCGGATAATTCCTGGGGCAAAAAGCGCGCCTTGTTTTTTAACCGGACAATCTCAAGGACCTGCATGACCCGTTTACGGATGTTTGCTTTGCTCTCTTCAATCACTTCCAGAGCGAATGCCACATTCTCATAAACCGATAGGGTAGGAAGGAGCTTGAAGTCCTGGAATACGACACCGATTCTTCTTCTTAAGTAGGGAATATGACGTTCTTTCACTTTGGAAAGCTCTTCGTCTCCGATTTGAATCGATCCCCGTGTCGGTTTTTCTTCTCTGTACATGAGCTTAATAAATGTTGACTTGCCGGCCCCACTCGGCCCGACTACATAAACAAATTCACTTTTGTCAATATGTATGTCAATCCCGTTAATGGCCATAACGCCGTTTGGGTATGTCTTCCATACCTCTTTCATCGTAATCAAAAATATCACTTCCCGCTTTAAATAGTTCTCTGAGGTGATCGCCTGCTCAAGGCGTATGTATGATTATGTCGAATTATTTGCATTTAGTTTTCAAATCATTGCTGCATCTAAATGAATCTGCTTCTACCATTCAACATTATATCATCTAAACTAAGTAATTTGAGTGCATTTACGTTACAGTTTCATTTCAAATCTTGTCACATTACGTCAATTTAGCGCTTATTTTATAGAAAATACCTATTGCAACCCCCTTCATTTCTGCATAACGATTCCGAGTATACGAAATATCGGAAAAATAAGAAAGGCGATATGGCACATTCTTAAAAACCGTTCAATGTAACCAGGACATAGGAATGGTCTTAGAAGTAAATATTGGTTTTACATACATCTTAATGACAAATTTCACGTCAAAAAAACAGCTGACCATTTATCAGCTGTTTTTTCTATATCACATTATGTTTACTGATCGGCAACCCATGCAGAAACGTTATCCGCTTCATCACCATCTACAAGCTCAGGTGGCATGCTTCCCGGTCCTTCTTCGATCGCTGCGCGCACGGAGTCCATATCCAGACCGGCGATACCAGGTCCAGACCCGCCTTCACCGTTTTGTCCGTGACAGGACAGACAGTTCTGCTCGTACACTTCTTCTCCAGCAGCGAGGTCATATTCTCCGTCTCCTGCTGTTTCTTCTGCGTCATCTTCCGTCTCTTCGACTGCGTCGTCGCCTTCGTCTACAGGTGTCGTGTCATCATCTCCGCCACCACACGCCGCCAGAACCAAGACAGCTCCCATCATCGGGATTAGCCATTTCTTCATGTAAACCCTCCTGATCTGCTGAAAATAATTTGGTAGGTTTTTCTAAGTAACCTTCCTAGATATTATAACCGATTTATCCTTTATTAAAACCCTCCCCAAGTACCTCCGACGCATTACTCACGATCACAAAGGCATGTGGATCAATGGTTTGAACCGTTTGTTTCAATTTTGTGACTTCGTTTCGTCCCACCACACACATGAGAACAGGACGCTCGTGATTCGTATAGCCGCCATACCCGTGAAGCTTCGTCACACCGCGATCCACCTGAGTGAGCAGACCCTGACGCACTTCTTCTTCATAATCTGAAATAATAATCGCCATTTTTGAGTAGCCAATACCAGTCTGAACAAGGTCTATGGTCTTCCCTGTAGCAAATAAACCGATTAGGGCATAAAGAGCAAATTCAAATCCGAAAACAACCGCTGCCGAGATTACGACGAGCCCGTCCATAAGAAAAACACAGGCCCCAAGGGTAAGTCCAGTATATTTGTTGACAATCTGAGCGGCAAGATCCGTCCCCCCGGTTGACGAATTCGACCTGAACACAATTCCCAAACCAAGTCCTACTCCTATCCCACCGAATATTGCAGCAAGTAAAGGATCTAAAGTAGCAGGCTCAAGATGCCTGGTCATTAATACAACTGCAGGTAAAAAAATCGTTCCGGTTAATGTCTTCAAACCGTACAGCAGACTTCCGGCAATACTCCCGCCGAGAAGCAGAACACCTGCTATAAACAATGGAATGTTAAATGCCCATTGCGTAAATGCCGGCTCAAAACCAAAAGTCGCTTCCACCAGGGTGGAGATACCGGCCACACCACCGGAAGCAATGCGGTTTGGCAGGAGGAAAATGTTAAAACTGATGGCTACAATAGCAGACCCCACCAGAACGTGGGCAAATTCAAATAGAATTCTGCTCAAGGGACTTAACGGCTGCTGATCTTTTCTCCGTTTCATGGCTTTCATCATTTATGTTCACCTGTTTCTTAAAAAATGTTGCTATAAAGACGTTGGGGAATGCTTGGAATATGTATGAATGAAAATCCCTCAGTCAATTAGCTTTCACTGTGCCCTTCATTGCTATCCACAAAGCAGCAGCAGTTCCGGGCAAAGACCCAAGTAGTATATCACCGGCATGCCGGACTGTAAACAAGACCGCGGTGATGCTTTAGCGTAGTGCATTTATGGGGAGAAGGAGGAAATCCCGGGTTTTTTTTAAAGGACGAGGGACGCGTTTCCACTTGATTGGAAGCGAATCTGGAATTCTTAACACAAATCCGATAATTCCTCCTCCACTCACCAAAAAAGGCTGCCCAGGCGGAACTCTCCCCCGGGACAACCTATTAATGAAACAATTAGTCAATTTTTGAACGCAGGTATGAATCAATAAATGAACCGAGATCGCCGTCCATGACAGCCTGGGTATTCCCTGTTTCATGGTTCGTTCGGTGATCCTTAACCATATTATACGGATGGAATACGTAGGAACGGATCTGACTTCCCCATCCGATATCAGACTGCTCACCGCGGATTTCATCAAGTTCTTTTTGCTGCTGTTCAATTTTCAGCTGCAACAGCTTTCCTTTAAGCATTTTCATTGCCTGATCTCGGTTTTTAATCTGGGAACGCTCAGATTGACACGTAACGACCGTATTCGTCGGCAAGTGGGTAATCCGTACAGCGGAATCAGTTGTATTGATGTGCTGACCGCCGGCACCGCTTGCACGGTACGTATCAATTTTCAGTTCATCGGGAGACACACTTACTTCGCTCACATCATCATTCAGTTCCGGAACGACATCACACGATACGAATGACGTATGACGACGGCCGGATGAATCAAACGGAGAAATCCGGACAAGACGGTGAACCCCTTTTTCCGCCTTCAAATAACCGTAGGCATTGTGGCCTTTGATAAGAAGCGTAACGCTTTTTACACCGGCTTCCTCACCAGGAAGGTAATCCATCGTTTCCACCTTGAAGCCGTTTCCTTCCGCCCAGCGGGTGTACATACGCAGAAGCATAGAAGCCCAGTCCTGAGACTCCGTTCCGCCGGCACCAGGGTGAAGCTCAAGGATTGCATTGTTTTTATCGTAAGGCTCACTTAAAAGAAGCTGAAGCTCAAACTGGTTCAGTTTCTCACCAAGGTCCTTCACGCCTTCAACCAGATCTTCCAAAAGCTCGTCGTCCCCTTCTTCTTTCACAAGTTCGAAGGAAACTTCAAGATCTTCAAAGATATTTTCCAGCTTCCGGTAGGTTTCCACACCCTCTTTAAGCTGGTTGCTTTCGTCGATGACTTTCTGAGCTTCGTTCTGATTATCCCAGAATCCGGGTTCGGACATGAGTTCATCCAGTTCAGCTACGCGGGTCTCTTTGTTTTCAAGGTCAAAGAGACCCCCTGAAGTCCGCTAATCGCTTAGCCATAGTTGAAAGTTCGTTTCTAATATCAGACATTTCCATATTACGAACACCTCATTAGTATAGGCAGCCGGACTCTGACGAGCACCGGCTGCCTTATTTTTTACTGCTTTAATAATGACCTCTTCTTTCAGACAAATCGTGCGTGCTCTTCGTTTTACGCGGAGGCTGGGCACTACTGCTACGTCTGTTTCTTAGAAAAAACCATTATCATCTCAAAAACAATACCTTTACCCTTAACCTAATTCTTTCTGACAGCAGTTCTTGTATTTTTTACCCGAACCACAAGGACAAGGGTCATTGCGCCCTACTTCAGGTGATTTCTTGAAAGGAACTTTCTTTTGTTTTTCCTTTGCTGTCGGGCTGCTGGCGCTGCGGTGGACCGCTTTTCCTTCAGCAACAGGCTTACGCTCGAGGTTCGCTTCCACCTGGGCATTCATCACGTAACGGGTGACGTTTTCTTCAATAGAAGCAACCATCTGCTCAAACATTTCAAAGCCTTCGAATTTGTACTCGCGAAGAGGATCGTTCTGACCGTATGCACGGAGGTGAATCCCCTGACGGAGCTGGTCCATCTGGTCGATGTGGCTGGTCCACTTGGAATCAACCGTACGAAGAAGGATAACCTTCTCGAACTCACGCAGACGTTCAGGCGTAAATTCTGCTTCACGCTTATCATATTCCTCTTTGGCCCGGTCGACAATCAGTTCAACCATTTCTTCCGGCTCAAGAGGCTTCAGGTCTTTCACTTCAATTTCATTGTCGTTTAACACATTTGCGTTGATGTAATCCACAATACCCTGAAGGTTCCAGTCCTCTGGCACATCGTCCGCCGGCGTGTAGAGCTGTACGTTTCGCTCGATAGTAGACTCGATCATCTTTTCAACCACTTCACGGAGGTTCTCCGACCCGAGTACCTGGTTACGCTGCTCGTAAATAATGTCACGCTGCTCACGCATAACATCATCGTACTGGAGAAGCTGTTTACGCGCATCGAAGTTGTTTCCTTCCACCCGCTTCTGCGCTTGTTCAACAGCACGGGAAACAAGCTTACTTTCGATCGGCTGGTCATCTTCAAGGCCGATTTTATCAAACATGTTACGCATGTTTTCACTGCCGAAACGGCGCATCAGCACGTCTTCAAGTGACAGGTAGAACTGGGACATACCCGGGTCACCCTGACGTCCGGAACGACCCCGGAGCTGGTTGTCGATGCGGCGGGATTCGTGACGCTCGGTACCAAGGACGTACAGGCCGCCAAGTTCTTTCACACCGTTGCCGAGTTTGATGTCCGTACCACGTCCGGCCATGTTTGTCGCGATAGTAACTGCTTTGGGCTGTCCGGCATTCTCAATAATCTCCGCTTCACGGGCGTGGTTCTTCGCATTCAGTACGTTGTGACGGACTCCTCGCTTTTTAAGCAGTCCGGCTAAAAGTTCTGACGTGTCCACGCTGACTGTACCAACAAGAACCGGCTGTCCTTTTTCATGAAGCTCTTTGATTTTTTCTACAATCGCCTTATATTTTGCATCCATTGTCTTATAAATAAGATCGGACTTATCTTCACGGGCAATCGGCTCGTTTGTCGGCATAGCAATAACATTCATGTTGTAAATGTTACGGAACTCTTCTTCCTCTGTTTTGGCCGTACCGGTCATACCGGCAAGCTTTTCGTACATACGGAAGTAGTTCTGGAACGTAATGGAGGCCATCGTCATGCTTTCCCGTTTAATTTCAAGGCCTTCCTTCGCTTCAATCGCCTGGTGAAGGCCATCGCTGTAGCGGCGGCCCTTCATCATACGGCCGGTAAACTGGTCGATAATCGCTACATCACCGTCATCAACCACGTAATCCTCATCACGCTTCATGACAACGTGTGCCTTAAGTGCCTGATTAATGTGATGGTTTAATTGAACGTGAGACTGATCGAACAGATTATCGATGTTAAAGGATCGTTCTGCTTTACTTACACCGTCATCGGTCATCTGCACGTTTTTCGTTTTTTCGTCGTACGTGTAGTCTTCTTCCTCTTTCAGCATGCGCACGAAAGAGTTCGCAACAGTATAAAGCTGCGTTGATTTTTCCGCAGAACCGGAAATGATCAGCGGTGTCCGGGCTTCATCGATCAGGATGGAGTCCACTTCATCGACAATCGCAAAGTGAAGCGGGCGCTGTACTTTCTGTTTATTGTAGAGCACCATGTTGTCTCTCAAATAATCAAAGCCCAGTTCGTTATTTGTTGCATAAAGAACGTCACAGGTATAAGCTTCACGCTTCTCATCCTTGCTCATGCCGTTAATGTTTAAACCGACAGTGAGGCCGAGAAATTCGTAAAGTTTTCCCATCTCCGTGGAGTCACGGCGGGCAAGGTATTCGTTAACCGTAACAACATGAACACCTTTCCCGGTTAACGCATTCAGGTAAACCGGAAGTGTCGCTACGAGGGTTTTACCTTCACCGGTTTTCATCTCAGCGATGTCACCCTGGTGAAGACACACGCCCCCTAAAAGCTGCACACGGAAATGACGCATGCCAAGGGCACGGGTCGATCCTTCACGGACAACCGCAAAGGCTTCCGGCAGCAGGTCTTCAAGAGACTCGCCGTCTTCCTGGTGGCGTTTCTTAAATTCTTCTGTTTTCTTTCGTAAGTCATCGTCCGAAAGCTTTTTCATGCTTTCGCCAAGTTCTTCAATTTTGTCCACCGTCTTCTGCCACTTCTTGATCTGGCGTGCGTCGGTGTCACCAATTACTTTCTTAAGTAATCCTAGCATTGGACATTGCTCCCTTATCGTATATTCCAATGGGATATCCCATGATGTGATCGTCAGGAATCTTATCGTACAAGTCTTCTGACAGTTAACTTTCATTTTATCAGTTTCCCAGACCCCTTACAAGAACATGCCTGAACGCTCACTTGTGAACCCCCGAACGGAGGGTCAGACCCCCGGAAATAATTTCCTGGTATTTCCGGGGGTCTGACCCTCCGTGAACTTTTTCACAGTCCTTTCGAGCGTGAAAAAGCCGGTGGCCCGAATGTCTCGGGCTGCACCGGCTTTTATGCATAGCTTTTATTAGTATCTTGCTGGTTACTCTGCTTCAATGAGGCCGTACTTGCCGTCTTTACGTTTGTAGACAACGTTTGTACCGCCGTTTACAGAGTTGGAGAACACAAAGAAGTTGTGACCGAGCATGTCCATTTGAAGAACGGCCTCTTCTGCATCCATCGGTTTCAGATCAAAGCGCTTCGTACGCACGATATCGATATCATCGTCCTCGTACTGAGGCTCATCCGGAACCGGAGTCTCTCCCATTGTCGGTTCGAGTTCGTTTTTAAACATATACTTCAAGCTCTCGTCCTGACGGAACTTGCGGTTAACTTTCGTTTTATGCTTACGGATCTGACGCTCGAGCTTTTCAATCACGAGGTCAATGGCCGCGTACATGTCAGTATGGGTTTCCTCTGCACGAAGCAGGAGCTTTGGCATTGGAATCGTTACTTCGACACGCTGGTCGTTATTAAGCACTTGCAGTTTTACGTGTACATCTGATGATGGAGTCTGATCAAAATATCGTTCAAGTTTGCCTACCTTTTTTTCTACGTATTCCCTTAATGCGGGAGTCACCTCTACGTTTTCACCACGAATGTTGTAAATCATAAGCAAACTCCTCCTTTCAGTTATGTGTGTAATATTCTTCATACCCGCTTTATAATCCTGCTAAATTGAAACAAAAATCTTAAAACTTTTTGTCATATTAAGTCGGAAAGTTTTGCCTACAGGCCGGGGTATGAATTTGATAATGCTGTAACTGCGACCATCATTAAACAAAAATCACCTCTTTAAGAAGTCAGAATCACCTTTCTGCGAGCCTCCGCCAGAAATCTCTGTCTGCCATAAAGGCAGAAACAAGACATCAATCATGGCGGGCTGTTTTAGAAAGATTACAAGCCTTTACCTCCTGAGCCGTAAAAATAAACACGGAACTGTGGTGTCTGCTTCAGGGAAGAGGCTGCGAGCAGCTGCAGGCAGTTCCTGCAAAACCCTTACTATCCCCTTCCCTTATTATCTATTATCGTCTAAATTAACAAAATTGTGCGGGGACAGACCCCGCACAATTTTGTGAACATATGTTTTTCTGTCAAAGACACTCTGCCCCGCCACTGAACAGACACAGAAAAATCCCGGCACAAAGCGGGATGCGCTTCGTACCGGGATTGTCTTCGCTTACATATTACCCCTTACTGACGTAAACAAAATCATACGATTTGAACGTTCTATTTCAGGGAAGTGCGAATCATTACAGTTTTGTTACGTTCGCCGCTTGAGGACCGCGAGCACCTTCTACGATTTCGAATTCAACATCTTGACCTTCTTCAAGAGATTTGAACCCTTCTTGTTCGATCGCAGAGAAGTGAACGAATACATCGTCTCCACCTTCGCGCTCGATAAAACCAAAACCTTTTTCAGCATTGAACCATTTCACTTTTCCTTGCATGTTTCTAACACATTCCCTTCGTATTAAAAATCTGGTGGCTTGACCACACTTATAATATAGCAACGCCTAAAAACACAGTCAATTTCTTTCGACCGCCTTATTTCGACACAGAGGTCTGTCCACTAAAGCTGGTATGACAATACGCCCAGGGAAATTAGACCTGTATTTTTCAGACGTTTTGAAAAGGGTTTTTCTCCTTTTCATTTGCGCTATGTTGGGTGGTCATAAACATCTTATGATTCTCTCCAACTTTTATTCGTTTTCCATGAACCTTTTTCGTTATTTTCAGCGTCATATATCCAGTTACCAAAATTAAACTTGCACGGCACCGTCTACAAGCCCTTTTTTACAGGCCAGGTAACAGTTCCGCGCCATTACTAAGGAGTGTATCTTCTATTATGTGTGGATTTACTGCTGTTTTTTCAACCAACCAGGAGTCTTTGAACAAGTACCCTCTTGAAACCATCACTGCCGTCATCACCCACCGGGGCCCTGATGACTGCGGCTATTATAAAAGTCCGGGGGTCCAGCTTGGCTTCCGCCGCCTGAGCATCATCGATCTCCCTCACGGCCATCAGCCCATGACTTATGACAATGGCCGTTACACAATTGTTTTTAACGGCGAGATTTATAACGCTCCTGAACTCAGGGACCGCATGAAAAAGCGTGGCGCGACCTTTCAGACCTCATCCGATACGGAAGTGATTCTCGCATCCTTCAAACACGAAGGAAAAAAGAGCTTCACCAATTTCAGAGGCATGTTTGCCTTTCTCATCTGGGACAGCCGGACAGAAACCCTAACCGGTGCCCGTGACCCGTTCGGCATCAAACCTCTCTATATGAAGAAAGACGGCGACGCAGTACTGTTTGCCTCCGAGAAAAAAAGCCTGACCCTTTTCGAAAAAAAGCCCGGCATTAACAAGGACGTTCTGCCTGCATACTTAACGTTTCAATATGCACCAGAGCCGCTTACGAGCACATCAAACATTACGAAAGTGCCGCCGGGACATATCATAGAGCTGAAAAGAGAAACGGGAAAACTCACCCTGAAACCCTATTCCCAGCCTGAGTTTAACCCGACCATTCAGGAAAAGGCTTCTGCAGTCGGTAAAATCCGTCGGGCCGTTGAAGAATCTGTCGAGTTCCACCTGCGAAGCGACGTTCCCGTATCCACGTTCCTGTCAGGAGGGATCGATTCGACTGCGATCACCGCACTCGTCAAGCAAATGAAGCCTGATGTGAAAGCCTTCACCGCTGAGTTTGCCGACGCCCGTTACAGTGAAGCTGATACCGCCCGAAAGACTGCAGAAGTCCTTGGTCTCGATCACCACGTTGTGACGATTACACCTGAACAGGTGGTAAAAGAACTGCCGAAAATCATCTGGCACATGGACGAGCCCGTCGCCGACCCGGCAGCGATTCCTCTTTATTTTGTGGCAAAAGAAGCGGCCGAGCACTCCAAGGTCGTTCTTTCAGGGGAAGGAGCGGATGAGCTTTTTGCAGGATACAACATATACAAGGAGCCCGGGTCCTTGCGTTTGTTTGACTTTCTGCCTTCCGGTATGAAAAAACAGATCCACTCCCTTGCATTGAAAATTCCCCACGGGGTGAAAGGGAGAGGATTTCTGCAGCGGGGAACAACACCGCTGCGGGAACGGTTTACAGGAAACGCCCGGATTTTTGATCCGGCAGAAGTGGAGGAATATCTATTCGAAACTAAAGGGGCTTCTGCGTTTGATTTCACCGCTCCCCTGTATGACCATGCAAAACGAAAAGGCTGGGATCCGGTTACTACAATGCAGTATGTGGACATGCACACGTGGCTTCGGGGAGACATTCTTGCCAAAGCCGATAAAATGACGATGGCCCACTCCCTCGAGCTCAGGGTACCGTTTTTGGACAAGGAAGTGTTTCAAGTGGCCTCCTCCCTGCCGGTGTCAGGAAAAGTAAGCCGGAAACAAACGAAAATCTGGCTGCGGGAGGCGCTGGCGGATGTGGTGCCCGCCCATGTGGTTGAACGGAAGAAGCTCGGCTTCCCTGTGCCGGTCCGCCTCTGGCTGAAGGATGAACTGTATGACTGGGCAAGACTGATCCTTACCCAGAGTCCTGCCTCCGACACAATTTTTGATAAAGGCGCAAGCGTCCGCCTGCTCGAGGAACATGTCCAGGGAAAGCACGATCACTCAAGAAAAATCTGGACTATCCTCACCTACATGCTGTGGCACAAGCAGGCAACCCAGTCCCGCCGCACCATCACCGACGCCAGCGACCTGAAAGACATCATCTAACCCAAAAGTCAATCCCTCAGACGCAATTGTGCGGGGTCTGTCCCCGCACAATTATTTTTGTATAATTTGTAAAATAATGCTTGAATTTGTCTGAATTATCAAATAGAATTAATTTCAAGAAGGGAACAATTTCTCCCTTCTGATTGGATTGACCGGTTGTTCACATTGAAGAACAATCCGGACCAATCACTTCCAACCACCTCTTTTACCGGTTTCAGAGTCAGGGACCTCCCTCGTTCCAGATTGAGACTGAGTCACTTATTGCAACCTCGATCCCCCCCCTGTCAGTCGAGGCTTAACACTTACATAGTAAACGCATCCCAGTGCAGTAAGGACAATTCGTTTCCAGTGTGAAAACAGACGAAAGCATCAATAACTGAAAAAAAGCATTTCCAGGCGCCTTTTCCATTCGCGCACCTTTTTTTGGCCGTTTTCTCTGTTTTTACACCTTTTTTTTCTTCACCACACGTTTTTGCCGTTTCACCACAAACATCACGTAACGCTGAAAGGTACTTGAAGTTTCCCCTAGGGCAAACTTCAAGTACGACGAAAAATCTGAATGAAAGGAGCGAATGAAGGGACAGACCCTCCATGCTTCCCCGATTGAACATTCCACTTTAAAAGGAGCTCATTCAATGGCTCGAAAACCCCGCCAGTGGTTTCCTGGTGCCATCTACCACATTGTCTGCCGCGGAAACCACCGAAAGAATCTGTTTTTTGACCGGAAGGATTACTTTAAGTACTTTTCACTGCTCGATCACGCCTATCATTATTCACCTTATCACCTGCATGCTTACTGCCTGATGACGAACCATCTTCACCTTTTGCTCGGAACACAGGCCGATCCGCCGTGTAAAGTGATGCAGCCGCTCAATTCGATGTACGCCATGTATATCAACAAAAAATATAACCTGAGCGGCCACCTGTTTCAGGACCGGTACTATTCAACGCCTGTCGCTTCATCTCATTCTCTGATGAAGACAAGCGCATACATTCACAATAATCCCCGGGCTGCCGGCATGGTCGACAACCCGGAAGATTACCCTTGGAGCAGCTATTATCACTATACGCAGCCTGTCCGAAACACAAATAACTCCAATCTGATCGTGACAGGACCTTACAATGAGAGAATAAGAGAAAAAAGAGCGTCCTTGACAATGATTCACGAAAAGGCCCCTTCGCTTCTTCCTCCTTCCCCTCTCCCTCTTGCAACTGAAAAGCTCACAGCCCTGTTCCCGGTGCCAAGCCACATTCATTACCGCACCTACGTTGAACGCGAATGGAAGTTATCCTCAATGTTAAAAGAAGCATTCCAAAAATAAGGAGCGTGACCTTTATGCTAAACCAGGTGAACTTAATCGGACGAATCGTAAAAGACCCTGATCTCTCATATACAAAGGACGGTGTACCACTATCAAGATTCTCAGTAGCTGTAAAGAGGAATTACAAAAACCAGAGCGGCAAGTACGACGCCGACTTCATTCCGTGTACCCTCTGGCAGGAAAGTGCAGAGAGGGTAGCGGAACATTGTGGGAAAGGTTCCATGGTATCTGTGAGCGGCCGGCTTCAGACCAAACTGTACGAGGACGGCAACAACAAACGGATTTTCAGAATGGACATGATCGCAGAAAACGTCCAGTTTCTTCAACTAAAAAAACCGGGGAGCTCTACTCTCCAGGAAGCAGGTAACAGCCAATGACTACACTATTTAAAACACAGGATACTTCCACCCTGACTGAAATGGACCTTTTAAAGTCAGTTCTTCATAAACTCGCCCAGCTGGAACGGACAATGGTGAAAAAGGAAGACGTCTCTTATTTGAACAACGCCATGAGCGAAGCGATCGAGCAAATGTCGTTTTTGCACGAAGACCTTGAGGCGCTGAAAACAAGCGTGGAAGTGAAACACATCGAAAACATCAACTCTGATGAAGTGATCCTCCATTCCTTCATGGAAATGGCCCACCATCATCCTTCAAAGTTTTAGCAGGCGATGAGGTTTTAAAGGATTAGCCCCCCTTCATTGAAGTAAAACCTCCCCAATGAATAAAAAGACCTCTCCTTCGTCAGGTACAGAATCCTGAAAAAAAGGAGGGGTTCTTTTGGTCGCAGCTTCCGGTTTCCCGGTGACGAGAGTCTCTCGTCTTTCTTTACCCTAAGGGTTGGTTGTGTGGGACGCCATCAGGGTCATGCTGCCCCGCAGTTCATAGCGCTCAGCCGTGGCCGGGATGATGAAGTGGGCACCTTTTCTGAGCTGGTGTGTGTTCGTGCCGATTGTTATTTCTCCTTCGCCGTCCACGACACTCGCGAGGGTGTACTCGTTCACGTCACGGCTCACCGCGCCATTGAGGGTCCAGTGATAGACAGTGAAGTAGTTTTCCTCGATGAGGCGGGTGATGGAAAGGCCTGCTTCCGTCCAGGTATGCTGTGCCGGTTTTGCGTCTTCATGTGGAACCATGGAGCAGGCGATCGAATCTTCAATATGAAGGTCGCGGGTGTTTCCGGCGTCATCGGTGCGGTCGTAGTCATAAAAGCGGTAGGTAATGTCGGAGCTTTGCTGAATCTCCAGAATCACGATGCCGCTGCCGATGGCATGAACGGTGCCGCTCGGAACATAGTAAAAATCGCCTTTGTTGACGGGAATTTCGCGGAAAAGGTCGTTCCACTGTCCTTTGTCCACCATGTCAGCCAGCTCCTCCCGGGTTTCGGCGTTATGACCGAGGATGAGCCTTGCATCAGGTTCGTGGTCAAGAATGTACCAGCATTCGGTTTTTCCGAATGCGTAGCCTTCATGTTTCTTGGCGTAAGTGTCGTCCGGGTGAACCTGAACGCTCAGGTCGTCCTGTGCATCAATGATTTTTACAAGAAGGGGGAATTCGTCCCCCGGCTCATTGTTAAAAAGTTCCCGGTGTCCGTTCCAGAGTTCACGTATTGTTTTTCCCTCGTAAGGGCCGTTTATGACGCGGTTCGTGCCGTTTTCGTGGCCGGAAATGCCCCAGCACTCTCCCGTTCGGCTGGAAGGTGTACTGTATCCGAAATCGTCGGCAAGTTTGCTGCCGCCCCAGATTTTTTCTTTCAATACGGGTTCGAAAAGCAGAATATCGTTCATCGTATGTTCCTCCTGATTGTCAGTTGTAAGTGAAATGGACACGCTTTCACAGGCGTGCTATACTGAAATTGTTAAAAATCAGTGTCTTGCTGAAAGGTTTGTGCAAACGATTGCACTCTCTTTCTCTTTCTTATCCATCTGAGAATAACTACAGCTATCATTGTATACGGTCACACGCTGCCAATCAACGGGTGCCCCGCAACGGGGTCTGACCCCGCACAATTTTGTGTGAAATTATGTATTTAGCAGGAGGGACAGTTTATGTTATTAGAGGCTATTTTTCACCAGCCGAAGTCGCACTATGCGTATGCTTACGATCACGAAACGCTTCATATCCGCCTTCGTACGAAGAGAAATGATCTGGACAATGTGTATCTGATTCACGGGGACAAGTACCGTTTTACTCAGGAATTCATCGAGACAACGAAAATGACGAAGTTTGCCAGTGACACGTTGTTCGACTACTACGAGGCTGCCGTGAAACCGGAGTTCCGCCGGTTTGCGTATGCATTCCGTCTCGAGAGCGGTAAAGAAACGCTCTACTATAATGAAGTGGGCTTTCAGGAGGAAGGCGCCCAGTCCCAGTCCGGGATCGGGATGCTCGAGTCTCCGTCCGGCATGTTTGAGTTTCCTTTCCTAAACCCGGCAGACGTAAACAAGCCTCCTGCATGGGTGAAGAATGCTGTATTTTATCAAATTTTCCCTGAGCGTTTTGCCAACGGTGACGACTCTCTTAACCCTGAAGGGGTGGAAGATTGGACACCGGATGCGGTACCGACCCGTGACAATTTCTTTGGGGGCGACCTCCAGGGCGTAATTGACAACCTCGATTACCTCGTGGATCTCGGAATTACATGCATTTACTTCACACCTTTTTTCGAAGCGAAATCAAACCATAAATACGACACGATTGACTATTTGAAGGTCGATCCACAGTTTGGCGACAACGAAACGGCGAAGCGCCTGGTGAATGAAGCTCACAAGCGCGGTATTAAGATCATGCTTGACGCGGTATTTAACCACAGTGGTTTCTATTTTCCACCGTTCCAGGACGTGTTGAAAAACGGCCGCCGGTCCCGCTTTGCGAAGTGGTTTTACCTTCGTGAGAATGAGGTTAAAACAGAGCCTCTTCCTAACTACGACACGTTCGGTTTTGTGGCATCCATGCCGAAGCTGAACACGGAGAACCCTGAAGTGAAGGCGTACCTTCTTGAAGTGGCGCGCTACTGGGTTGAGGATATCGGTGTAGACGGCTGGCGTCTTGATGTGGCGAACGAAATTGACCACCAGTTCTGGCGCGAATTCCGGAACGTAGTAAAAAAGGCCAATCCGGAAGCCTACATCCTCGGTGAAATCTGGCATAATTCCATGGCATGGCTTGAGGGCGACCAGTTTGACGCCGTTATGAACTACCCGGTCACAAACAGCATTCTTGAGTTTTTTGCGAAGAAAACGATTGACGCGGAGAACTTTATGGGACGTCTTGATGCGATGCAGGTCGCCTACCCGAAACAGGCGAATGAGGTTGCTTTCAACCTTCTCGACTCCCATGACACGCCCCGCCTGCTGACGATTGCTGATGGAGATAAAGATCTTATGAAGCTTGCGGCAACGTTCCAGCTTACCTACACCGGTGCGCCTTGTATTTATTACGGTGACGAGGTGGGTATGAACGGGGGGAATGATCCGGACTGCCGGAAGCCGATGGTGTGGGACGAAGACCGTCAGGATAAAGAACTGTTTGCCTTCTATAAGGATATGGTCGGGCTTCGCAAGGGGTACCGTGCGTTCCGTGACGGTTCATTCCGCTTCCTTTCGGCTGAAAAAGGCGAACAATTCGTTGCTTACGAGCGCAGCGATGACCGAAACCGTTTTATTGTTGTGCTCAACGGGGATGAAGAGGAAAAGACCGTCAAACTCTCCGGTCTCAGTAAAGGAACGTTCCGCCCGGTGTTTGACGGCAACGACGCATATCCTGTCAAACGCGGCAAGCTTTCCGTAACCGTAGGCGGGAAAAAGTCTCTTCTCCTAAAAGAACAATAAAATACCCACAGTCCAGCAAACCGAAAGCCGCAGGAGGATCTCCCATTCCTCCAGCGGCTTTTACATTTCTCTGTTTGTGAACTAACCCACACAGGGCCAGACCCCACGTGAAGTATTGAGCATAAATATAAAGCCGGCAAGAGACTCCCGGGTCCTTGGAACGAAATGCTCATAAACCATGATTCGTGAACCATCTCTTCTCATTTGCAGCTCATAAATCGAAAGAACCGCTTAAACCCTGACTTTCTGAGTTCCAGCGGTTTACGCTGAGTCTCCCAAACGTGCCCCCCCTCCCGCCATCCCGGGACATCTTCCCCTGCATACCCAATGCCCTACATATTCGACTTTAATCGTAGTACCTCTCACACTCTCCTCGACTCTTTCATAATAAGTACTAGGACTACCTATGTATTTCGACACTGTTCATAACCTCCCTGTCTACTACTTTATGCGTATAGGAACTCCCTCCCGTCCGACAATATCCCCCAAGTCTTTTGCCTTATTTCTTTACAAATTAACGTATTTAGTGGAAAAATCCTACAAATTCATTCGCCTTTTCACATTTTCCCAAACTTCTTTACTAGTTTTACGAATTTTCTGAATTCTTTAGCCTTATTTTGCTAAATTGCTAGTGATTTATTCCAAATTGTTCTATAAAATGCACATTAACAACACGAGGCTACTCAATAAGACAGTCCCGGTTAACAGAAAGGAGGATCAAGAGAGATAGAATGTCCCACAGATTTCACTGCAGGAAAAGTGGTAGAGCGTAAGGGCTGACAACACCTGCGTACGATTATCGGGGAATTGAAGACAGTGATGGCACAAAATCCGAAGGCTGCTTCCTCAAGGAAATTGGAAGCCGCCGAAGTCTGCTGTGCTCTAAAGTGAACAAAATAATGGAACATCCACCATTATCTGTTCACATGCTTCTTCAATGGTAATCGTTTTACACATTCAGCCAGGTTCAACAACATTCCGCTGTTATTCCTCCCATTTCAGCGTCTGTCGAACCCCTCTATCGAATCAGGGCTTTCGTTGTTCCTGACAAAAGAACTACGGTAAGTCTCCTGTACTATGAAACCTGCCTCGTATCCATGGAAAAGAGAACCGGCAACCACTATAAACAGCCTCCCCCCCTCTCACTCTAACAGGCTGTTAAATGGACAAGCTGAGTTTCTTCCAATGGCGCTGAGACCGGTTTCCAACTGCACCACCAGCAGAACTTCCACAAACGGCATCTTAGAATCAATCTTATCTAAAAAACGCAAACATCATCCAAGTATCAGCGGCGACCCGTACATATTTATTCAGGCAAGTGCGGACAAGCCACCCGTTCAAGCTCTTACAAACATTCACAAAATGTTCAGGGGTCTGTCCCCGCAACATTTTGTGCGGGGACAGACCCCCGACAATTTCCAAAATAAGAAGGAGTGATTGATTTGCCGAAGAAACGAACGATACGCCAGTGGATCATCTTTACCATGATATTCGCTTTAATGATTCCGATGTTACTGCCTCAGCATGCGAGTGCCCAGTCAGCGAGCGCCGGTGACGGAGCAGCCACATCTTACTTACAGGAAACAAATAAAGACGCTGCCGTTGAAATCAGCAGCGATGTAGTAAAAGAATTCCAGGATGAGAGATTCGTCTCCTTCCTCGTTAAGATGAAAGATCAGGTCGATGCAGAACAAGTAGCAGCAGACGTAGCGAGCAATAAAATCCAAATCGCCAACACGTCTGACGTAACACTCGCTCAGCGTACAGCGATTGTTTCCGAACTTCGCTCCACTCAGATGGAGTCCCAAAAGGAACTCAAAGCCTTCCTCGAAAAAGAGCAGGCTGCCGGTAACGTAGAAAGCTTCCAGTCTTTCTATATCGTTAACGGACTTGAGGTTACCGCTACAAAAGAAGTCCTCGAATCTTTGAAAGGATTTTCAGAGATTGCTGAAATCACACCAAACGAAACATTCCAGATTCTGAGTGCAGGCGGCCCTGACCTTAAAGCAGAAGGCGCCCCAGCATCCACGCCAGAAACACAAAACGAAAACGTGGAGTGGAACATCGAACAGATCGGTGCTCATGAAGTATGGGACATGGGAATCGACGGTCAGGGAATCGTCGTTGCCAACATGGACACCGGTGTTCAGTGGGATCACCCGGCACTGAAAGAACAGTACCGCGGATATGACTCAGCAACTGACTCCGTTGACCACACCTTCAACTTCTTTGACGCTGTTAACGGTCAGGAAGCTTCCTATGACGACCACGGTCACGGAACGCACGTAAATGGTACAACTCTTGGTGCTGAACCAAACGGCACAAATAAAATCGGTGTTGCACCGGGCGCCGAATGGATCGCAGTTAAGATCCTTGCTGCTTCCGGCGGCGGTACACAAGCCAACATCCTTGCCGGTGGTGAGTGGCTTCTTGCTCCAAAAGACGCAAACGGCAACCCTCACCCTGAAATGGCTCCTGACGTTGTAAACAACTCTTGGGGCGGTGCAGGCGGATTGAACGAATGGTTCCGTCCGATGGTACAAAACTGGCAGGCAGCCGGAATCTTCCCGGTATTCGCAGCCGGTAACACAGCAGGTCCGGGTACAGTAGGCGTTCCTGCAAACTACCCTGAATCCTATGCAGTAGGTGCAACAGATGCAAGCATGAACCTTGCAAGCTTCTCATCCCAGGGTCCATCCCCTTATGATGAAATGAAGCCTGATGTGAGTGCTCCTGGTGTTAACATCCGCTCTGCGGTTCCAGGATCCAACTACGCTGGCGGCTGGAATGGTACATCCATGGCAGCACCGCACGTAGCAGGACTCGTGGCACTGATCAAGCAGGTAAACTCTGATCTTTCCCATGATGACATCGCTGAAATCATGGAAGAAACAGCAACACCACGCACGAACAGCCAGTATCCTGAAGCGCCGAACAACGGATTCGGACACGGGATTATCAACGCTTACGACGCAGTAGCCGGCATCCTTGACGGCCTTGGAAGCATTGCTGGAACAGTACTTCAGGAAGGTGAAGACACTGAAGCACCTACGTACCAGCACACAGCTCCTGCTGAAACATACGAAGGCCTGAACCTTCCACTTGAGATCCACGTTCAGGACAACGTAAGCATCACTGACGTTACTCTTTCTTTTGAAAAAGACGGCGAATGGCACGAGCTTGACGCAACACGCTCAAGCGGAAACTACCGCGACGCCACATACACTGTATCCATCCCGGGCTCAGACATTGACGCACCGGCAGTAGAATACTTCTTTACAATCGACGACTTCGGCGGCAACACCGTTGAAACGGAAATCTATGAAGTTGCTGTAAACGAAGCCATCTCCACAGGCTACTTCCAGGACTTCTCAAGCAACCCGATAGGCTGGATGAGCTTCGGCGAAAATGACAGCTGGGATTGGGGAGCACCGACTTCCGGACCAGGAGAAGCCTACACTGGCGACAACGTGTACGCAACGAACCTTGGCGGTGACTACGGCAACAACATGAACGCAACACTCATTATGCCTCCGGTACAAGTTCCTGACGAAGGCGACTTCTACCTCGAGTACAAAGAGTGGTTCAACTTTGAAAATAACTACGACTACGGCTACCTTGTCGTTTCAACAGATGGCATGGACACATGGGAAACGCTTCACACAGTTAACGGTCTGTCCGGAGGCTGGGTTGACGCATCCATCGACCTGAGCGACTACGCTGGTGAACGCATCGTTGTCGGCTATAACGCCTACTCCGACTTCATCATCGTCCGCCCAGGCTGGTATATCGACCACGTATCATTAACAGATGAAGCAACAGGCACCGACGATTTCGGAGGCTCTGTCGGCATCATTGACTCCGGCATCAGCCAGATGATGGCTCCAATGAATCAAGGCATCGGCAACGTCAATGCACCGGGTCTGGCCAAAAAACAGACAGATCCTTCGGTTCACAAAGCTCCATCAGGTAAAGACGCGAAGTTTACACCACCTGGACATCGCGACGGTCACCCTGGCAAAGGGAAAGGTCGCGACGGTGACACTGACAATGAAGATCCTGTAGTGGAAGACACTAGCGGACTTCCATTGCATGCAACAGTATCTGTTCTTGAATCCGGACGTTCGGTTCAGACAAACCCGGCTGATGGAAGCTACAGCATGATGCACCCTGCCGGTGACTTCACGGTCCGCGCAGAAGCATACGGTTTCCACACAGCTCAGGAGAGCGTTGTTGTAGAAGCTGACGAAACCGCTGAAGTTCACTTCGTACTGGACGAGCTGGACAGCGGTACTGTTTCCGGTACAGTAACAAACGCAGCAACTGACGAGCCAATTGAAGGCGCAACTCTTCTATTAAAAGAAGACCCACGCGTTTCACCTGCTCACACAGATGAAAACGGTGAATTCTCAATCGACGCTTACGAAGGAACGTACACACTTCAAGTATTCGCTCCATCGTTCTACAGTGACGAAACAGAAGTGACAATCACTGGCGACGAAGTAACTGTTGCTGACTTCAGCCTTACTCCGTTCATCGGATTCCCTGGCGAAATCGGCTACGATGACGGTACTGCTGAAAACGCACGTGCATTCTTTGACGCAGGCAACGGCTGGGCTGTCCGAATGAGCCTTGAAGAAGGCCAGGACAGTGCCCTTATCACAGGCGGACTGTTCCGTTTCTGGGATACGGAATGGCCTGTACCAGGCGGAACTGAGTTCCAGGTTGCTGTCTATGACGCAACAGGAACAAACGGAGCTCCTGGAAACATGATCGCAGGACCGGTTAATGCTGAAGCGAACCGTGACGGTACGTGGACGCAGGTTGACCTGTCAAGCGAAGGTGTTGTTGTAGAAGGAGACTTCTACATGATGTACATCCAGACTCAGCCAAACCCTTACGCTCCAGGCCTTGGAACAGATGAAGACGGTCCATACGCCGAGCGCAGCTGGCAGTATGTCGGCGGATCCTTCAGCCAGTCTCCTGCAGCTGAAGGGAACTATATGATCCGTGCACTCGTAAACTACGAGGTAACGGTTCCTGAAATCACGTCTCCAGAAGACGGATTGCACACGAACGAAGATAGTGTAACAGTTGAAGGTCAGGCGTCTCCTGGCGTAGACGTTCACGTTTCCAACAACGGTGAAGAAGTGGCTCACACGACTGCAGATGACAATGGTCATTTCGCAACTGACGTGTCCCTTACTGCCGGCGAAAACGTTCTGACTGCTGCAGCAAGCACAGAGAACGGACGCACCGGTGAATCTGCTCCTGTAACTGTCATCCTTGATCAGGACTCTCCAGAGCTTGTTGTCACAAGCCCTGCTGACGGCGACCGCGTAAACACTGAAACGGTTCGTGTTCAAGGACAGGCGATTGACGAGAACCTTCGCCGCGTTAACGTCAACGGTCAGCGTGCTGACATTGACGATGAAGGAAACTTCAACCACCGCCTCCTTCTTGATGAAGGTGCAAACGACATTCGCGTCGTTGCCATCGACCACGCGGGTAACCGTACAGTCGAAAACATGACCATTTACGCAAACTTCGGTGACTATGAAATTACGAATGTAACACCGGAAGAAGACATGAATCTGAACGCCGGTGAAACGGTTCTGATCAGCTTCAACGCTGAAGAAGGACTCGACGCATCATTCGTCATCCTCATGCCATTGACGAACCTGCCATCAGCTCAAAACGCAACTGAGCTGCCAATGCAGGAACAGTCTCCTGGCTACTACGTCGGTTATTACACAGCAACCTCTAACGTAGAAGCACCAGGCGCTGAAGTCGAAGTCATCGTCCGCGACGACTATGGCAATGAAGAACGTGAAAGAGCAGCAGGTAAGCTTTACATTAACGTAGAGTAACCTCAAACTGAAGAAAAGGATGTCCGCCGGGTGGCGGGCATCCTTTTTTTGTGCGGAATTGGGAAAGTTTGGGGAGCAGATCTCCAATTTTTAATATTAAGGAGACAATTCTTAACAATGAGATCCCGATTCTTAATATAGAGGGAACATATCTTAATGAAAAAGTTCAAAAAATGTTTTTCGCTGGTGTCTGGTGTTTGAAAAAGTTGCATTTGGAAATAAATTGGATCCGGATCTGGTTATCTTAACAAAAATCCTTCATATCTTAATAAAAATCCAGCATAACTTTACACAAAACCTTCATATCTTTACATTCCCCCGCAAAAAAGCGCTCCAGCCGAAACGGCGGGAACGCCAAAAATCTACCCCTGCTCCCAAAGACGCTTCGTCGTTAAATAAGAAGCGAGCTCCTTGCTTTCCTCCCGGCGTTTTTTCCGGGCTTCGAGGCGGACGGGGGCTGTTTCGTGAAGCTTCTTCTCTTCGTCCGTTTCCGGGACAACCTTTGGAACCGGTACCTTCTTTTTGTTTTCGTCCAGGGCGACGAAGCTTAAAAAGGCGGTAGCGGCGATCCGGCGTTCACCGTCCAGTAAATGTTCTGCTACTACTTTCACAAAGACTTCCATTGAGCTCTTGCCCGTCCACGTCACGAATGACTCGAGACATACCGAATCGGACGGAACGATCGGTGTTAAAAAGTCCACGGAGTCTGTGCTCGCTGTCACCACAGGCATCCGCGCATGCCTGATCGCCGAGAGTGATGCCACGTCGTCAATGAAGCTCATCAATTTCCCACCAAATAAGGTGTCGTGATTGTTTGTATCGCTCGGGAACACGTGGGCCGTTTTGATTACCCGCGATTCCTTGCATGTTTTTGTGTCTGTCATTTGGATGACCCCTTTCGCGTCTACGTTTAATATGAAAAAGAATACCACGAACGATACGCGAAAAGCTATTTTATTCGTTTCACGACGGATAAAAGTGCGGCGCCGATCACACCGGCATCGGTTCCGAGACCGGCTTTCTTCATATTAATATAGAACCTCATACTCGGATAAAGAAGAGGGGTGACTTTCTCTTTGAGAAGGGGCAGGACGGACGCCTGCTCCATGACCCCGCCGCCGAAAACGAGGACGGCCGGATTGAAGCTGTTCATCAGGTTGGCGACACCGATGGCAAGGTAGCCGATGGCTTCGTCGATGATTGCCTGAGCAGCATCATCTCCGTGAGAGGCACGTTCGAACACGTCTTTCGCTCCGCCCGTCACACCCATGCGCTCGGCCCCGAGACGGCCGATTGCCGTACCGGAAGCCAGTGCCTCAAGAGCTCCCGGGTTCAGGATGCCGTGCTGATCCCCCCCGGGCTGAACAATCATGTTGCCGATTTCCCCAGCATTGCCCTGTGCTCCGATAAAAAGCAGGCCGTTCAGGACAATTCCGGCTCCGATGCCGGTACTTACAGTTATGTAGATCACACTGTCTTCATTGCGCCCCGCGCCGAACCGGGATTCAGCAAGTGCCGCAGCGTTCGCATCGTTATCGAGGGTTACCTTCTTCCCTGTCCGTTCGCTTATGCGTTGTGCGATAGGCACATTTCTCCATCCGGGAAGGTTCGGCGGATCAAGGATCAAGCCGTTGAACGGATCAAGAGGACCCGGTGCCCCAAGGCCAATTCCTTCAGCATGCTCATCGCCCTGTACACGCTCAATCATACCGCAGACTTTATCCAAAAAAGCTTCGAATCCAAGCTCCGGCTCAGTCGCCGCCTTTTCATGGACGAGGATCTCCCCTCTTTCGTTTACAAGAGCCACCCTCACGCTTGTGCCGCCCAGATCAATTCCAATCGTCTTCTTCACAGCCATACCACCTCATCATTCATTCTCCTCCCCATTATACAATTTCCCACAAAATCGTGCGGGGTCTGACCCTGTGTTCAAGGGTGAACACAGGGTCAGACCCCGTACGGTCCTCGCACGACCCCTTTCCCACACCTTCCAAAGCTTCCATTAATAAAATTCACAATTTCGTAATATTTTCTTTACAATCTATTGTAAACGCTTTTATTTGTGCTATAATTTAGATAAATTCAAATCGGAATTAAGGGAAGAGAAGATGAGATCACCCTTAAGGACGACTGGTACGTTACCTCGCTACCAGTGTGTCCTTGGGTACCTGTCTTCTCTTTTTTTATTCCTTATGAAAACGCTAACATTTTAGCGAAATACTAAATGGATGGAGGTTTCTTTCTATGAAAAGAAACAGTTGGTTTTTACTCGTTCTTGTTCTCTCTTTTTCTCTTATTCTTGCAGCATGCGGCGGTGGCGATGATGCGACAGGTGATGGCGAAGATGACCTCGGCACAATCACGATCTACTCTCCTGAAACACCGGACATGACACGTGAAATGGCAGAAAAGTTTGAAGAATTACACGGTGGCACAGTAAACGTAAACTATGCAGGTACGAACGTTCTTGTTAACCAGATGATTGCAGAAATGGATAACCCTCAGGCAGACCTCTGGTATGGCGGCGGCGGTATCCTCCCTTTCGAGTCAGCTATTGAGCACGGATTTATCGAGTCCTACACTCCTGAACTTGCAGCGGACTGGGACGTTATTGAAGACGACATTAAAGTACGTCACGAAGACTGGAAATGGGTTGGCGTTGAAGTATTTGCCCTCGGCCTTATTTACAACACGGACCTTGTAGACGAAGATGAGCTTCCACAAACGTGGGACGAGCTATTGGACCCTCGCTGGGAAGATGAGCTTCAAATGCCAAACCCGGCAGCGTCAGGAACGGCAACACTGTTTATCATCAGCCAGCTTCAGGACAAAGGTGAAGAAGAAGGCTGGGAGTATTTAGATCAACTTGTCGGCCAGATGAACTCCATGCCTGACTCCGGCGGTGCTCCTGCACAGGCGGCAGCTTCCGGTGAAGCATCAATGGGAATCGGCTTTGACTTCATGGCTTATCAAATGGCAGAGCGCGGTGAGTCTGTAGGCTTCCACGTACCGGACAACACACCAATCCTTGTTAACCCGGTTTCAGTAATCAAAGACGGACCGAACCCAGAAGGCGCACAGAAGTTTGTTGACTTCATGCTTTCTGAAGAAGGACAGCAGATTAAAGCTGACTGGTACCACATCCCGATGGACCCTAATGTAGAACCAAAATCCGAGCTTACTCTTGACTCTCTTCAGGATAAAGCACAGGACCTTGATATTGACTGGGTTGTAGACAACTACGACGACATTCGTCAGCAATGGCGCGACCGTTACCAATAAAAAAATTATCTGGCTATAACAGTAGGAGGCTATATTCATGGGTTCAGTAAAAGTAAATCAGCTTATCAAAAAATATAAAGACGTAACAGCACTGAAAAGCGTGAACCTGGACATCAAAGAGGGCGAATTTTTCGCCCTTCTTGGTCCATCCGGTTGCGGAAAAACAACGACGATGCGCTGTGTAGCCGGCTTTGAATCCCCAACTTCCGGTGAAATTACGATCGGTGACAGAGTGGTCAACAACGTCCCTGCCAATAAACGAAATTGCGGAATGGTGTTCCAGAGCTACGCCCTTTTCCCACACTATAACGTGTTTGAAAACGTAGCGTACAGCCTGACCGTCCGTGAAGTTTACTCCGGTTCACCGGGACGAAGAGTGAAAAGCCTTGCCCGTCTCATGAGCAAACGCTTTGGCGCCCCGTCAAAAGAAATCCAGACAAAAGTAAATGCAGCACTCGATTACGTGGAAATGGGCCATCTGGCTGACCGGGGCGTAAATGAACTTTCCGGCGGACAGCAGCAGCGTGTTGCTTTAGCCCGTGCCCTCGTTATGGAGCCTGCCGTTCTTCTGATGGACGAACCCCTTTCCAACCTGGATAAAAAACTGCGGAATACGATGCGGACGACAATCCGGAAAATTCAGCAGGATGTTGGTATTACAACGCTCTTCGTAACCCACGACCAGGAAGAAGCCATGAGTATGGCTGACCGTATCGCCGTTATGAAGGACGGGGAAATCGTCCAGCAGGCAACACCGACTGAACTTTACGGTCATCCAAAAACATCCTTCGTCGCTGACTTCGTAGGGTCTTCCAACATCTATCAGGGCGATGTCGTAGACAAGCACGCTGACGGAGTTACTGTAAAGGTCGGAGGTCAAACCATTAAGTCTTCCTACAAACCGGACAAAAAAGAAGTGCAGGCCCTTATCCGACCTGAAGGAATTGAACTTTACAAAAGTGATCAGGTACCTGCAGGAGCTCAGAACATTCTGGACGGCACGGTGGAAATGTTTACGTATCTCGGACCGAATATCCGCTACGACGTAAAGGTGGGAGAATTTGAGTTTATGGTCGAACAGCCTTACTACCAGGGTGTTCCGCTGTTGACAGAAGGGGATAAAGTAAAACTTACGATTGAACCGGAACGGGTGTTGCTGATATGAGCAACGGCACACCAACTCAGGTTCAGACCCAGCCGCCAAAACGTCCGAATAAAAAAACAAAAAACAGCCGCTTCTCAAAGTTTGACAGCCTGACCATTATGAAATTATTCATTGGAGCGTTCTTCTTTCTTTTCCTACTCTTACCGCTCCTGTCCGTTCTGATCGTCAGTTTTACCGGCCAGCCGGTCAATATTCTCGGTTCCTTAACCAACCCGGATATTTTATCGGCCAACCTGGAACGCCTTTCAAACGCTTCACTTGAGCATTGGGGAAGCCTGTTTGGCGGAGGCGTGTACTTCTCGGCACTCAGAAACAGTCTTGCACTCTCTTTAGGCGTATCTTTACTTGTTATCATCATGTGTCTGCCGATCGCCTACGGTTTTGCAAGAACAACGATGCCGTTTAAAAAGACTTTTGCCGCTCTTTGTACAATGCCGATCATTGTACCAACGTTTATCTCAGCTGCCGGCTTTATCATTATGTTTGGCCGTACAGGGTGGGTAACGACGATCTACCAGTCTCTCGGTGGAGACGGCACGCTCATCAGCGCCTACTCCATGACCGCGATCGTCATGATTCAGACATTCTTCTTTTTCCCATTTGCTTTATGGCCTATGGTTGCAGCATTTAAAATCAGCGACATCTCCCTTGAAGAAGCGTCACAGAACATGGGAGCAAAAAACTGGATGACGATGATTTTCATCACGTTCCCCCTTGCGATTCCGGGGATTATCTCCAGTGCCCTGCTGATCTTTACCGTCAGCTTCTCGGACTTCGGTACACCGATCATCCTTGCACCGGACGGACTTAACCTGATCGTTGTAGAAGCGTATCGTGAAATTTCCGGTTTCTTTAACTGGGCCGGTGCCTCTATTCTTACTGTGGTCATGGTCGTTGTGGCAGCCCTGTTCTTCTGGCTCCAGCGCCTTGTGACAAAAGGAAAAGACTACGGCACCCTTTCCGGTAAACCAAAAGGGACGAAGCTTAACGACAATAAAATCGTAACAACTTCCCTTGCGATCTACACAGGTCTTGTCGTGTTAATCCCTGTACTCACAGTGTTATCCGTTGTGATGCAGTCCTTTGCAACAACGTGGGGCGCAGACCTGCTTCCGCGTGGCTTTACCCTTGATCACTATCAGACGATCTTTACCCGCTCAGGTGACAACATTCTGAACAGTATCATCCTGGCAGGAGGCGCACTGGTGATCAGTGTAATCATTGCCACTTTCGTTTCCTACTTTGTTGTACGGGAAAACGCAACCAAGCTCGACTTTATTTCATCCGTTCCTTTGATCGTACCTGGTATCGCACTCGGTATCGCGTACATCCAAATGTTTAATACAGCACCGCTACAGCTTACAGGAACAGCGTTCTTGCTCATTGTGGCCTACGCGATCCGCCGTATGCCTTACATGATCCGCTCTACGATGGGTACGATGATGGCCATTAAGAGTGACATTGAAGAAGCCGCGGTCAACCTGGGGGCATCCAAGCTTCTGGCGATCATTACCGTTGTCGGACCGCTTATGCTGCCTGGAATCGCCGCAGGATCCATTCTCGTATTCGTAACCGTTATTAAAGAAACGAGTATCACGATCCTCATGGCACCGTCAAACTGGGCACCGATGTCTCTCGTCGTGTTCCAGAACCTCCTCCGTGGTGAAGTGTACACCGCTTCTGCAATGGCCGTTCTGATTATCGGGATCGTCCTGATCCTCCAGGCTCTTGCGAACAAAATTACGAAGAATTCTCTTTATTAATTCATTAACTACGAGCCTGCTATGAAGAACTTCTCATAGCGGGCTTTTTTAAAGAACAACTGACCTATCATTTTAAAGGAGATGAAATCCATGCAAAAAGGCTTTATTTTTGATTTAGACGGCACCGTTTATCTGGGAGACGAGATTATTGAAGGCGTTCCGGAGGCGATTAATGCCCTTCGTGAAAAAGGACATAAGATTCTCTTTCTATCAAACAAATCCATCGCTTCACGGGAAGATTACCTTCACAAACTTCAAAAGATGGGGATTGACTTGACGATTGATAACATCATCAATTCCAACGTGGCAGCCGCCCACTACATAAAAGAACACGCTGCCCCGTCCGAATCGGCGTGGGTCATCGGCGAACGTCCCCTTCTGGACGAACTTGAAAAAGCAGGCGTTCCCGTCACTAATGAACCGCTGGACGCTTCGTACGTGGTTCTCGGGTGGGACCGGGATTTCAATTACGCAAAGCTCAATATGGCTTTTCAGGCATGGCGTAACGGAGCGACCGTCGTAGCCACCAACCCTGACCGCACGTGCCCGATGGAAAACAACAGTGAAATTCCCGATTGCGGTGCGATTATCGGCGCATTTGAAGGCGCTGCAGGACAGCCGGTGGATGTGATTGCGGGAAAGCCCTCTTCCACAGTCACAGACATTGCCCTTCAAACCCTTCAGCTTAAACCGGAGGACTGCTACATTATCGGTGACCGACTTGAAACGGACATTAAAATGGGGCTTGATAATAACATGAAAACCGTCCTTGTACTTTCAGGGATCACGACCATTGATATGTGGAAAAATTCCAAATATCAACCGGATTATACGTTGACAAGCGTCAAGGAAATCCATACGATAGTAACATAGACCAACAAGAAAGCGTTTTATTACACAAAAATGAGGGATCAGCCACTATGGACAACAAAGGACCACAAATACCCATCATCACCGATTTGATCGAATCGCAGGTTGTCGCAGCGGTCAACAGTCCGGAGAAGCTGGAACAGGCCATCAACAGCAACTGCAATGTCGCTTTTCTCATGACCGGTGATATTTTAAGCGTCCCGGCAAGCGTCAAAAAACTGCACGACAACGGGATGAAAGTGTTTGTCCATCTGGACTTCGTCGATGGTATTGCCAACGACCGGAGCGGCATCAAATTTATCGCTGAAAAGGTCCGGCCCGAAGGCATTATCACAACGAAGAACCACCTCATTAAGTTTGCCAAAAAAGAAGGCCTCATTACTATTCAGCGCCTTTTCTTCATTGATAAGAGCGCCATCAAAAAAGGCATCCAGATGATTGAATCCTCCAATCCCGATGCCGTTGAGATCCTCCCGGGCGTAATTCCGCGGGTCATTACCCGCCTTACCGACGTCACCCCCCTTCCGATTATCGTTGGAGGACTCATTGAAAACGAACAGGAAATCAGTGACGCCCTTGAAGCCGGCGCACTCGCAGCCTCATGCGGGAGCCCAAGGCTGTGGCATACAGATTTATAAAAATGAAAGCACCTGCCGAGATGCCGGCGGGTGCTTTTTTGGAGTTGTGTTAAACGTATCCATATAGAGCCCTCTGCCCTACCTGCAGCATGCTTATTGGGGCTTTGTGTTAAGTTATGACGGATTTGTATGAAGTTATGCGGAATTTACATTAAGATTTGCCGGATGAATGTTAAGATAACCAGATCCACATCCATTTTTCTTCCAGATACCTTCAGAAAGTAACTTCCTTTTGGAAATCTTCCATTGCAGACGAACCACTCCAATTAATTTCTCCCCCTATGCTCACTGCTGAACAAACTTTCATTATTTTCTGAATATAATATAATAGTAGAAACAACCTAGGAGGTGATCCTGTGACATTTGGTATTTTCTTCGGCCTCATCCTTGTTCCACTGGCCATTCTTACACTCGGCGGCGTATGCTACGCTGTCACCGCCAGGCAGGACCAGCAAAACTAGCAAACACACTATAACTCCAGGAGGACAATACTATGGACATCACCGCACATCCGTTAACTGTAACCGTACTAATTCTATACTTACTTTTACTCATCTTGATCGGCGTCATGAGCTCACGTAAAAGCTCCGGCGGACTCACTGACTTCTTCCTCGCCGGCCGAAACCTGAGCAAATGGACAGTGGCACTCTCCGCCGTAAGCTCCGGCCGCAGCGCCTGGCTCGTACTCGGGGTTACCGGAACCGCCTATCTCACCGGCCTGAACGCCGTCTGGGCCGTCGCAGGATACATCACCGTTGAAGTATTCATGTTCTTCTTCGTCGCCCGCCGCTTCCGGACATTCAGCGAAAAAACCGACAGCATCACCATCCCCGACATCCTTGAAAACCGACTTGGGGATAAAACAAAAATAATCCGTCTCGTAAGTTCATTGATCATACTCTTTTTTATGGTCGCCTACGTTGGAAGCCAGCTCGTAGCCGGGGGAACAGCCTTCTCAGGAAGCCTCGGGATCTCCAGCACGCAGGGTCTCTGGCTCACAGCGGCTATTATCTTCCTTTATACGATTCTCGGCGGATTCCACGCCGTCAGTAAAACCGACGTCCTTCAAATCGGCTTTATGTTTTTCTCTTTAATTATTTTACCGATCGTAGCCATCTTCCAGCTCGGCGGATTCGGACCGGTGCTTGAGGTGATGCAGGCTGAAGGAGGCGGCTTTACAAGTCCTTTCGCATTTGCCTTCGGTGCCGTCATCGGTCTTATCGGTATCGGCTTTGGAAGCCCCGGTAACCCGCACATCATCGTCCGCTACATGAGTCTGAAAAATGTCAGGGAAATGCGCCAGGCCGCCCTTATCGCCACGTTCTGGAATGTAATCATGGGCTGGGGCGCCATCATGGTCGGTCTTATCGGCCGCGTTTACTTCCCGAGTGTGGACATGCTTCCGGGCGAGAACAACGAGCAGATTTTCACGTCACTCGGCGCTGAAGTACTCAATCCGTTCTTTGCCGGCATCCTTCTCGTTGCCGTTCTCGCTGCGATCATGAGCAGTGCCGACAGCCAGCTTCTTGTGGGGGCAAGCGCTGTGGTCCGTGACATTTACGACCGCATTTTCGCAAAAGGAAAAGAAATTTCCCAGCGAAAGCTGATCACCTACAGCCGTCTCGTAATCATGGTACTGATGGGACTCTCCATCTGGCTTGCGTCAACCGCAACCGACTTTGTGTTTTGGATGGTCCTGTTCGCCTTCGGAGGACTGGGCGCATGCTTCGGTCCGGCCCTGATTTTAACCTTCTATTGGAAAGGATTATCAAAAGCCGGCGTCCTGACAGGCATGATCACCGGTCTGTTCACAGTCATCATGGTTGCCCAGCAGCCGCAATGGACATACGCCATCATCGACGTTCAGGCCTTCCTGGAACAGTACTTCTTCGGTATCACCTATGAAGCCGTTCCCGGATTCCTCGTGGCCACTTTCTTCACCGTAGTGGTAAGCTTATTTACGAAAAAACCGGAAAACGCCGATCAGATGGTCGACGAAATGAAGAAAGCAGGATAAACAGATGACCCCCGGCAGGAGGAACGCGGCTCCTTTCGGGGGTGCTTTTTTAATGAATCTCTTTTTAATGAGGCTTTTTGTAAAGTTATGACGGATTTATATTAAGATTTGACGGATGAATGTTAAGATAACCAGATCCGCATCCAATTTCCTTCCAAACACACTCTCACAGACAACATTTCTTAAAATTATGAGAGCATCGCCTCATTCCAAGTCCTAAATAAACACAAAGAACCCTCATTCTCCCGAGGATTCCCACTCACTCTTCTTCTTTTCAACAATCACACGCCAAGACTGATACCGGCGCACCAGTACCTCATGCAAAAACCGCATCCGCTCGCCTGTACCCTCACCGTCCGCAAACCGCTGTTCAACTTCCACCGCCTGCAGCACAGCACCATGAAATTTACCCAGCACCTGCATCGCCTCAGCGTCATCACCAAAAATAGACACAACGGTCATATTTTCGGGATGATACGGAAGCATCCCCTTCATCACATCACGGAGGAGCCTGTCCCCAATATCAACGTCGCCTTTAATGTAGCACTCGCTTACATATGCGTACACATCTTCAAGCTCGCCCAAAAGCTCCACGTAACTTTCCAGAAACCGCGACTGGGCAGCTGTTACTTTTCCGGACATCAACCATCACCCTAACTCAGACTGCTAGTTTTTCCGATCAATAAACGCCCCGTCAACCGGTCCGCTCTCCCCGTAAGGATTCTCGTACCGGCGTCCGGTCGTCTTTTTCCGCTTCAACTCGTTCATGTCCATCTTAATATGACGAAGCTCCTCTTGCAACCGCTCCTCAATGAGACTGTTCATATCAACCGCTTCCTTCAGCACCGCCCGCTCCTCATCGGAGTAGTCCCCCTCAAGCCCGGCCAGCACTTCGCCCCGCTCCTCCAGCATATCTGTGAGACGCTCAATAAACGCCCCACGCTCATCAGGTTCAGGTCGTTCCTTTGCAAAGTCATGAAGGGATTTCGTGATGGTATACAATTCCTGTACCCGTGTCATTACCCTTGAACTCCCGCACCGTGACGACGCTGACGGTCAATCTTGATCACCTGTTTCCATGTCTCATGAAAATCAACGACAAACCGCTCCGCTTCCTTAAGCGCCTTCACATCATTTTTCGTGTTCGCGTCTGTCAGGCGTGACAAAATAAAATCATACATCTGCATCATATTCCGCGCTGTATCCGTTTCCACCCGAAGCGTCACCATAAGCTCACGGATAATATTCTGCGCCTTGATCAGATTTTCGTTCTTCAGTTCCATGTTTCCCTCTTCCAGCGCCTTCTCCCCGCGCCGGATAAACTTCACACACCCCTCATAGAGCATTAACGTCAGCTCTCCCGGAGTCTTTGTCTGCATATTCTGCTGTTTATAATTCGCATAAGGATCTCTTACTGCCATCCCAATCGTCCACCTTTCTCCTACATCATGCCCCCGCCTAGGAGGGAAAACATCTGATCCGCCTGGGCATTCGCCTTGGCCATTGCCCGTTCAAGAGCCGTAAACTCATTCCAGTACCGCTGTTCAACCTGCTGAAGCCGTCGCTCAAAATTCGAGATCCGGTCATCCATATTCATCATCTCGCGCCCGAGAGTGAACTGATGCATTGTGCGCCCCTCACGCCCGGCACGCTGGGTCACACGGTCAATTGCCGTATCGAGACTTCCCCGAAGACGCCTTAAAACGCCATCTTCTGCCTGAGTTTCGCCGCTTCCCATAAACAGCTGATAAAGCCCCTCAGGATCCGATTCAATCGCCGCACGGAGCCGGTCCTCACCGTTAAGACGCTGCCCGTCCGGCATCGTCCGGCTGTTCGTATCCAGAACAATCTTCCCGCCGTCCATATAATCAGACGAACTCACAAGGCCGATCGAGGCCAGGTCCTTAAACATCCCCGCCGCCTCATTCTGCACACTCGAGTACAAACTCATCCGCATCCCACTGAGAGCAGAGCTGAGAGCCGGATCACGCCTAAGTAGACCACTCATGGCCTTCTCTTCCCACATCTCCACCTCACGCTCGCTCATGGCACGGCGCTCCTCATCACTGAGAGGATGATAATCCCGGAACCGTTCCTCCCGCAGAGACCCATTGATCGTATCCACAAGCTCATTGTATTCCTCAACAAAGGACATGATCTTTTCCATAATCTTATCCGTATCGGTTTGAGCCGTAATCGTCACCCTCTCATTCCCAACCGTCTCTCCCGTCAACTGATAGTTGATTCCGTTGATCGTGAAGTTATTCGTCGTACGCTCAGTCCCATGACCGTTCAGGCTGAAACGGGAATTCTGTCCCTCCTGCCCGGCACCTGTTTCCAGCTGAGGGAGATCCTCAGTTCCGAACCCAAAACCGAACGCCTCCAACAGGGCACGGCCGTTCGCAGACGTCGAAGGATCTCCATCCTCACCCTCAGCTGCCAGGCGGATCGCACTGCCGCTCCCGCTCTCGGTCATGGTCATAATCATCTGGGGAACCGCCCCTGCCGCCGCACTCTGATCAAGATAGGCATTCACCCCAAGGTCCGACCGGTTCATTTTCGTTAACACCTGTGCGACCGTGTCGTTTTCATCAACGTGAAAAGACACGGTTTCAAACTCTCCTCCCGGCCGCTTCACATCAAGGGAAATGGTTGCCCGTCCGTCAACAAACGCCAGCCCTTCCCCGTCTCCCCACCAGTCTTTGACCCGCTGATCCAGAACATTTTCATTTACGCCGGGATCATCCGTTCCTGTCGGGGTAATCCACGACGTGGCAGTGGCCAGCTGCTGGACCTGAAGCTGCACACTCGTATTAGGGGCATTTCCTACTGCCGTAGCTGTGGCCACACCTGTGTTTGAGCTGGAGACTGCTTTTTGTAAAAATGTACTCTGAAGCCCGAGACCCGTTGCACGAAACGAATCACGAAGCTTTGTCATCTGCAGGTTCACGTCCCGATAGGCATTCTGTTTCCAGTCAAGAACCTGCCTGTCCTGCTGCATTTTATCCAAAGGAATCCGCTCGGCCTTCATCAGATCATCGACAATCTGATGTGTATCAAGACCTGAAGCCAACCCGCCAAATCGAAGCATCTCACTCATCGTCCCACACTCCCGTTCCTATTCTCTATTTCTTTTATCGGTGGGAACAAAGGAATTGTGAAGCACTTGATGAAACAAAAAAGAACCCGATTTCTCGAGCTCTGTCTTTAGTCAAATCTTTTCATCAATAATAATCCCGGCAAACTCCAGCATCGACGAAATCATGTCCAGAAACTCCTCAGGCGGAATCTCTTTAACTACTTCCTGTGTATTCCGATCTACAATTTTTACAAACATCCGGTCTAGTCCTTCGTGGAGCTGAAACTGGACACTTGTATTCTGTAAGTCTGACAGCTTGTTTACCGTATCCAACTTTTCAGACAGCTCGTCCTTTGACCAGTTTTTTTTCTTTTCAATTGTTCTCTCTGACTCAGTTGACCATCCCTGGCGGTTATTCTCGGTCCGATCTCCTTGAACCTTTGCAAAAAGGTCATTAACTGTCATCGAACCAACCGGCTTCACATCCATGTGAACCCCTCCCCATATGTAATTGTATGCTTACACTTTATATATCGGGGTTCGGATCGTTTTCTTTAGAAGATTGTGATAAATCAATGAACAACTACGTGGAGCTGTTTTTCAAGAGCAATCACTTCCGTCTTAAGCTCATCCATTCGCTCTTGAAGCTCTCTTCTTTCATAATCAAAAATGAAAGATTGGGAACAAAGCTCCGCAATCTCTTTCATTTCATAGAGCCTGGACTCCATCTGAGCATAGATCTCGTCTTGCGTTTCAACCCAATCAAGTTGGTCTCTAAGAAATGCCTTCGTTTCTTTTATTTTCATAGATTATCCCCTTTTAGGGCGCCACCTCCTCATGCTGGTCACGCGTTCTGGGAAGCGATGGGACGGACCTGGTGCTTCCAATTCGTTTGTCTACTTGTAAAAGTGAACTGATAATCTTAATGGAATAGTAGAGAGGATTGAAAATAGGTTACAGTAATGATAAATGCCAACTCACAGAGCCATGAGCCATGCACCTTGTTAGTTTTTATTATTTGGAAGCATCAGGTCCGTCCCAGCGCTTCCATTTTTAACAGTAATCCCTCAGGAGTTAGCCTACTAAGCTCTATGTCATCTAATAATTCAGATGTTAGTTCCATTATGTGTTGTGACTGACTTTTTTGTTCCATTTTAAATTCCTCCTTTAATCATTTGCCATTTCCTATTATACCTCTTTGTTTTTGTTATTGTTTAAATAAAAATGAGACCCTAGCCTAAGCTAAAGTCCCTAAACTTGAACAAAAGATCCCCCACAATAATTGTGTTATAGCCCACATAGGAAGCGCTTCTCCGGCAACTCCCCCTTTTCCCTATTCAATTATTATCACTTACATTTTGCATTAACGCCCATCTACTACACCATCAAGATGTAACGTAAGGTTGAAACATATCCTCTAATTCTTCTTTTAGCTTCTTAACCTGTGGAACTAGTGTGAACTGCATCAGTTCTTGAACCTTTGCTATATCTTTTGCCTCATAAGCAGTTACAACAAGCTCTAATGAATTTTTCAAGCTAGTTAAATTCTCTTCCACACTTTTCATCTCTAATTCTTCTTTAACAGGCATTAACGAGTTCTCCACTGCTAAAAATCCTGCTACAACATCTTCAAAAAGAAAAACTGTATCTTGAAGCTTCCCTTCTCCTAATTCCTTTTGAATATGTTGTAGTCCTTCAATGATTGTTCCTGTTAAAGTCACAGATTGTTTCATTACATCAATATATTTATCCATTTTATTTCACTTACCTTCCTTCATAATGTAAAAAGAGACTCTAGCATAACTAGAGCCTCTCTTAAGTTGAATAATAAAATTATCCAAGTAATTGTAATACAGATTGTGGTTGTTGATTAGCTTGTGCAAGCATTGATTGAGAAGCTTGAGAAAGGATGTTAGAACGAGTCATTTCCATCATCTCAGCAGCCATATCAACGTCACGGATACGAGATTCTGCAGCTGATAGGTTCTCAGAAGAGTTATCTAAGTTAGAAATTGTGTGCTCTAAACGGTTTTGAATTGCACCTAGTTTTGATCGCTCAGAAGATACTGTTTCAATCGCATTATTAATAGTAGTGATAGCCTCATTTGCTCCATCTTGGTTGGTTACGTTCAAGTCATTTACTCCTAAAGCAGTAGCACTCATATCATTAATTGCTAGTTGAGTGTTTTGGTCCTCATTAGCTCCAATATGAAATTTAACTGCATTATTAATCACTGTTAAATTTGCAGCGTTTCCATTTGATGTGGCAGTACCTGTAGTAACCTCAAATTCAAAACCACCTACATTTAAAGTTCCACCATCATAAGCAGTAATTGCACCTGTTCCAGAAGTTTTATCACCAGTCAGATCAATATCTAGCCCATTTGCAGTTAAGTCGAATTTTAAAGTTCCTGTTTGATTTTCCTCTATTTCAATAGTACTAAATCCAATATCAATTCCACCAATCTCTAGATCGGAGTCTAAAGCATGTCCTGTTACAGTTGTAGTTTTTCCACCAGGACCAATTAATTCGATATCTGCAGTACTTCCATCATTGTTTGTAACATTTAAAGTGTAGGAACCATAAGAAATGTCTGCTCCAGTGGCTACATCCATTTCAGCTGTTAAATCAGTCGCAGTAAAAGCAGTTGTTCCACTAGTACCAGTAATTGTATTTGTGCCAGCATCAGTTACAGTTAAAGCATAACTTCCACTGTCTAAATCAATGCCAGTAGCTTTTAAATTCCCAAACTCTGCATCTCCAGCAGTTTTTTGAACGGTTTTACCCATATCTCCATTAAGCAATTTTTTTGTATTAAATTCAGTATCAGTAGAGATTCGCTTGATTTCGGTTGATAACTGATCAATCTCTTTCTGAATCTCAGCACGGTCTTCATTTGTGTTTGTGTCGTTTGCAGATTGTACTGCAAGTTCACGCATACGCTGAAGGATGCTGTGCGTTTCGTCAAGTGCACCTTCTGCAGTTTGAATCATTGAAATACCGTCTTGTGCGTTACGGCTAGCTTGATCTAAACCGTTGATTTGTGCACGCATTTTTTCAGAGATTGCAAGCCCAGCTGCATCGTCTCCTGCACGGTTAATACGAAGGCCTGAAGAAAGTTTCTCCATAGAGTTCGCATTTTGTTGTTGGTTAATCCCCATCTGACGGTGTGTGTTTAGTGCTGAAATGTTGTTGTTGATAATCATAATAAAATTCCTCCTTGAGTTTTGGCTTCCGGTCACGTCCTTGTGAGTGGAAGTTTCGTTTGGTTGTTCACGAGGGAGAACGTCTGCAGCCGTCCTCTTTGTGAACTTGACACTTCTTATATCGGTCGAAGGTCCTCGGTGTTTAATTGTTTTTTAACTTTTTTAAAAATAAATTCGGAGACAAGTAAAGTGAATTGTGTAAATATTGTTTATTTTTGTAAAATTTATATTGATTTGTGTTTATTTATGTCATATTATGGATGTATGGTATATATTACCTACAACTTAATATAGGGAGATGATCCTGATGAAAGAAGTATATGTAGAAGAATACGAAGTAGGGTATCAGACGTTAGCGCTGTTACCACATGCAGACATGATCTATCAAGCAAAAGCCGTAGAATTGGATCGGACAGTTTATGTTGCCCAGCCTTGTATCAAGATTATTGAGTATGCTTGTTTAAGCGGAGGTTCATCATTTAATGGAAGAAGAGATGCCGTGTTGTTTCATACAGGGTTTCAGAAGAGGGTGCCTGTTCCTTTATCTATTTCTCATCGCATTTGTGCCTTCCCAACACAATCTCCTCACATCCATGAGTGTGCCTGGATATTTTCCCAGCACCTGAAGAAAGTATCTGAAATAGAAGGAAAGGATTCACCGCCAAAGCAAAAAAAGAAGCCCCACTCAAGGGTTCACTTTTCCACGGGGAAGCACTTGGATTTAAATGTGTCCAAGCATGTACTGGATAAACAAATGACAAGAGCGTCCCACTGCATGTCACTGTTTGCGAAACTGTAAAATTACAATTGTCACTAATAAAAAATAAAAAGGAGGGCGTAATCGGCCTCCTCAAATCCACATATCTATTAACGTTCACTATAGTGAACGTTTTTTCTTTAAAAAAAGGTTAGCGGTATGCGTCGACCCATCCGTTTCGAATGGATTTGACGAGGGCATCTGTGCGGTCATTAGCATTCATCTTTTTAAGCAGATGACTGATAATCGTGCTGATCGTTGAAGGCGCCAGGTAAAGTGACTGGGCAATCTGAAGATTATTGTTTCCTTCCAGCAGGAGCTGAAGAACATTCTGTTCGTTTTCAGATAGAATCTCCTGTACGATTTCTTTTTGAAGAATCAGCTTCTTAATCGGCTGTTCTCTTAATTTGATGCGTTCGATCTCAAGTATCAGCACTGAATGATAGGCCGGCTCCAAGAACAGTGCCTGTTCTTTCATATGCCTGAACACAAAAGTAGCGTTTTCTTTAAAATAGCGCAGTGACATAAAACCCTGGATATTGTTATTTATGTATGGAAACAGAGAAGCCGGGTTGTCCTCCACGCTTGCTACAATAATATTTGTATGAACTTCTGATTCAATAAGTGCATGAAGTCTGCGTACGGTGGAGCGGTCATGGCTATGGGCGAGCACCACAATAAAATCGTAATGATTATCTATTCTAGGCAATGCTGAAAGGTGATCAAACTGACAGTCTGCATACTCATACGATAACTCTTCCATATCACTTGCGGTTAAATGCTGGTTTTGATCCAAAAACAGAACATTTGCTGTGATAGTTGGAGTGTTCGTCATTGTAATCATCATTTAGATCTCCTTTCTGTTACTTTATACCAATAGCTTATCAGTTATTTCGAAAAACCAACAAGATTCGATTGTCGTTTTTTGTTAGTGACTGTCATAGGTATTTTCTTGTTTTTTGGGGGTGTTTTACGATTTTCCACAATTAAACTAGTAATTTGTAAATTTACTCACACTTTAAGTAGACCAAAAGAACTATCCCCCACCATTTAGCTAACGGATCGTGAGTCTTAAGTCACTTCGATTTTAAACCGTGACCCTGAACCTAAGACTTATTAACCGAGTCGGATAATTTTTTCAACATTTCGACAGTAGTGAGTGCAGCGGCCTGGTTTTCGTTCTGTATGGCGTCGTAAATTTCCTTACGGTGAATATCGATATGGCGGGGGGCTTCGATCCCGAGCTTTACCTGATCCCCGTCAACAGCAATAATTTTCACTTCAATGTCATCACTGACCTTGATTGACTCATTCAGCTTTCTTGAAAGGACCAGCATCGTTACCGGGCCTCCCTGTGTGCAGAGGACTCTGTAAGAAACCGGTGCCGGGTATGGTACTTACCGTCCTGCAAAAGAATCTGTTTTCCTCTTTTTTCACGGTTGTTAATCACAATCGGTCCGCTTAAGTTGACGGTCGTCTCCTCAAAGGGATCCTTGACCGTAAGCACACCGAATATGGATACCTCTTCTTCTTTCTTAATATCCAGCTGCTCAATCGTACTGTCCGTTAATTCAACACGGTAATCAGAGAAAAAAGGAAAAGGGTCTGCCATAACAAAGGCAAGTTCTGAGGTGGTCACCGATTGTAGAATATAAAACGGGTTGGGTTCTGCGCTGAAAGGAAGCATTACAAATGAGCGCTCCTCTTCAAAGCTTGGAATCCCTTGGGGAAAATGAATAACCTGACTGTCATCCACTTCCACATCTCCTGAATATTTTGTTTTCAGCTGCAAGAAAATCACTCCAAAATTTAAGCATATGTCTATTTTAGAAAAAGTTACCTCAAAAGCCAATAGCAAATTACAAATTATTACGAAAATCTTACAAAATTCTATATTTTTTTGTAAAACTATAGCTAAACGAGTCGATTAATTAAAGAAGGGACGACATCCATCGTGATAGATGGATTCTTTTTCATATACACATTAACCTCCCAGGGGGGAGCCGAAAGTTCCGGTTTTTGAATATGAAAGCGGATGGACGGATCCGGCCAGGCGCTGTCCACTTTGATTTCAGAAGGCTGATAGGTAAACCGGACCCGTGACATGTTTTTTGGCATGTACCCAAGATTAATTTCTTTCGCCGGAGGATCACTGTGGTTTTTCGCCACCCGGGGGAGCATATTCACACCGTTTTCAATCGCTTTCAGCTGCTCCCCCTCCTGCGCCTTTTTGGCTGCGTACTGAAGAGCACGCTGTTTTCCGCCCGCTGACCATTCCGATGCCATCCGGAGTGGGCTTTTCAGGTTCGCATCGGCAAAGGCTTCGCTCTGATCAATAAACAGCTTTGACGCTGTCCTGCTGATCGATATTGTTCCGGCAAGCTCCTGATCTATTTCCATCACAGCGTTATGCTGCCTGATCTGCATATAGGGGCGGGAGTGTGACATCCCGATCTGACCTTGCTCTGACTGAATTCGTACCTGTGGAATATCCATCGCAGCCTCCTTTTTCCCGGCGTTTAAAAAGGAGTGACCGGCAAAGACCATTTCTTGTCTTTTTCAGTCACTCCGTCTTTTCTATCGTAAAAAGTCCATTAATGACGGTTGCAGAATCCGGGCAGATGAAGCAAGGGCTGCCCGGTGGACGTTTTCCTGAGACATGAGCTGGGATATGACCCTTTCCATATCTGCATCCTCATTATCCGACAGCACCCGCTTTGCGATGACTTCCTGCTCCCGCACACGGTCTTCCATCATTTCAATCCGGTTCTGTCTGGCACCAAGCTCGGCCCTTTCATTGACCACCCGTTCAAGCTGATGGTCAACGGTATCGATAAACTTTGTCAGTTCAGGTCCTTTCACATCCGGATCCCGGAGGGCTTTTTCAAGCTGAATCAGATCTCCAAAAAAGTCCGACGAAAACACAGCAGAAGGATCAATATTGACAGGCATGTTCACGCCCTTTAACAGCTCTATTTCCACTTTACTGTTGTTTGTCGACACAGATACGTCCGCGGAGATGACGATCTCTCTTTCCGGCATCTCCCTTGTTTCCTGCGTCACATTTCCATCCGCATCCGTTGCTGTCCACTGCCGCTCAATCGTAGTATCTTCAGGGAAGCCGCTGAGTACAATCCGGTCTCCGCTTGCACTTTCAAACACGATATCCGCCCCGTCTTCAATGCGGTCGTACCGCACACCGTGGTGGGTAATATGATACTCGTGGGCGGTTTCTTCACCTGCAACCCAGTTTTGGAAGCCTCCACTGTCAAGGCCTGCATCAAGAAGGTCGTTCCGGACCGGTTCGTTCGTGGTGTTCGTCCCGTTAAAGATGTATTTCCCGTTGGACTTTGTGTTGGCCAGAGACTGAAGGTGCTTTCGGAGTTCCTCCACTTCTTTTGCAATGTTATCTCTCTGGGTTCCTTCATACGTATCATTGGAAGCCTGCACTGTCAGTTCCCTGACACGGTGGAGGGAGTGAGCCACTTTATCCAAAGTGGCATCAGAGTTATCCATCCAGTTGTTCACTTCACCCAGGTTTCGCTTGAACTGCTCAATCTCGGTTACCTGTGTACGGTAGCGCATCCCGTTCATGGCCACAACAGGATCTTCCGATGCACGCGAGATTTTTTTCCCTGTGGCAAGCTGGTTTTGCAGTGTATGGAGCTGCTGGTAGCTCTGGCTTAAATGACGGAGCGAATTGTTTGAAAGCATCGATTGTGTTACGCGCATCGTTTACACCCTTTTCTCATCATTATGTAAAGTAACTCCTAATAAAATTAAGGTTGTTAGTATCAATGAAATTAAGCTTCGTTTAACGGAATACACTCAGGAAAAAGGATAGGCATTGGACTTAGCACCGAAGATGCCCATCTTTGCTATACGTCTGTTAATGGTAGATGCTGATTTCCGCTCATCGCGCTCCCTTTCCGCGGGCGGTTCGGGAGCCTCCTCGTGCTTCGCACTGCGGGGTCTCCCCGGAACTCGCTTTTCCCGCAGGAGTGTCGCGCATTCGCTACAATCAACGTCTATATAAAAAATGGCTCTTTCCCGGTCCCACACTCGACCACGCAGCCTTCATCAATTCTTTCATTTAAAACAAATAACAACCTTTGCCAAGACAGCCTTTTAAAAGTTGGAATCGATACAGGCGAATGCTTGCTTCGTCTGTCTCTTCTCCTCTAACAGTTCACATTAAAACAACATTCTGTTACCTTCCGACTACGCCCATGCCGTTAATGATCCGCTCAAGCATTTCATCAATGGTGGTCATATTTCTTGCAGCTGCATTATACGCATGCTGAAATTTAATCAGGTTCGTCATTTCCTCATCAAGCGAAACACCGCTTATGGACTGCCTGCGGTCGTCCACCGATTCCCGGAGCTGATCGGTGTTCCGGCTCATCCGTTCTGCTTCATTCGTACTTACAGCCATGGCTCCGATTACACCCTGGTAGAAGCTTTGCACATTCGTTGTTGAATCCCCGAAGTTAAGGGGATTGTCCTTCACGTTGGCCAGGGCCAGGGCATTGCTTCCGTCACCGCTGAACGCTTCTCCGTCAGTCACGGTCGCAGCCGCAATTTTGTCCAGATCACCTAAAATATCATCCGTTACTTTTAACCCTAAGGCAGCGCCTTTTACATTCCCAGCTGAAATGTTCAATCCTCCGGCAAAATCAAAAAACGCAATTAATTCCTCTCCGTTCGCCATTTCATACAGGCTCATCCCGCTTTCGTGCACGTCGTTAAAGGCGGATGTAAAAGCGTACACCATCTGGTCAATACTCTGCATCATCTCAGGAATGAGCCCGAACTCCTCGCCGTCCGCAAGATAACCGTGAGTTTCGATGGAGCCTTTCAGCTTCCCGTAGGAATTAAATTCTTCGGGGTCAAAGGTTTCGCCGCCGACAGAAATACCGTCAATCAGCCCGCTGTCCTCGTCGTAGGAGAGTTCAAACCGGGCGGCTTCAAGAGATCGCCCGTTAACAAGGGTAACCCCCATATCCTGACCGTGTTCGTTTAAAAGTTTGATTGTATAACGTCCAGCCGCATTTTCCTTTGCCATCCCGCCGCTGCTTACCTGTTCGACGCTGATGTTCACGTACTCGCTGAGCTCATCCACAAGGTTGTCTCTTGCGTCATACAGGTCGTTGGCCAGGTATCCGTGAGGTTCGACGCTTGCAATCTGCTGGTTCACGTTGTTAATCTGATCGAGAAGAGAATTGACACGGGTATTTTCAACACCAAGCTGGTTTTTATAGTCGCGCTGAACAGCTTCAAGGGATTGTGCCGTATAGTTGAACGTTTCTGCAAGGGCGATCCCGTTCTGCCTTACAACACTTCTCGCCCCTGAATCCTCGGGGTACACGCTCATATCCTGAAGGGACTGCCAGAAACGGTCCATTGTCTGGGCAATGCCGTCTTCGGTGGGCTCATTCATGATGTCTTCGATCTTCTCAAGGGCCGTGTGCCGCGCGCTCCAGTATCCGTGCTTATTGTTTTCCTTACGATACTGCAGATCGAGAAACGACTCCCGGATGCGTTCAATTTCTCCGGCTTTTACACCGGTACCCAGCTGTCCCGGAATGCTCGGTTTATTGAAGCCGGGATGGGGAAATGCTTCTGTCGGGGTAAAGTTAACCCGCTGCCTTGAATACCCCTGCGTGTTCGCATTGGCAATGTTATGCCCCGTCGTATGTATCGCTGACTGCTGGGTATTGATCGCCCGCCGCGCCGTTTCCAGGCCGTGAAAAGTAGACATGTCTGGTTCCTCCTTGATGGTTATGAGGCCACTGAAAAAGTTAAAAACCGAACTTTTTCAGTGCCTTCGGTTACGCTTTTGAATCAAATATCGATCGTCTTTCTTCGGTGTGGGAATGCCCGGTGTCAGGTCGGCTGTAATTCTCGGACCGGTTCGGCTGAAACGCATCGAGGGACATGTTCACAAAACGTAAAGACTCTTCGATCAGCTGCTCATTCAGATCGTTTTGCTCTTTCCACATCGTAATCTGCTCAAGCAGTCTCGTCTGCCAGAGGGTGAGCTCTTTTTGCTCCTCGTCATCTAAATAAGGGATAATTTCCTCCACCGTTACGTTTTCTTTTACAAGCCCTTGTGCTTCAAGCCAGGCGGATGTGGCACGCTGACGCTTTTCCTCAAGCTTCTTAAGCTGTTGGATACACGCCGTTTCCTGTTTCATAATCTTCTCCAGGTCTTCCATCTGCCCTTTTCTCACCGCTTCGGTCTTTTCTTTTGCCAGCTCGTTAAAAAGCTGATGAAGCTGGGTTAATTCCTTTAACACTGCCGTAAGAACCACACCGCTCACCTCCCGTTAGTCCGTCCAGAAATCATACATCCTTCTCGCTGTTTCCTTCACATTCACTTCGTACGTTCCGTTTTCAACACGTTCTTTAATTTCCTGAACCTTCTCGGCCCGCACTTTCGCTGCCGCCGTACCCTCCTGCATTTTCTTCGCCTCAGACGAAATCTGCACCTCATCTTTACGGTTGTTCACCGGGGATTTCCCGTTGTTCGAACCGCCCTGTTGCTGACGGTACATATTTAACGACTGCATCGGATTAATTTTCACTGCAAACACCTCCACAACACGATTGTCTCTCCATTATATCGGCTTACGGACACCGTTTGTTTACTCTTTTTTATCGATTGGGATTGAATAATACGTGGCGGAACGGTTTTGCCGCGCTTCTTTCCGCTTTTGAAAAGCCGCTTCCAATTCTGAACGATCCAGTCCCGAGCGGAGCTCCCCCCTGCACGAAAGGCAGATTCGCCCCTCCCGGATATATGAACCGCACTTCTCACAGGCGTAAGCGAGATTCGGAAACTGAGCTAAATGAAGCCGGCCCTCCCGGATAAACTTCGTAATCTGGGTTTCTTCAACCCCTGTCGCTTCCGTCACCTCATGCATCGCCGCCGTTCTGTTCTCACGCTTCCTTATAAACAAATATACTTTCTCAAACATCATTTCCACTTCATGATGGCAACCTTCACACACCGTCCGCAGACTTTTCACAAACAACCGGTCACAGTTCGGACAATTACTCAACTCAGGCATACACGTCTCCCCCTCTTTTCCTTTTATATCGGACAGAGAAGGAGAATGTTTAAGCCCTTGCAAGCGTGACTCCCGTGACGCTTTTCGCCCCGTTCTCGTAAAGGAGCCTCGCCGCACTGCGGATCGTCGCCCCCGTCGTGTAAATGTCGTCCACAATGACAATCGTTTTTCCAACTGCACCGGGTAAAATACGGAACTGCTCTTCGGCCGCGGCAATCCGCTCCTCTCTCGAGCGCTTGCTCTGCTTCCCGGAAGACAGGCTTCTCTCCAGCAAAGAAACCGGTTTGAGCCTTCCGGCAAGAAGAGTCGCCTGGTTAAATCCCCTTTCATAATGACGCTCGTCGTTTAAAGGGATGGAAGTCACTATACTCCCCGGATGTACAGCCCGGGCAATTCGTTCTGAAAAAGCTTCAGCAAGAGCCGCGTCTCCTCTGTACTTAAACCGGGCAATCACTTCCTTTAGAAAGGGGTTGTACTCATAGAGTGACCGGTTCGTAAATTCACGGCAGGACCAGAATGGATCCTCATTCCATGCGACGCAGTCTTCACACTGTAAAGATCCCGGCTTACTGCAGGTGAGGCAGGCCTGATCGATCGGGACAAGCATACTTTCACATCTTTCGCAGAAACGACCAAGAGGAGATTCACCTAAAAATGCTGCCCAGCTCATCGGTTCGCTGTATGTTTCACCACACCAGAGGCAGTGTTCCGTTTCAGCCAGAAGATCGCGCACCTTCATTTTATGACCTCCACTCTGTTCATCATGAGAATCTGATTTTTCGCTTTTACCATCGCTCTTGTTTTTCCGTCGTGAAAGAAGATTACATCTCCGGTCGGTTCATCCGGACTCCGCCCGGCCCTGCCGGCAATCTGGACGAGAGCTGATTCTGTAAATACGTGATCATCGGCACCAAGAACTCCCACCTGGACACCTTTCACGGTCACTCCTCTTTCCAGGATCGTGGTGGTAAGGAGAAGCCTGGTTTTTCCTTCACGAAACGTGAGCACTTTTTCAGCGCGCTGATCATCTTCCGAGTAGACTCCGGCGGTTTCAGGGAATTTCTCCTGGAGATAAGGTAGAACGAGGGATAGAATCCGGATGCTCGGGACAAACAAAAATACTTGTTTTCTTTTCCCCAGAACGGTTTCAAGCCAGTGTTCGAGGTTGCAGGGAATTTTTCCTTTAATTGCTTTTTTACGCCACCCGGCCGCCCAGCGGTACTCGGGAACAGGAAGAGGGTGACCGTGATAGCGGCGGGGAACTTTGATTGCCGGAAGCTTTTGGGACGCGGCTATGTTTTGCATCGTTTGATCGGGGGTGGCTGTGACGTAGGCTGTGAGGGTGTCGGGTTTTGCTGCCCTCCGGACAGCGTATCGGAGTTTCGGGTCGGAGTCATATGGAAAGGCGTCCACTTCGTCGATGATCGTAAAGTCAAAGGCGTGATGAAACCGGAGAAGCTGGTGGGTTGTGCTGATGGTGATATGTGCGTTTTTGTAGCGGTGTTCGGAACCGCTGTAAAGAGCGGCGATACTTGTTTTCGGAAATGCCTGTCTGATGCGGGGCTCCAGCTCCCGGACAACGTCGGATCTGGGTGTGGCGATAAGAACCCGGTAGTTTTTCTTTAGGGATTCGAGGATTGCCTCGAACAGCATTTCTGTTTTCCCTGCGCCACAGACCGCCCAGATGAGGCATTCTTTCTTGTTTGAGTTTAAGGCGTTTGTAAGGAAGCGGGCGGCTCTTTCCTGGGCCGGCGAAAGGGTTCCGGTCCAGCCGAGGGTGTGGTTTTGGACAGGTGGGGCTGTTAGTGATGAGCCTATAGCGAAAACAGCGCATGAGCTGACCCGTCCCATAGTGATGCAGCTTCGACAGTATACGCACGTTTGCTTACAGCGGAAGCAGTCATATGCTGCGAACAGGTGCCGTTCTCTGTTGCCGCACCGGGTGCAGGAATTGTTGGCGGTCAGGGCGGTTTCATATCGGATATAGCCGTTTGCACAGTGCCTGTGAATGGTGGCAGCATCAGAAAAGGGGAGAATTTCATCCATCAGTAGGCGGCGGCCATTAAGAATGTTCATGATAGTTTCGTCAGGAGTGAATTCAGGATTAACAGGCGGGGTGAATATTGGATTGATATCTGTGAGGCGTTTGAGGCTGGAAGGTGCTGTTGAAAGAGGTTCGGGTACAGGGAAATGGTGATCATGTGGCAGTTGTACGTGTGGCGGAAGAAGCGCATGGTCTGTTAGGCCGGTGTGAAAACGCACGTGAAGCGGGCACCTCGTTTCTTTTTCCTTATGCTAACACGTGCCAGCGGGAGTGTCGAAGTGTGAAAAAAGAACCATCCTGCCGGGATATGAGAGGGATCCCCCGATGGTACTTGAGGCTGCAGTGACGGCAGGTGATGAATTCATACAATTAAACGTGGCTTGGACAAATCATTCTCTAATTAAGTAAAAAACGGTCCGAATTATCGTCATTCGATAATTCGGACCGTTTTTGTGTTGTGAAGATGATTGATGAGGTTGTAGGGCGGTGTACTTTCTCAAGTTCGCCGCCATTTAAGCTAAAGTCCATCGGCAAAACGACTTGATTCATGTTATAATCTTTAACCATAAGGATACCTCCGATACTGTTGTGTTGTGGTGACTTAACTGTATCAGAGGGTATCCTTTTTCTGTACGCAATTTTAAATTTTAAAACAAATCAGTTGATTGAACAAAAATCACGAGACGCCTGCGGGAAAGCAAGAGCTGAAGATCCATCGGGGTGACCTTTCCCCGATTAGCTGAAGCCTTGCCCGCGGCAAGCGAGTGTATTTTTGTTCAATCAACGCTCATGTAATTATAAGAAAAGAAATGGCTCTCAACAATTGAGGGCCATTTCTATTTCGCTGGGTTTTGTTCCAGCCTCGACCGGTTTATACCAAGTTTGCTTTTACCCAGCCTACACCGAGGCTTCCTTCACCGAGGTGAGTTCCTATGACAGGGCCAAAGTAGCTTACATAAACGCTCGCGTTCGGGTATTTTTCCCGGAGTTCCCCTGCAATTTCTTCAGCTTTTTCCGGACGGTTCGCGTGGATGACCGTAATGTCCAGCGGCTCTCCGGATGCGGCGTCCTCATCAAGTAAATCCTTAATGCGGGTGAGGGCTCTTTTCGCTGTGCGCACTTTTTCAAACGGAACGATCACTTTATTTTCAAAGTGAAGAACCGGCTTGATCTGAAGGAGACTTCCCACCACAAGCTGGGCGCCGTTTAAGCGTCCGCCGCGATGGAGGTGGCTCAAGTCGTCAGCCATAAAGTAGGCGCGCATGTTGTCCTTCATCAATTCAAGGTAAGCAAGGATTTCATGAACGGATTTGCCTTCCCCGGCCATCCTGGAGGCCGCGAGAGCAAAAAACCCCTGGGGCATGCAGCTAATTTCAGAGTCGAACACATGAATGTCAATGTTTTCGGTCATATTTGCTGCGCTCACAGCTGTCTGGTATGTACCGCTGATGCCGCTTGAAAGGGTAACCACAATGATTTCATCGTGGTCCTGAGCAAGTCGCTGATAGGTTTCTTCAAACAATCCGATCGATGGCTGGGACGTTTTCGGCAGCATGTCTTTCGATTTCATCTCTTCGTAGAACTGTTCGGTGGTGATTTCGAGTTCTTCTTTGTACTCTTCTTCACCGAACACTACGTTAAGAGGGATCATTGCAATGTTATGTTCTTGGCGTATGTCTTTTGGCAGGTAGGAGGTACTGTCTGTCAGTACAGCGATTTTGCTCATAAGTGTCCTCTCTTTCGTTATTCCTGTTTTATGTGCGTTCGATATGTTCTACTTCAAATAGTATCAATATTTATGGGGTATTGTCTATTGTATTCGATTCGCCTGTCATATTTCGACAAGCCTGCATGAGCATTGATGTATGTTTTAAGGTAATAGTGGATGAAGCCGAAGTGCCCTTCGCTTTCCGCGGAGGTGTCGCCGAGCCTTTGCAGGGTCTCGACAGGGCCCCCAACAACCGCCGGGAGTTTCGGCCACTTCGGCTTCACCACAATCATTTTTAAAAATTTCCTATATTAAGAGGCTATTAAAGTTATTGGGGAACATACACCGTTTTCATAAACTTACAGCCGGTAGTTTGACTGAGCGCTCAGTCAAGTTACGTAAAAAGCATACAATCTATTTTCGGTAAATTGGATCTGTTCCTCAGCTTTTACAGAATATAGCGCGGATTTGAACAGAATACGCGGGACTGCTGTGGAAGTAGATCAGACGAGACCACTGAAATAATCAAAATATGATAACAACGTCCCCACTACAGGGATCGAATTGCAGTAAAAGCCGGGCTTTGATTATGCGCTAAAGGTCTTTTTAAAAAATAGTGTTGATTGGAGCGAATGCGCGACACTCCTGCGGGAGGAGCGAGTTCCGGGGAGACCCTGGAAGCGCAAAGCGCTGAGGAGGCTCCCGAACCGCCCGCGGAAAGGGAGCGCAATGAGCGGAAGTCAACACGCAACTCCTCTAAGAAAATGACTTTTTAAGCGGCTCGCAGTAAAGAGAATTCCATTAACAAAACAAAGACGGCGCACAGTGCGCCGCCGTTAATTTAGAACTGGTATGTGAGACAAACGTTAATTAACTTTCACCCAGCCGTTTTTGATGGCATCCACAACTGCCTGGGTACGGTCATTCATGCTCATTTTCTGAAGGATGTTACTCACATGGTTTTTAACCGTTTTTTCACTGATATATAACGATTCACCAATGGCACGGTTACTCTTTCCGTCCGTCATAAGCTGAAGCACCTCGCACTCACGACGGGTAAGAAGGTGAAGCGGTCTGCGGTACTCGACCTCACGGAAGCCAATCTCCGCCTCTTCCTTATCGTCATTGGCAAGACGGCGGTATTCGTTGATCAGGTTGTGCGTTACTTTCGGGTGAATGTACGCCCCGCCATCAGCTACAACTTTCACAGCCTCGATCAAAGCGTCTGTATCCATTTCTTTAAGCAGGTAGCCGTCTGCTCCTGTTTTGAGAACGTGGGTGACATACGTTTCATCGTCGTGAATCGACAGGATCAGAACTTTTACATCGGGAAAGGTTTCTACAAGACTCTTCGTTGCCTCCACACCATTTACATTCGGCATGTTAATATCCATTAACACAACGTCCGGCTGATGTTCGCGAACGAGGTCCAGAGCGGCGTCGCCATCGCTTCCTTCAGCGACGATATCAAAGGATTTCTCCATCGCAAGGATACGCTTGACTCCTTCGCGGAATAGTTGGTGATCGTCAATGATAATGATTTTAATGTTATCTCTTTCGCTCATACCATTTCTCCTCCTTCAGGCCATACTCCCTGAAAATAATAATCATTCTGGTTCTGTTTTTTTGTCTCTTTTAGTAATATCGACTGTATTTTTACTTATATGAACAAGTCCATAGTCGCAAAAACATCCCTCTTGATGCCTGTTACTTGCTGGATATAGGGATTTGGACCATGATTAAAGTCCCTTTTCCGGGTTGTGAATCAAGCGTAAGCTGGCCATCAAGCATGTTCACCCGTTCTTTCATTCCTAAAAGACCGAAAGAACCTTCTTTTTTTACATCAGGATTAAATCCTTTTCCGTCGTCTTTAATAATTGCCAGTGCCCGGGTTGGTTTCAGTTCAATCTTAACCATTACCTGCTGAGGCTCAGCATGTTTATAGGCGTTTTGTACGGACTCCTGGATGAAACGGAAAATGGCCACTTCCATTTCAGACGGCAGGCGGATTTCTCTTCCGATGTTCCTGAATGAAATATTCAGCCCGCTGTGCTCCTGAAAATTCTTCAAATACTTGGAGATCGTCGGAACGAGTCCCAGGTCATCCAGCGCCATCGGACGGAGGTCGTAAATGATCCTTCGTACTTCGGCCAGGGACGACTTAACCATCTTACGGAGGTCGCGGATCTCTTTCATGGCCTCATCGATGCCATGCTCTGCATAAACCCGCTCAACCAGCTCGGAACGAAGCATCACATTTGCCATCATCTGGGCCGGTCCGTCATGAATTTCACGGGAGAGACGCTTGCGCTCCTCTTCCTGTGCTTCAATGATTTTCAAACCGAATTTCTGCATTTCCTTCGCATCAGCAACCATTTCGCTGATGTTCTGAAGGTCTCCGGTTAAATAATGAATAACCACATTAATCTGGGCAACGAGCGTTTCCGCTTTCTCAATGGTGCCTTTAAGCTTCATCAGGCGTCGTTCGATGTTGTCACGTCTCTCCCGGAGAAGCTTCTCTTCCTGCCGGAGTACGGCAAGCTGCACCTGGTAATCGTTGGCCAGTTCGTATGCTTCTTTTACTTCCGTATCGCTGTAGTTGGCAAAATGCTTACTCACCTCAGCAAGACGGTTTCGTGCAAAGCGGGAATGAAGTTCCATACGTTCTGTTTTTTCAATCAGGTTGATCACTTTATTTTGTACATCTGTGAGCTCCGCTTTAAGCTCTTCATATTCGTTTCTTGAATGTTCACCGATGTCAAAGATCTCTTCTTTGCTCCTGCCGACTGTTTCCATCATGGCGTCCAGGATGTCATCCAGCCGTTCGGTCATTGGTTTTTCTTTTCCCTGCTTTTCCATCGGCTACACCTCCCTCACACCAGCACCCTTAGGCCTAATGCTTTGGAATCCCCTTTGTACAACATTTCGACATCAGCCATGCATTTATGGGGATGAAAATTCCTATTTAAGGGAAAAGCATTTTCAGATGGAGAAAGGCAATCTTACTCCTGCAACCAGAATTATGCTTATAAGACCGGCAGCTTGACACCTTTCCATTTCCATCTTACCCTAAAACTATCGTTTCAGGACGGCTTTATCGTGCTTTTTGAGATTTTTTCACGTTCTGTAACATTCCTTTAATATGTGTCCAGATACTGACATGTTTCGCACGTCTGGAACACCTCAAGTCAGGAGAGAACGTCATGCTCAAATCATATTATACAATAAAAGGATACGGCGAACACGAAATCACCATCCAAAAGTCACGTTTTATTGCCTACGTTGACCGCGTAACTACAGAAGAAGAAGCCCAGGCATTCATTGAACGAATCAAAAAGCAGCACTGGAATGCCAATCACAACTGCTCTGCCTATATGATCGGCGAGCGGGATCAGATCCGAAAGGCGAACGATGACGGAGAGCCGAGCGGAACTGCCGGAGTCCCGATACTTGAAGTTTTAAAAAAACGTCAGCTTAAAGACACCGTGGTTGTGATTACCCGGTACTTCGGAGGCATCAAGCTCGGGGCCGGTGGATTAATCCGTGCCTACAGCTCGTCGACATCGGAAGGGTTAAACGAAACAGGCATCGTCGAGCGAAAACTGATGCAGGTATATAAAACATCCATTGACTACACCCAGCTCGGAAAAGTGGAAAATGAGCTCCGGGGCTCGGTGTTTCCGATTAAAGAGATTCATTACCTTGAAAAAGTAACCGTTGAAACCTATGTAAACAGCGGGGACGAAGCCCTTTTTGAAGAAAAAATGACAAACCTCACAAGCGGCCAGTGCACATTCGAAAAAGGCGAAGAAGTCTATCTTGAAGTGGATGTTTAACGTATAAAGAAAAGGCATGCGGTCTTTTGCGGCCGAGTTATCCAGCTCCTCTGATTTTTACAGTGCATTGTGCGAAGTTGAACGGAATACGCGACACTCCTGCGGAAGCACGAGACAGACGAGACACCGCAAGGGCAAAGGAGACCACTGAACAAGACAAAGTCCGAGGGCTCTAGTTGCAACAGAAAATGGATTTGATTTTTTGATGTGCTAAAGGTCATTCTCGTTTTTAAAAAGAGTGTTGATTGGAGCGAATGCGCGACACTCCTGCGGGAAAAGCGAGTTCCGGGGAGACCCCGCAGACGCAAAGCGTCGAGGAGGCTCCTGAACCGCCCGCGGAAAGGGAGCGCAATGAGCGGAAATCAACACTGCGAAGTTGAAATGATCAATGAAGAGTATTTTTCAAATTCTATTTCCAGGGTGGCGATAGAAAAAGAAAACAGCGGTGCGATCCCATAAGGGTCACACCGCTGTTTTTATGAAACCGGCAAATGAAGAACGAGCTCCTCTTTGCTTTTATGAAGATAGCCCCCCTGCTTCTGCAGCACCTTTTTTGCAATGTCCGTGTAAAACTGCATTTCCTCGTCATCTGAAAAAGAAGCGGTCTGATAAGCATGACGGATTTTCAGCTGAACCTCATCACTTTCCGACTTTTCGAAAGACAGACAGATCTTTCCCGCCCCCTTAAGGTAATCGATACACTTTTTTAATAGAAAAAACACAGCGATACAGACGGACTCAGGTTCCACCTGAAGCTGTATTTCTTCCACTTCCGGAAAGCGCCAGATCACATAGGGAACCGCTTCGGGCAGCTGCACATTTAATTTCTCCTGAAGAATCCGGATAAAGGACTCGACGGTGATCCCTGTCGCTTTCAGTTCCCCAAAGTTATTGATTTTCAAAAAGTCATTCACATGGGCTTTGCCCTTGAGCAGTTCTTTCTCCGCAAGCTCAATCAACCTGCGATCATTGCGGCTTTCGGTGTTTCGTTTCAGCATTTGAAGCGTCCCGTAAACCGGGGTCATTACATTAAGCATTTCATGAGCACGCCTCATGGACAAAAGACGGACGAGTTTTTCCGAGTGAGTCGGTCCTTGTCTTTCTTCGTCTGATTTAAGGTAGATCACACCAATCCATCCGCTGCTTTCATCATTCTCCTGTATTTTTGAAAGGTGAAAAAGACGCTCAGGCAATCCGGGGGGATTTAATGCGAAAATCTGTGCGCCGCTCTCGTTAACTTTGTTAAAATACATGCCCAGTTCGGTGGAGTAAATATTTACTCCCCTCGCAATACCTTGGGAGACACGAAGGGACTCATCCGCAAACTGAACGAATTTGATTGTTCCAAACTGATCCGTGATAAACACTCCGCATCTCATATTTCCCGAAGACCCTGAAGTGATCACATTTGAAATCACATGAGTGTTCATCGATCATTCCCCCTGTCTCTACCTTTTTCCATATCGTAATAATTCGACAAAAGCGAATTCTCTTCCTACTAAAGGAGGTGAAATTATTTTAGTTTTTTACGAAATATAAGAAAGACCACAATTAATTTGTCTGAAAGACCTATGAAATGTCTGATTTTGCAAAAAACGCACTAAAGGGTAATCCAAACCACTGGAAAAAACCGCCGGCAGTTGCCGACGGACTAAATCGAGCCCGTTATTCCAGACTGGCCCAGAACTCATTCACTTTATCAACCACTTCTCCGCTCCCGGCACCTTCCACCATCATAACCACAAGAAGATCGCGCTCTTCAACATCTACGCTGGCATACCAGCCGATTCTGTCTCCATCCACATCATCCTGTGAATCTTTGATTTCAGCCGTTCCCGTTTTCCCTGCAAGTGAGCGGCTGTGCCCCGGATTACTCCGGTAGGCTGTTCCATTCGGGTCTTCAACAACCGCAACCATTGAATCAAGAACCGTGGAAGCCGTCTCTTCTGAAATAACCGATTCACTAAAATACGCCGGACCTTCGTCCTGAAACAGGACCGGCTGAACAATACTTCCCTCATTAACGAACATCGTATAAAGAGAAGCGAGATGAACCGGGTTCATTTGTACCTCCCCCTGCCCGTAGCCCGTGTCAGCAAGCAATGCGCTGTTGCCAAGTCCTTCATTGGAAAGGTTCGAAACATAAATAGGATATTTAAAAGGATAATTCCCGCCGAATCCAAACCGCTCCGCCCACGCTTCCATTTTTTCCTCGCCTATCTCCAGCGCCTGCATGGCAAAGTAAATATTATCGGAATACTTCATCCCCGCTTCCAAATCAACAATGTCAACGTCATCATTCACCCGCGTAATCTGGTGATTTCCCCAGTCAGAGCCCTCAGGCTGCCACTGCTCACCTGTAATTGTAAATTGCTCTTCGGGATCCAGGGTTCCCTCTTCAAGACCGATCGCTGCCGTTAGCGGTTTAAACACAGAACCGGGCGAAAAGCGGAAATTATACCGGTTCAACGTTTGCTCTTCCTCAATTGACGTTGTTCGTAAATATAACTCACCAGGGTTGTAATCCGGCTTACTCACCATAGCAAAGACCTCACCTGACACAGGATCCATCACGACCCCGGCACCCCTCTCATCTCCCATTGCATCATGAAGCTTTTCCTGCAATTCCATATCAATCGTTAAGAACAGATCTTCCCCATTCTCCGCTTCCGTCCGCTGAAGGACATCACGCTGGTTTCCTTCCCCGTCCACAATGTTTATCTGCGATCCTACTTCACCTCTCAAGGTTTCTTCGTAGGCATTCTCAAGACCGCGCCGCCCGTAATAGCTGTTGCCATGATAACCCGGCCAATCGTTCTTTTCCAGAAAATCGGCTGTTGCGATGGCAAGGTGCCCTGTCAGGTGAGCCGCCAGCGACCCGTATCCATATTCACGCCCGTTATATTCACGGACCAGTACCCCCGGAATCTGGGCTTCCAGAACCTCGTCAATGAAGGCATGATCATTAGGAACATTCATCACCGGCGCATGCCACTCGGGATTCTCTTCGTACCCTGCCACCAGCTCAAGGATCCGTTCCTCATCAAGACCGATAATGTCAGAAAGCTCCTCCGCTTCCGCATCAAGGTCTTCAATATCCTGAAACACGAATCCGATGCTCATATATGTCCCATTCACCGCCAGACTCTCACCATTCCCGGCAAAAATCTGCCCTCTCGTATCCGGCGCTTCCGTTGTCACTTCCACACTGTCCGAGAACGCCTGCATCCCCATGAACAAATGACCGGCCTCCCAGCCGATCCGCCATTCCTCACCTTCTTCTCCTTCTTCTTTCAAAAGCGTCACATCCGTGTCGTAGTCAAAAGAACCAATCACCGTCTCCATTCCCACCTGAACCGGATAGGTGATCTCTTCAAGCTCCCCGAGATCCACTTCCTCTTCCTCAAAATCACGCCCGGTAAAGCTAACATCAAGTTCTGTCACACCGAGTTCTTCATAAAGCTCCTCATATTTATCAGAAAAAGAAAGCTCTTCCCCCGCAATTGCAGAAGCAGATGCTTCCGTTAACAGATTCTCCATCCCGGCATAATCACCGTTCTCCCATGAAGAAAGATAGTCTTCCAGTGTTTCCTCCGGATTCGGATCCTCCCCCGAACACCCTGCAAGCAGGACAAACCCTGCCCCTAAACCTATGTATAATGACTTTCGAATCATTTCGCGATCTCCCCCTCTGTTATATAGACGAAAGACATATGAACCAAGATTCATATTCTATTACCATTGCTATCATATTTCACCTTATTTTGTAAACCCGGGAGATTTATATGGCATTAATAGATAATATTTTTCAAAAATAAGCTCATTTAGACACCTAAGTGCTGAATTTATCAAAAAAAGTCGGATAGTAATACCATTCCGTATATGGTACTTTTTATGGAAATAGATAAAGGAGGGGGAAGCAGGAAGCTTGAAGAATGTCGAATGGGGTTCACCCATCAGTGTCGCTTGTCTAGGAATCTTTTTAATCGGACTGGCAATGCTGCTGGACACAATTTGGAAATATTTTCTCAGTTTCGGTTGAGAGGTAAAAGATGAGGAGTTGATTTTTTGAAGAAAAATCTCACAATCTTTGCCTTAGTGTTTATGATCATGATGCCATTTATCATGTTTGATTCTGAACAACCCACATTGGCGAATAGCCACGATGTAATGACCGGTGAAGTCACAGCATCTTCTTTATTCGTCCGATCGCAGCCATCAACCAACTCTAATGTGATAGGTTCACTATCGAGAGGTACCAAAGTATCATTATATGAACGCTCAGGCAGCTGGTACAAAGTAAAAGTAAATAATCAAACAGGCTATATTCATGGAGACTTTGTTAAAGTCACCAGTCAACCCGGTACAGCATTGTCAGGTCAAAAAGGTCAAATCACCGCTTCAAGCTTGAATGTCAGATCCAGTGCTTCTGCATCCTCTGCTGTTATCGGCAGTTTATCCAGAGGCGTATCTGTGGAACTTCAGGAACGACATGGAAGCTGGTTCAAAATTAATCATAATAACCGTTCGGGCTTTATACATAGTGATTATGTTAAAGTAACAAGCAGTGGTTCCGGGAGCGCAACCCCCGAGAACCAAGGCGAAGTAACGGCATCAAACCTGAATGTCCGCTCTCAGGCATCGTCTTCCTCTTCCATTATCGGATCACTATCGAGAGGAACGAAAGTCGATCTTTATGAAAAATCAGGCAGCTGGTATAAAGTCAACGTCAACAATCGCTGGGGCTTTATCCACGCTGACTACGTTAAAATTCAGGGCAGTGGTTCATCAGGTAACACCAAGCCTGAGCAGCAAGGGGAAATTACGGCTTCAAGCTTAAACGTCCGCTCACAGGCTTCAACATCCGGATCCATTATCGGGTCCCTTTCAAGAGGAACAAAAGTGGACCTGTACGAAAAATCAGGCAGCTGGTATAAAGTCAGCATCAACAATCGCTGGGGCTTTATTCACGCAGACTATGTAAAAGTTCAGGGCAGTGGTTCTTCTGATAGTACAAAACCTGAACAACAGGGTGAAATTACCGCTTCCAGCTTGAACGTCCGCTCTCAGGCTTCAACATCCGGCTCCATTATCGGGTCCCTTTCAAGAGGAACAAAAGTGGACCTGTACGAAAAATCCGGCAGCTGGTATAAAATCAACATTAACAACCGTTGGGGCTTTATTCACGCAGATTATGTGAAAGTAAATGGTTCCGGCGGAGACGAAAGCATCGATAAAAAAGGTCAGATAACGGCATCAAACCTGAATGTCCGCTCTCAGGCATCTTCATCCGCTTCCATCATCGGTTCTCTGCGTAATGGGACTGTAGTCGACCTTAAAGGCCTGTCAGGCAGCTGGTATCAAATCAGTTACAGCAACCAAAAAGGCTTCATCCATAGTGATTATGTGCAAATTGTAACACCGGGTACAACACCTCCACCATCCAGTGGACAGCTGAACGGAAAAACGATTTTCCTTGACCCGGGGCACGGAGGTAATGATCCAGGAGCAGTAGTCGGGGGAGATAAGGAAAGTGCCCTGGCCCTTCAAATCTCCAACAAGCTGAAAACTGAGCTGGAGAAACTAGGCGCCACCGTTATTACGAGCCGCACGAACGACCGCTACGTTGCTTTAAGTGAACGTGTCCGGATGGCGAATAATACGAGCTCCGACATCTTTTTAAGCATTCATTTAAATGCCTTCCCTGATCCATCGGCTCATGGAACCGAAGCATTCTATAACACGGTGCACGCACCGGCCGGAAGCCAGAAGCTTGCAAGCAGCATCCATAACCGCCTTGTAGGCGAGTTGGGCTTAAGAGACAGAAACGTGAAGAACGCAAACTTTGAAGTCATCCGCTATACGACAATGCCAAGCACATTGGTTGAGATCGGTTTTATGACAAACCAAAGGGACCTCCACATTATTAAAAATGAACAGGACAAGGTTGTGAACAGCCTGAAGAACGGTATTGTGGATTATTTCAATTAAACTATCAAAACCAGCATTCGCCATTGAATGCTGGTTTATTGTTTATAATAAAACGGGAAAAGAGGAGTGTATCTAAATACCCGATACAAAGGATGTGTGTAACTTAATACTCAAAATGACGTCTCCTACTATAGCAATCTAACAGCATTTTGTTTAAAGTTTCTCATTATTATCTTTACTGTTTCGACAAGATACGGTAAGATTTTATGAGGCTATTATAAATTTTCTACTAAAAAAGGACATCCTATCCCTTCATTTCTAGTAGTTAATAAGAAGAGGAGTGTCTGACGGTGGCACATTCACGAATGGAAAAGAAACGCAGAAAAAAAAGGTCACCTTTCAAACGATTTATAAAGGTTACTTCACTTGTTTTCTTGTTACTGATTCTAACTACAGGCGGATACGCATTCTGGAAAATAAATGATGTTTCCCAAAGCGCCCAGGTTGATCTTGACCGTGGTGAACATTCTGAATACCGGGACGCTGCCATTAACCCGAATAAGGACCCGTTTTCAATGCTGATTTTAGGATTGGATACGAGAGACGGTGACCTTTCCGGAATCTCGGATGCAATGGTACTGGCAACATTCAACCCAAAAGAAGGAACCATTAAAATGCTGAATATTCCACGGGATTCAAGAGTTCAGATCGCCGGACGTGAGCGCATTGATAAAATTAATCATGCTCATGCATTTGGCGGAGTGGATATGTCCATTGCCACAGTTGAAAACCTGCTGGATATTCCCGTTGATTACTTCCTATCATTGAATTTCGATGCATTTATGAAGATCATCGATGAATTAGGCGGTGTTGATGTAGAGGTTCCAATGACATTTACTGAAACGGATAATGCTACCTATGGTACGCTTACAATTGAAGAAGGTCCTCAAAGACTTAACGGTCAGGAAGCTCTGGCGTATGCAAGAATGAGAAAGTCAGACCCGAGAGGAGATCTCGGCAGAGGAGACCGCCAAAAAGAAATTATGGAATCCGTTATTAAAGAAGCAGCAAGCTTGAGTTCCATTACTAATTTTGGCTCATTGATGGATGCTCTTGACGGAAATATCTATACCAACATGAGCTTTAATCATGTACTCGGGATGCACTCCTACGCCGATGAGTTAAATAATATTGAATCCGTGTCATTCTCAGGAGACAATTATACTGAAAACGGCGTTTATTATTACCAGCTCAGAGAAGATTCCGTTAAAGAAGTTTCAACCATGCTGAAACAGCACCTTGATATAGAAGTTGACACAGATCCTGAATTTGCAGACGAAGCTGAATCTGCAGAACAGACCGAAGAAACGAATACGGAGTATTAAGGAAACCGGGTGGAATTTACCACCCGGTTCTTTTATTTCTTTCTATAATAATCAATTGTTTCTTCAAGCCCTTTGTTTAATGGAACATCAACCGTCCAGGAGCTCTCCCTGCATAGTGAGACATTGTCCAAATAACTTCTCTTTATATCCCCCGGCCTTTCTTTTTCGAACCTTGGTGAATAATCCTGGCCCATGGATTCGCAGATAACTTTCAGCAGTTCTTCAATACTTGTTTCCTCTCCTGAACTTACGTTATACACAAAGGAGTCAGATTTTTCATCGATCCACTGGCAGACAGCTCTGGCTACATCTTTTACAAAGATAAAATCCCTCGTCTGCAGACCGTCACCAAAAATGACAGGTCTCTTACCATTAATGAGGTCTTCAATAAAAATGGTAATCACACCTGATTCTGTTGCTGCACTTTGTCTTGGTCCGTAAACATTGGCAAATCTGAGGCACTTCACTTCCATATCATAAAGTCTGCCATATGTTTTCACATATTCTTCAGCAGCAAGCTTTGATACACCATATGGGGAGAGTGGGTTAACCTCATGTTGCTCCTTAATCGGAAGTACTGAAGTTTCTCCGTAGACAGCAGCTGAAGAAGCATAAATAAACGTACGGACATTCGCTTTCCTGCTGCATTCAAGCAGATTAATTGTCCCCGTAATATTAACACCTGCATCTGCAACAGGATTCTCCAGTGACGGCCCCACCTTACTTTGAGCAGCCATGTGAATGACATGATCAATGTCCGGATGCAGCTGAAAAACGTTCTGTACTGCTTCCATATGTGTAATACTGCCTTCACAAAAAGAAACCTCATCCAGACTCGAATCAAGATTTTTAAGAGTGCCTGTACTTAAATTATCCAATATGACTACATTCATCTTTTTTTTAAGCAGCATGTCTACTACATGAGAGCCAATAAATCCAGCTCCCCCTGTAACCAGCACTTTGTTCATTATCAACCCTCTTTTCAAAAAGAAAAGGCCAGCCTTATTTGGTTAGCTGGCTGACCCTTTTTTCTGTACGTTCTTCTTTCTTTTCCGTTCCCTCTGCCTTTGATTTGTCCAGTAACACAAGGAACGTTTTTAATAGAATGACAATATCCAGCCAGAAACTATAGTTACGGATATAATACAGGTCAAACCTGAGCTTGTCATCCACTTCTGTACTATATTTACCCATTATTTGTGCATAACCGGTGATCCCCGGCTTCACTTTATTGCGATAACCGTAATGATAATGCTTTTTCGACAACTGTTTTATAAAAAAACCACGTTCAGGCCTCGGTCCTACAAGAGACATGTCACCTTTAAGAACATTAAACAGCTGGGGCAGCTCATCCAAGCGGGTCGCCCGCATAAACCTTCCTACCTTGGTAATCCGGTCATCATCCTCAACAGCAAGCACGGGACCGGTTTTGCTTTCTGCCCCTTCAATCATAGACCGGAATTTATAGATTGTAAACGGCTTGTTGTCTTTGCCGAAACGCTCCTGGCTGTAGATCACACTGCCCTTAGGGTCTTCCAGCTTCACAACAATGGCTGTGATCAGCAATACTGGGCTTAGAATGATTAAGAGGGAAGCTGAAGCGACAAGATCACATACCCGCTTAACGAGCGTCTGGTCCCAAGTTAAACCAAAAGGCTTTACTGACATTACAAGGGTGTCGTCCAAAGGTGATACATTTGCCCGTTGCAGCAAAAGCTCGTAAAGTGTCGGAATAACATAAACCAGCTTATTCTGTTTCATAGCATAATAGATGATTTGTGATTTTTCCTCTTTGCTGACACTGGTGCATAAGAGTACGTAATCAGTTTCTTTCATATACAGCTTTATTTTGTCCATTGATGTAGATGGAGCAAGCTGGGTAATTCTTGTTCCCTTCATCATTGGCTTCTTAATTTTCGACAGAATTTTATCTGTGTTTTCAGCATCACCGATAAAAAGGACATTCCCTACAACATTGCCTCTCGTAAACTTCAAATAAAGCAGCTTAAATGAAGTAAGGAAAATTACCATGAATATACTTCCGATAAGGATAATCGATCGCGGCATGGCAAATTCTCTGAATAAATAGGAGGCTGCCATTGTAAGGAAAGCCATAGCAATTACAGCTACAACTACTTTAATCATGATATCCCAGAGGGTCTTCCTGCGATCCAGCGCATAAAGCTCATAGATGGATATAAAGAAAAGACCGATCAGCAGGATCCATGGTAAAAGTGAAATGAAAGAATTCCAGTTTTCCTGCGGGAAGCCATTGTAACGGATATAAAAGGCTCCAACGTAAGCCGCTAAAATAATGAGTAAATCGGCTACAATGATAAAGCCTTTATGGTTTGTTAATTGATTACTGTCAGGCATCGTAAATACCTCTCTCTCTTACTGTAAAACCCCTGGTTCACATTGAGTCAATGTTTCCATCTTGTAAAATAAATACACACAAATCCTTATAAATAAACCACTTTAGCAGTGTTATTGAATAACTTTTGCACTTTGTTCTACAACCGGACGTCCGATTGAATGATAGATCAGACCAGCTTTCTCTGCTTCTTTCAGATCAAAGCAATTACGTCCATCGATTAAAATCGGCATCTTTAACTGTCTGCTGACTTTATCGAGGTCCATTTCAACAATCTCTTTCCAATCGGTGAGAATCACACATGCATCTGCATTTTCAATCGTTTTGTATAAGTCTGTGCTGTATGTGATACTCTCTCCAAAAAACTGCTTGGCTGCATGGTTTGCAATAGGATCAAATGCTTCCACATCTGCTTCATGCTTAACAAGCTCAGGAATAATTTCAAGTGAGGGAGCGTCTCTCATGTCATCTGTGTTAGGTTTAAATGCAAGACCGAGTACAGCAATTCGCTTGCCTTTCAGACTTGGAAATATACTTTTAAGCTTTGAAACTACTTTCAGTTTTTGCTTATCATTTGTTTCAATAACAGCTTTCGCCAGCTTAAAATCATAACCGACCTGTTCAGCTATATGAACAAGTGCCTTAGAATCCTTAGGGAAGCAGGAGCCCCCGTAACCGATACCGGCCTGGAGGAACTGTGCACCAATCCGCTTATCATATCCCATACCTTCGGCCACTTTTGTAACGTCTGCACCAACGCGTTCACAAATATTCGCAATATCATTGATATAGGATATTTTGGTTGCAAGAAAGACATTGGAAGCATACTTAATCATTTCTGCTGTTTCAAGATTGGTTTTTACAATCGTCTCTGTAAACGGCTTGTGCAATTCAATAATCATATCTGCAGCATGATCGCTTGTTGCTCCTACCACAGCCCGTTCCATGTTCATGGTGTCATACAAGGCAGAGCCTTCCCTTAAAAACTCAGGATTTGATACTACGTCAAACGGCGCTCTTCCATTGCTTCTGCTTGAAACAATCCCATGAACAAGTCTTCCTGTTCCAACAGGTACGGTACTTTTATTAACAATGACTTTAAATCCGTTCAGGTTTTCCCCAATTGTCTGAGCGACGTTCTTAACAAAGGTTAAGTCAGCCTCACCGGACTCAGCCATCGGTGTACCTACTCCAATGTAAATAATCTCAGCATCACGAATGGCTTGAGGAATGTCAGTTGTAAATGTAAGACGCTCTTCCTTGACGTTTCGTTTCACAACCTCTTCAAGTCCCGGCTCATAAATTGGTATCTTACCGTTGATTAAATTAGTAATCTTTGTTTCATCAATATCACAGCATACTACCTGGTTTCCTGTTTCAGCAAAACACGTCCCTGATACAAGTCCAACATAACCAGTGCCCATTACTGCTATTTTTTTCATTAGTAATCTCCTAACCTTTCACTGCGCTTAACTTGGTTTCGTAAACTTCTTTTAAGTATTCAGCTACCTCTGTAGATAGATCTTCCCGCTGAAGGGCAAAATCAACCGTCGCTTTTATAAAACCGAATTTATCACCCACGTCGTATCGGATGCCTTCGAAGTTATATGCCAGAACGGCCTGCTTCTGATTCAGCACATTAATCGCATCTGTAAGCTGAATTTCACCGCCGGATCCGGTTGGCAGATTTTCAAGAATCTCAAAAATCTCCGGACGCAACACGTAACGTCCCATAATCGCATAATTGGAAGGCGCATCTTCAATCGCCGGCTTCTCAACCAAGGTTTCAGCATGAATGACATTCGATTCAATTTCATGTCCCTTAGGCGCTACAATCCCATATTTCGAAACATCTTTGTCCGGCACTTCCTGAACCCCCACAACCGATGAATGGTAACGGTCATAAACGTCTATCAACTGCTCAAGACATGGTGTTTCGGACTGCACGATGTCGTCACCGAGTAAAACGGCAAATGGTTCATTTCCGATAAACTTACGTGCGCACCAGATGGCATGTCCAAGGCCCATTGGCTCCTTTTGACGAATATAATGAATATTTGTCATACTTGAAATTTCCTGCATTTGTTTTAAAAGTACCTGCTTGTCTTTCTTTTCAAGAGTTTCTTCTAATTCAAATGATTTATCAAAGTGATCCTCAATCGCTCTTTTTCCACGACCCGTGACCACAATAATGTCTTCTATACCAGAAGCAATCGCTTCTTCAATAATATATTGTATTGTAGGCTTGTCCACTATCGGCAGCATTTCTTTAGGCTGTGCTTTCGTAGCAGGAAGGAATCTTGTTCCAAGCCCTGCAGCAGGAATTATTGCTTTTTTTACTTGCAATTTTTTCACCTCAATATAAACTTTGTTAAGATACTACTTACTTATATCACTAGACGTTTTTAATGTAACCATTGTTTCATAATTAATAATTTGTTATTAAATAACTAAATTAAATCTAAAGTTCTTTTCTCATATCTTATCATTATAATACTTAAAAACTACATAATCCATAGAATGACATGGAATTTTGTCGTAAATTCAGACCAGTTGTGTAAATAACAATCCAGATTGGGACAGGACATAACTTGAGACGGTCTAATTAAATAGAATCTTAAAAGTAAAACCGCATAAAATCAAAGTTATAAATCTTGATTCCATGCGGTTCACTTGTTCTTTCAGGCTTTTGCACCAGCCTCTTCTGTTAATTAAATTTTACAATATCAAAAAGCATTATCGGATTATCCATTTGATTATACAGACTTCTCATAAGAGGTAATTGTTTAACTGCCCACCCCATATCTGTTGCATATTGGGAATAACCTCTCCAACTGTTCAAATACAAATGGTTCCATCTCATCTTATAGAGAGTATTTTGGCCATTATCGAAATATCCATGTCTTACAAATTCCGCCCCGCCAATAATTGCCTCTTCAGGACTAAACCAGCTTCTTTCATATGCTCTGATAGCACCTAATCGATGCGCGTCATGATCAAAAGCACCAATTCCAAACATGTTATATGTTGTCTTAATTTCAGTTAGTTTTGAGCGGTTATTATCGTTTACAACTTCAGGATTTCCATCTTGATTTTTACCTACCTCTATTCCTCTAGCCAAACTTGAAGTACCATGACCAGATTCCAGTAAGGCATGAGAAAGCAAATAAAGCTCGTTTACTTCATGAAGTCTACCCGCATCCAAGAATGCCTGACCCATTCCATCAAGAACTCCCTTTCCATTTAGAGCAAGATTCACTTGTGATACAGACAATCCAGTCGACCTATCCAAAACAAGGTGCTGAAGGATGTCGTTTTGTTCAGGATCAAGATGTTTAAGGACATCTTCAGTTCGTGCATTTCTCCATATTCCAAAGTTACCCTCATAGTTTATGTCGTACCAGTTATTATCATTTAATTTCTCTCTAACATTTAGAGTGACCCCTTTAACTAAGTCTCTGTATGAATGGGCCCCTCCCTCTGGTGATTGTTGTATGCTAACTGGTGTTAATGTTTTGACTTGAGTAACATTTACTAATGAACTGTGGACAAAAAGAGTCAAACCATCATAATCTATTTCGTACCAAAGGATGTTCCCTCCAACAGATTGCCCTTCAACCTCACCTTTTAAGGTTAGATCTGTTCCTCTTAATGCCAATGTATGGGCGGATGAGTTTGTAGTTGCTTCACTCCTTAAGTTAACATTCCCACTAGTTGTGCCTTTAATAGGTGTAACTGATTTTGCTGATAGGTAAGCAGGAGAGTTTCTATACAAGTCCGTTTGAGGAGGTACATCCTTTCTCAATTGCTCATTTAAAGCCTGTTCCAATGTTAAGTTATATTGTGTATAAGTTGTCATCTGTGCTAAATTTTGAAGTTCATCAATTTTTTGCAAAGTGACTTGATCTGCAATCCCGCTTACTCGAAGATCAAAGAATTCCTGAAACTCTCTTACTGCCTTTTCTGTCTCTGCTCCATAGCTGTTAGGGAAATTCATACCGACTGTGAATCCTAAGCTGTTCAAATCCTCTTTGAGTTGTCTAACTTGATTATTGCTCTGCCCAAGTCTCAAAGGACCTTTTAATATATTTTCAATCTTTTCTAGCGTTTTTGTTTCAGCGATTCCACTTACTTTCAAATTATAATAAACTTGAAATTCCCTTACAGCTCGTTCTGTGGCACTGCCGTATTCTCTCGGGAAGTTCATTGAAACCTCAAAACCTAACTTATTTAAATCTTCTTTCAAGGTAACTACTTCGTCACTAACTTGACCTTTGCTGAGAGGGCTTTGAATTAATTTTTCAATCTTATCTAAAGTTACCTGATCACCTATACCATTCATTCGTAAACCGTAATATTCTTGTAATTCCTTTACAGCAGCCGCAGTCAAACTACCATAACTTTCCGGAGAGTTCATTGTTACATGAAAACCTAAAATATTTAATTTTTCTTTTAAATCCACCACACCATTATGGCTTTCTCCTTCACGATAAGAGCTATTAAGAATGTTTTCAATTGTTACCAGCGTTTCCTTATCTGCTACACCAGTTTCCTTTAGCCCATAATAACTTTGAAACTCCCTGACCACACGTTCAGTTACGGAGCCATAATAATCTGTAGGGTTTGAAGCTACGAAAAATCCAATATCTTCAAGATCAAGCTTTAAGCTTACTACATCATGCCTCTTTAAACCCAAAGCAAATGGGGCATTTAAAACCTCTTCTATTTTTGCTAGTGTAACAGGGTCTCCAATACCATTCTCAACTAGTCCATAATATTTCTGTAATTTTTTCACAGCTAACTCTGTTGCCGGACCAAAATTTCGTGGGGAGTTCATTGATACATCAAAGCCTAAAAAGTTTAAATTATCTTTCAAAAGCACTGTTTCATGATTATTTCCCCCTTTTCTAAGCGGGGCATTCTGTAGGTCTTTCAATGTAGAAAGTGTTTCCTTATCCGCTATCCCACTAACTTTTAGCCCATAATAAGATTGAAAGTCTCTTACTACTTGCTCCGTTACAGGACCATAAAGGTCAGTTGGATTAGCTGAAACTTTGAACCCTACCTCTTCCAAATTTAATTTGAAATTAATTACGTCTTTTCTTCTAAGACCAGGGCCCATGGGCTCATTTATAAGCGTTTCTACTTTTGCCATTGTCACAGGGTCCCCAATGCCATTAGGAACAAGGTTATTAGTCCTCTGAAAAGTCTTTAACGTAGTTTCTGTAGCTGGTCCAAAACTATTAGGGAAATTCATCGAAACTGTAAAGCCCAACATGTTTAAATTCTCTTTTAATAACCTTACTTCTTCATTATTTGCTCCTAATTTGTATGGGCTGGCCAATATATCTGCCATCACGGCTAATGTTTCAGCATCTCCAATTCCTGTATTAGCAATGCCGTAGTAAGATTGAAAGTTTCTCGTAGCCCTCTCGGTAGCCGGTCCATAATTTCCGGGGAAGTTCATGGATACGGAAAAACCTAAAGTATTTAAATTCTCTTTGAACTGAATAACTTGTTCATTATTTTGATGCAACCTTAGCGGGTTGGAAACAATTCCATCAAGTTTTTCAAGAGTTTGTTGGTCTGCTATTCCAGTTACATTTAAGTTAAAAGATGATTGAAAATCTTTTACTACACCCTCTGTAACCGGCCCATAATAATTAGTTGGACTGGCAGACACAATAAAACCAACTTCACCTAGCTTTAATTTCAAATCCAAAACATCACTTCGTTTTAATCCAAGAGAGAGTGGAGCAGATTTAATATCGTCTATTTTTTTTAGTGTTACTTCATCTGCAATGCCATTAACAACAAGTCCATAATACTCTTGCAACTCCTGTACCGCTTCCCTTGTTGCTGCTCCATAGCTTCCAGGGAAGTTCATCGAAACATTAAAACCTAAATAATTCAAGCTTTCTTTTAATTGACTGACAGCTGAATTATTACGCCCAGGAACTAGTGGACCTGATAAAATTTCTTCAATTTTTTTCATAGTTTCTTCTGTAGGTTCACCAGTTCTAGAAAGGCCGTAGTATTGTTGCAATTGATCTAACGATTTTCTAGTTCCTTCATCCAAGATACCAGTTAAAGAAGTCTTAAACCCTAATTGATCTAAGCTTTCCTGCAGGATATGTATTTCTTCCGCACTCATCTGGTCTTTGGCTTCTTGGTTTAATGACATCATTTCAGAAGATTTATCAGATTCTTCTTCGTTCTCTTTAGTTTCGTCTAATTTATCCTTTAATTCGGGTTCTGATTCGGGTTCTGATTCAATTTCTTCTAGATCATCTGCACCAATAACATCAACTTCCTCTTTTACCCCACCTTCGCTTTTTTCACTATCCTCCTCGCCCTTATATTCATCCTTTCCTTCTGTTAGTTCCTGTTCTCTATTAGCAATTTCATTCTCTGTTATTTCATACTCTTCACTGTGAGATTCATTATTTAATTCTAAATCACTCTGTTTCTTTGAATCTGCTAAAGTTGGTGAATTCCAGATAACGGAAGCACCTAAAGTTACAACAGTAATTAAAACAATAGATTCTTTTCTTCTAAACACTATTCTCCCCCACTATCTTCTATGTTTACTAAATTACTTGTAATATTGAATAACACCTTCTAAGATCCCTTCTGCACTTTTTTGCAGATACGAACTTTGTCTCAATTTAGCAGCATCCCCCGCATGATCTAAAAAACCAACCTCTAACAAAGCACTTGGTATAACAGTTTCCCTGATAACATGATAGTTACCTTCATCTACTCTGCGGTAATGAGTTCCCATGTGTTTAACAACGGCATCTTGAATTGAGTGAGCTAACTTTTGGCTTTCAGCTCGTTTATACTTCCCGTGCCAGAATGTTTCAGTACCATGAGCAACTCCATTAAATGCATTAGCATGAACACTAATAAATATATCTGCATTAGATGAATTCGCCATGGAAGCACGCTCACCCAAAGTGTAGAATACATCGGTTTCTCTTGTCATTATTACGGTCGCTCCAGAGTTTTCAAGTAATCGTCGGGCTCTTAAAGATATATCCAAAACAACATCCTTTTCAAGAAGACCATTTCCAATTCCGCCTACATCACCATCTCCGTGACCTGGGTCTAGCATAATTATTTTCCCATCCAGTTCATTGGTGGCCAATTTTATGTGGCCTGCTGAGACAAAGGCAGAGCCTCTGTTAAAGACTATCTCGTACCATCCATTTCCATTGTCATTTTTTATAATCACATTTGTGTTTTGCGGAAGGGAACCAATTATATTGTGACTATTACCCGGACCGGTTCTTACATTAAGATTAGAAGCAGTAACTAAGCCATTTCTGGTTACAAGGTTAGCCCTTTCTTCTAACATAGCTAAAGTATTTTCATCAGCTATCCCACTAACCGGGAGACCTAAACTTGATTGAAAGTCTCTCACTGCTTGTTCAGTAGCAGGACCATAGCTACGAGGGAAATTCATTGAAACAGGAAAGCCTATTTTATTTAGGTTCTCTTTAAGTTGAACAACTTCATCATGACTCTGGTTCAATCGTAGTGGACTAGAAAATACTTTATTAATTTTTTCTAATGTGATAACATCTCCAATACCGTTCACCCTAAGACCATAGTACCTTTGCAAATCACTTACAGCCTTTGCTGTAGAGGGACCATAGCTATTGGGGAAATTCATTGTTACTGGAAAACCAAGTTTGTTCAAATCACTTTTAAGAGAAGCTGTTTCTAAGTTATTTTGGCCTTCTCTTAGAGAACTCGAAAGTATACTATTTATCATGTCTAAGGTATCTTTATTTGATTTACCTGTTATAGGTAACCCATAATACTCTTGAAAATCCCTTACAACTTTTTCTGTAGTAGGACCATACCAGTCTGTTGGATTAGAGGAAACAGCAAACCCTAAATTCCCCAAGTCGATTTTTAAGTCCACTACGTCTTGCCTTTTAAGACCGGGTTCCAAAGGTGCACTTAGAACCTCATTCATTTTTGATAATGTGTTTGGATCCCCAATTCCATTTGGAACTAATCCATAATATCTTTGTATACTTTTAACTGCTGCTTCAGTTCCAAGACCGAAATTATTGGGAAAATTCATCGAAACAGGGAAGCCTAGAAAGTTCAAATTTTCTTTTAATGAACGTACTTCATTACTGTTTTGATTTAAACGGAATGGACTGTCTAAAATATCATTTAACGCTGAAATTGTTCTTGGATCACCTATTCCATTTGAGACTAAACCATAATATCTTTGAAATGACATTAAAGCACTCTCAGTTGATGGTCCAAAGCTGCCGGGATAGTTCATGGAAACTTCAAAGCCAATATTATTTAAGTCAATTTTTAATTGTTTCGTCTCATCGTTATTCATACCACTTTGTAGAGGGCTGTTTACTATGCTAGCTAAAAGGGAAAGTGTGGTATCATCCAGAGAATCAGTGGAAGAAATTTTGAAGTATTCCTGAAATTCATTCACCACTTTTTCTGTAGAGGGCCCATACCAATCTGTTGGATTTGAAGATACTTTAAATCCGGATTTCTTTAAATCCCTTTTAAATTGGATTACATCTTGCCTTTTTAAACCAGGTGCAAGTGGGGCTTCAATTATCTCGTTTATTTTGCGTAAGGTAACTTCATCCCCCATTCCATTTACTACCAAACCGTAATATGCCTGAAAGTCCTCTACTGCAATTTCGGTAGCTGGACCAAAGTTCATTGGGAAACTCATTGCTACTGGAAATCCTAAATAATTCAAGTTATTTTTCAACTCTTCTACTTGAAGGTTGTTCTCTCCAGATCTTAATGAATTGTTTAGGTTTTTTTCCATAGCTGATGATGTTACGCTATCATATATTCCATTCACTACTAAACCATAATATTCTTGAAAAGTTCTAACAGCTTCATCCGTTGCAGGACCATAACTGGTAGGAAAATCAGTTGAGACATAAAAACCCAATTCATTTAACCCGTACTTAATGTTTACAACCTCTGCATGACTATTTCCCATCCTAAATGGGGAAGTAAGCAATTCTTGTATGTAGTTTAGTGTTTCAATATCTGCCACACCACTCACATGCAGTTGATAATAATACTGAAACATCTCAACATTATCTTTGGTAACAGAACCAAAATAGCCATCTATGTCTTTATCATCCATAAAGCCAAGGGTCTGTAAATCTTGTTGAAGCTTTAACACTGCCTCCCCTTCATCACCTTTTTTTAATTCTTCCTCTGATAATTCGTTCATAGATAAACTAACTGTTCCAGTAACGCCTGAGTTATTGTAGTAACTTAAATACTCACTGTGAACAACATTGGAACTAATGTTCACAGTTATAATAAAAACCAAGGACAAAACCGACAAAGTCAAAAAGTTGCGCAAACTCATTATAGATAAATTACCTCCGTTGTAAAAATTTATCACACTAAGTCATATTAACAAATAAGTTTTCCAAGTTACAAGAGACTTTTACATAATCCCGACAAAAAAAGACTAATCTCTAAGATTAGTCAGGCTGTTGAGAAAGTCTTTTCTCAACAGCCTTTTCTTTTTGTGTTTAATAATCCAACTATTCAGATATTTGTAGTACACTAATAATAAAGGATCTAGTATGAATTGCACATAAAAGCAGAGATCCTGCATCCGCTTCAGACGGACGCTTTCCGCGGGCAACGCTTCAGCCTCCTCACTCCGTTGCGGGGTCTTCAGCTGTTGCTTTTCCCGCTGGAGTCGCCGTCTTCCGCTACTGCCTACTATTATA